>JBCCDG010000223.1:0-2216 GCA_039030915.1 Pseudomonadota bacterium | reverse complement strand
CTTGGGGTTGATCTGCGTGCCGCGGCGCAGCGTGTCATGGTTCGCGCAGCCCGAGATCCAGTTCTCCCCGTGCTCCAGGATCTCCCGGATACGCCACCATTTCGAAAGCCAGACAGTGTAGAGGAAAGGCGTGTTGTGGGCGAAGGTGAGCGGGCCCCACTGGAAAACGTCGTCGTCGCGCTGCGCCTCGATCACGGCGCGATAGGTGGACGACAGCTCCCAGTCCTCCTGCGGCCAGGGCCGGCCGTCCTCGAAGATGAACCATGGGCGGTAGTGCGCGCCGCCGACAGATTGCACCACGTCGGACATGGACTGGAGATACTCGTCGTCGTGCCGGTTCTGCTCGGCCTGGCTGTCCCACCACTTGAAGTCCTGCGCGCCGTCCACGCGCACGCCATCGGCACCGAAGTCCACCTTGCGCCGCTGCATCTCGAGCAGGATCGCGCGCACCGTCCAGTTCCTGTAGTTGATGTTTTGGCCGTACATGTTGGGCCCGGCGAAGAAGTGGCTGTTGAGGACGTCCAGCCCCTGATTGTCCGCATGGCCGTAGACCACGTCGAAGATCAGCCGCTTCGGCTTCTTGGGCCAGTTGTGGAGAACGGCGGCGAGATCGGCGAGCTCGTCGGGCCGTCCGCTCTCGAGCAGCGCGGGATTGACCGCCGCCATACCGGCGATCACCACGTCATAGCCCCAATTGGTCGTGTCCGGCCGCCGAAGATCGACGGTGATCACGCCGTCCGCCTCGCCGTCCTCCTCGGTCCAAAAATCGGGACCCGCCTCATAGACGGTGGTGGGCTCGACCGGCAGGAGCTGGATGGCCTCGTAGCCTGCAAAGAGCCGATCGGCCGGCTCGAGCGGCAGGTCGCGGCCGACGCGCTCGGCCACATGCTCGAGATGGCGGGTCAGCGAGGCGAGTGTCCGCCCCGCCGTCGCCGTGGGTACGTGAAGCTGCAGGATGCTGGCGGCGGGGCCGATCTTGACCGGCTCCTCCGCCGTGCCGCCCATTGCCTCGAAATACGCCAGGTCCCCGCGGGCAGCCTGCATCGCCTCGAGATCATAGTACTCCGCAGGCGCGAAGGCACCGAAGGGGAGGGACGCAGCCAGGGGATCGAGGATGCGCCGCCACGCCCCTTCCGCATCCCGCCAGGCCAGCGCGTAGAAGCTGCCGAGCGTCTCCCGGTCGCCCGCGGTCATCCCCTCGACCGCCGCGAAGGCATAGCCGTCATGGCGCGCCATCGGGATCCAGTGGCGACGGAATTTGACGGTCTGGCGCGCTGTGGTCAGGTGCAGCGGTTCCTCCGCTTCCAGCACCTCCAGAAAGACATCGCCGTCCGGCACCCGGTTCTCGAGAAGCTCCGGCGCCCAGAAGCCGACCTCGCAGACATCACCGTTCTTCACGGCACCGAGCCGCCGGGCGATCAGACGCGCTGCGTCGAAGCTCGTCTCAGCGCCTGCCAGCGCCTCGCGCGTAAAGTCGATCAGTGCCTCGGTCGCGGCGTCGTTGCGGGTGACCGTGGCGGGGGACTGCATGAGGTTCATCGGCGCTTACCCGGGCTGATGCTGGAAAAAGACGGCGCTGAGCGGGGGCAGCGTTGCGGCGATCGAGTAGGGCTTGCCGTGCTCAGGTTGGGCAACCGCGTCGCGCCCGCCGAGATTGCCCCGGCCCGATCCGCCATAGTCGCCCGCATCGGTGTTCACGATCTCGGCCCAATGCCCTTCGAGCGACACGCCGAAACGCCAGTCGCTACGCTCAAGATGGCTGAAGTTGAAGAGGCAGAGAACGGGCGATGTTCCGTCCGGCCCCCAGCGGAGCCAGCTCAGCACTGACGCCTCGGTATTGCCGCCGTCGACCCATTCGAAGCCGCCCGCCTCCGCATCGCGCGCATGGAGCGCGGGTGTCTCCCGCATCACGCGGTTCAGGTCGCGCACCAGCCGGCGCACACCCTCGTGCAGCGGATAGTCGAGGCTCTCCCAGGGAAGCGCGGCCTGATGGTCCCACTCCTCCCGCTGGCCGAACTCGCTGCCCATGAAGAGCAGCTTCTTTCCGGGATGGGCCCACATGAAGCCGTAATAGGCGCGGAGATTGGCAAACCGCTGCCATTCGTCGCCGGGCATGCGCCCGAGGATCGAGCCCTTGCCGTGCACCACTTCATCGTGGCTGAGCGGCAGGACGAAGTTCTCGCTGAAGGAGTAATGCAGCCCGAAGGTCATCAGGT
>JBCCDG010000222.1:0-2336 GCA_039030915.1 Pseudomonadota bacterium | reverse complement strand
GGTTCTTGCGGGGACGCCCGGCGGCAGCGAGGGAGATATTCCCCCGGGGCTTTAGGTGAGGCGGGGCCGTCGGGGCGCCTGGCCCATGCGGCGGGGGTAGCGCCGATGACACGCCCGCCGATGAGCTCCGCGGGCAAGCGGGCGGAGAGCAGGGCTGGCACTGCGATCGCCAGCGCGGTGCCCTGGGCGCCCATAAGGCGCCGACGACGCGGCGGACACCGAGACTGAGGGGCGCGATACCGCACGACACGGGAGAAGGATGTCATCCTCGCCGTGACGATAGGCAGGATCGGAGCTTCGAGGCGGGGCGTGCGCATCGTTTCCCCTGCGGGCTTTGTAGCTCGGAGTTCCGAGGATGCACGCCGCCATGTCAC
Organism: Pseudomonadota bacterium; assembly: GCA_039030915.1. Classification (GTDB taxonomy): domain Bacteria; phylum Pseudomonadota; class Alphaproteobacteria; order Rhodobacterales; family Rhodobacteraceae; genus Thermohalobaculum. Next base: position 1,962 of record JBCCDG010000222.1, on the reverse strand, counting down.
CGCATCCGACGGCAAGGCGAGGTTGTGCGACGCGCGAGACCTCGCTGGTCCTTGACAGCAACGAAGCGGCGGCGCCTTTTTGGAGAAAGAACAATCAGGGAGTGATCCATGCCCGCGATGCGCGCACTCGGCCGGTATCTCGGCGCCTTCATGCTGCTGGCTTTCGTGGCCGTCCTCGCCGCCCCCGATGCGGGCGCGCAGAGCGTGCGGCCACCCGAGAGCGCGGTCTCAAACGCGCCGGCGGCACCGGGCGAGCGGGCGGAGAACGATTTCGCGCCCGCGCCGGATGCGGATACGGCGGACTCGATCCTGGAGACGCAGGGGGTCAGCTCCTCCGCCAGCCTGTGGCGCGCCGTCCGCTCGGGCGATCCGCAGAATGTGAGCATACCCAACGCCCAGGCCGGCGTGCTGATCCAGAGCCCCGGCGCCTACTGGATCGACTGGCGGGAGGCGGACGGACCGCTCATCAGGGGTGCCATCTACGCGCTCGGCGGCATTGTCGTGCTCCTCCTCCTCTTCTACGTCCTTCGCGGGCGCATCCGGATCGAGCACGGGCTCGCGGGCGTGACCATCGAGCGCTTCAAGTTCATCGAGCGCTTCGGGCACTGGCTGCTCGCCTCGAGCTTCATCCTCCTGGCGCTGACGGGGCTCAACGTGCTTCTCGGCAAGGAATATCTCATGCCGCTGATCGGCAAGGAGGCTTTTGCCGAGATCTCCATCGCCGGCAAATGGGTGCACAACAACGTGGCCTGGGCCTTCATGCTCGGCCTCGTGCTGATCTTCTTCATGTGGGTGCTGCACAACCTGCCGCATAAGACAGACATCAAATGGATCCTGCAGGGCGGCGGGCTCTTCTCGAAGAGGCTCCATCCGCCGGCGCGCAAGTTCAATGCGGGCCAGAAGCTGATCTTCTGGGGAACCATCGTCTTCGGCGGTTCGATCTCGCTCTCGGGATTGTCGCTTCTCTTCCCCTACGAGTTGCCGATGTTCGCCAAGACCTTCGCGATACTGAACGATCTGGGGATCGCCCACGCGGTCTATGGCGAGGCGCTGCCGACCGAGCTCTCGATGATCCAGGAGATGCAGTACGCGCAGATCTGGCACACCATCGTCTCGATCGCCATGATCGTATTCATCATCGCTCATATCTACATCGGCTCGGTGGGTATGCAGGGCGCCTTCGCCGCTATGGGGTCGGGGCAGGTGGACCGGAACTGGGCGCTCGAGCATCACAGCCTCTGGGTGCAGGAGGAGCAGGACAAGGCGCTGGAGGGTAAGAAGGCCGCGCCGGGCGCGATGCCGGCGGAGTGACCGTGGCGCTTCGGCCCGGCTGTCTGTCGCGAATGCGCGTGTTCGCGGCGGGGGCCGCCTTGCTTTGCACGTTGTCGACCGCCGCTGCGGCAGGTGAGGGCTATGCCCGGCTCGAGGGGCATGGGGGGCCGATCAAGGGCCTTGCGGTTTCACCCGACGGCCGTCATGCGCTTTCTGCGAGCTTCGACACGTCCCTCGGGCTCTGGTCGCTGCCGGAGGGTACGCATCTGCGCTGGCTGGAGGGGCATGAGGCAGGGGCGAACGCCGCCCGTTTTCTGGGCAACGGGCGGGCGCTGTCGGTAGGCGACGATTTCGATCTTCTTCTCTGGGAGGTCGAGAGCGGCCGGCTCCTCCGTCGCTTCGAAGGGCACCGGGGCAAGGTGATGGGCCTCGCTGTCTCGCCCGATGGCGACCAGGTGGCGACGGCCGGCTGGGACGGGGTGATCGGGCTCTGGACGCTTGCGGACGGGGATGTGCGCTGGCTCGAGGGACACACCGCCAACGTCAACGACGTGGTCTTCAGCTCGGACGGCTCCCTGCTCTACTCGGCCTCCTATGACGGCACGATCCGCCGATGGGCGCTCGAAGACCCGGCGCCGCTTCCGGTGACGCTCAAGAAGCATGGCTTCGGCGTGAACCACCTCGTGCTCG
>JBCCDG010000221.1:0-2524 GCA_039030915.1 Pseudomonadota bacterium | reverse complement strand
GGATGTAGCTGATCACCTCGTAGCCGTTGGTCAGCCGCACCTTGGCGACCTTGCGAAGCGCCGAGTTCGGCTTCTTCGGCGTCGTGGTGTAGACGCGCGTACAGACGCCGCGCTTCTGCGGACAAGCCTGCAGATGCATCGACTTCTGGCGCTTCACTTTCGGCTGCCGGGGCTTCCGGATCAGCTGCTGGATCGTCGGCATTCAGGCCTCGCCGTTTACGTCGTCTCGACTTCTTCCATCCATTGTCGCGTTCGGGCGCGGCACGGGCTGTCCCACAAACGGCGACGCGCCACCTGGCGCCTTTCGGCGCCGGGGCGGCGGTGAACAGAGGACCGGGCGAGCAGGCGCCGGGTCTTGTATGCCATTCTGTCAGGCAGTGCCCATGGCCGCGCGAAAACCCTCGCGCGAAGTCCGCGGAACATACTCATGCGCCCCATGCCGGTCAAGCGCCGAGTTTTTCGGAAAATCAGGAGCTTAGGAGACGCCGAAACATCACCCACAGCGGCGGTGAGTAGGTCAGAGCGCAGCGAGCTGGACGAGCACGAGTCCCCAGGTGTCGAACTGCGCCGCCAGATTCTCCGGCGAGACGCCGCCCGCGAGCGTTACGTTCATCTGCATCTCGAGCCTGCCGTCAGGGCGGCGATGCAGCTTGCCGAAGCGATGGCTCGCGTTCCAGTCGGCGATCGCATGGTCGTCTACCCGCATATCGCGGCGGGCGACAAACCGCACGTCGCGGCAGGCCCGCCCATCCTCGCAGCCGTAGAACCATATCTCGTAGGGCTTGCCCTTCCAATCTGCGCGGATCAGAGGATCCCCGTGGACATCCCGTCCGGCCGAGGCCTGCCCATGCTGCCAGGCGAGGTCCGAAAAGGACTGCGCGTCACCGGCATCGATGAGACCCGATGCGGCGGGCGGCGCGCTGCGAAGGACCTTACCGCTGTCACCCCTATCGCCTCCGCCGCAGGCAGCGAGGAGAAACATCGCCAATCCGAGCGGCGCGAGGATCCGGCCGCTCATGACGCCTTCGCTCCACGACCCGCCGCATCGGGCGCCTGTCCAGCAGCGGTTGGCCGCAGCGGCGGCCCGTGCTCCTCGACCGGCTTGCCGGTCAGGCGCTTGGCATGCTCAGGCCGCTCGGCAGCCATCGCTCTCAGGGCGCGACCGAGCGCCCGGGCATCGGCCATCTCCCGCCCGGAAAAACATTCGGCACCTTTCGACAAGCCGGAACGCTGCTTCTCTCGCAGCGCTTTCGTATCCGGCACCTCCCGACGAACGGAGGCATCGGACAGATCGGGCCCACTCGCCTGCGTCCGCTCCGGCTTCTCCCACGCGATATCCGGAGCGCGCGCCGAAGGCTGAGACGCCTCGCCGCTTCGCTTGAGAAGACGGATGAGACGGCGATTGGCAGCCGCAAGCGCCATCGCCTCTCGCTCCGCGGCTCCCGCCCGCTCCTCGAGCAGCGCGATCCGATCCATCAGCGCCCCGAGGCCGTCGGACGTCTCCTTGCGCGCGCGGACCAATGCGGCGAGGCGCACGGACTGACCCTCCAGCGCCCGGCTCTGCGCATCGAGGCGGTCGCCCATCTCGTCGATCCTGTCCGCCTGATGCGCACTGTGATCGACAAGCCGCCGGAGCGCTGTCGTCAGCCCCTCCGCACCCTCGATCACGCCCGTCTCACGAGGCCCAACGGCCACCGCCTGGCCCATCGCCCGTTCGATCATCGCCCGCATCACGCCTCTCCGACCAACACGACACCACGGAGGGATCCTGCGGCGGAGGGCGTTACGGCGTGGTTAACGAAGAACGAAAAAGGCCGGCCCCCTCAGGGACCGGCCTCGGTTCGCACAGTGGTGTCTTTCTCAGAGGATCTCGCCGAAGCCACTCGGCCCGCCCTGATCCTCCGGCTCGCCACCCTCGGGCTCGGCATCAATGACCTCGAGCGCCGCTGCCGCCGCTGCCGCCGCCGCTTCGCGCTCCTCGATCACCTTCTTGTCGCGCTTCTGAGCCTCGAGCTTCAGGCGTGTCGTCGCCCCGCCCGTACCCGCCGGGATCAGGCGCCCGACGATGACGTTCTCCTTGAGCCCCACCAGCCGGTCCCGCTTGCCCATGACGGACGCTTCGGTCAGCACCCGCGTGGTCTCCTGGAACGAGGCCGCCGAGATGAACGAGCGGGTCTGGAGCGAGGCCTTGGTGATGCCGAGCAGCACCGGAGCGCCCTCCGCAGGCCGCTTGCCCGCCGCCTCGAGCTTCTCGTTGATCTCGTCGAACTCCACTCTGTCCACCTGCTCCCCAGGCAGCAGCGTGCTGTCCCCGGATGCGGAGATCTCGATCTTCTGCAGCATCTGGCGGACGATCACCTCGATGTGCTTGTCGTTGATCTTCACGCCCTGGAGCCGGTAGACCTCCTGGATCTCGTTCACCAAGTAACCTGCCAGTGCCTCGACACCCATGATCGCCAGAATGTCATGCGGCGCCGGGTTGCCGTCCATGATGAACTCACCCTTCTGGATCACATCGCCTTCC
>JBCCDG010000220.1:0-2686 GCA_039030915.1 Pseudomonadota bacterium | reverse complement strand
CTCTCGGAACTGAGGCGGGCTGCCGTCGGGCGGCGTCTCGTAGAGCCCGCGGAAGCCGGAATAGGCGTCGGCTTGGAGGATGCCGGAGCTCTCGGCGAGGTGCGCCTTCGGATGCTCGCCCTTGCGGTCGGGGGAGAAGCGATAGGCGACGGCGGGCGGGGCCGGTCCCGCCCATGGCCGCTGGTCGCAGACGTAAGCCCAGATGCGGCCCTGCTTGACGCCCTTGCCCAGCCCCGCCTTGCGGCGTGCCGTCGGCATGGATCAGATCGGCGGCGAACACCGCCTCCTCGATGCGCTCGATGACGGGGTGCAGCACCTTCATGCCGCCGCCGCACCAGTCGACGAGGGTGCTGTCGGGGATGTCGGCCCCCATGCGCGAGAAGATCTCCGACTGTCGGTATAAGGGCATGTGGTCGTCGAACTTCGACACCAGGATCTGGGCCAGCAGCCCGGGTCCGGCCATGCTGCGCGGGATCGGCCGGCTCGGCGCGGGCGCTTGGACCATCTTCTCGCAGCGGCGGCAGGAGGCCTTCGGCCGGGCGATCTCGATGAGCCTCAGCTTGGCCGCGATCAGATCGACGAGTTCGCTCACGTCCTCGCCGACGATGCGCAACTCGCCCCCGCAGTCCGGGCAGGCGTCGCCGGGGCCGATCTCGCGGCGCTCGCGCGGGGTGCCGTCGGCGACGCGCGGGCGGCGGCGCGGTTTGAGAGACGCGTCGGGCGCCTCAGGCCTTGCCTCCTCCAGACCGTCTTCCCCCGCATCCTCGGCGGGAACCACACCGCTTTCGACGGCCGCGACCTGGAGGTCCTCAAGCGCCAGCTCGAGCTGCTCGATGTCCCGCTCGACCTTCTCGGAACTGCGGCCGAAGCGCTGGCGGCGCAGCTTGGCGAGGTGCGCCTCGAGCGCGGCGATCAGCACCTCCTTGGCCCGCAGGATAGCCCCGATGCGCGCGTTTTCCTCGGCCATCCGGGCGTTCTCGGCCTCCAGCGCGGCGATCATCGCGCGCAGTTCGGTGGGGTCAGAAGGAAGGGCGCCGGACATGGCCAAGCATACCAGATCGGAGGTCGAAGGCCAAAGAAACAAGGGTTTCGCCGATAGAATGGGCTGCTTTCTTCACCCCACCCGCGCGGGCGGCGCGCCCCAACTCGGCCGCCTCCAGTCGATCCCCTCCCAGAGCATCGCAAGCTGTGCGCTCGTCAGACGGACGGCGCCGTCCTCCGCCACCGGCCAGGGGAAGCGGCCCTTCTGAAGCACCTTGTAGTAGAGGCAGAAGCCTTGTCCGTCCCAGTAGAGCAGCTTCAGCCTGTCGCCCTTCTTGCCCCGGAACGCGAAGACCGCGCCGCCCGTCGGGTCCTGACGGAGCACGTCCTGGGCCAGCATCGACAGCCCCGCGATCCCTTTCCTCATGTCCGTCGTCCCACAGGCCAGGTAGACCCGCACGCCGGTCCCCGGCCCGATCACGCGCCCTCCACCACCCGGATCAGCCGCGCCAGCGCCGCGTCGTCGATGCCCGGCGGCACGCAAAGCCTGCGGCCGTTCGTCAGCGCGACCTCGATCGCCGGAGCGGGCGGCTCCGGACCCTCGCAGTCCACCCTCGGCGCCGTCGATGCGACATCGCCGGACGGAAGCGGCCCGCTCACCGGCCCAGGCAGCAACGGCGGCGCGACGGGCACGAAGACCGGCCGCCCCTCCACCACCTCCGGCGGCCGCATCGCCCCATGCCGCTTCAGCTCCCGCCGCCAAGCGTAGAGCTGCGATCGCGACACCGAATGCCGCCGCGCCACGTCCGTCAGCGTCGAGCCCCGAAGCCCGACCTCCATCAGGATCCGCAGCTTCTCCTCGTCCGACCACCGCCGCCGGCGCTCCACCCCGTCCAGAACCTCACCCCGCATCCCGCCCCCGCTCGCAAGAGACGTCCTTAACGACGTCCTTACGCACGTCTCCTACGAGATCAGGCCAAACTCAGGCAGGCGGTCCCAACCGGGCGGTTACGTTGGCCACACTCAACGCCTCTCCGAACCCGATCGTCGAACCGACTTCTTCAACAGCATCCGGACGAAGCTGACTTTCGTTCTTGCCGACATAGTGTTGGCGTCAGCTGTGTTTGGTTCGATAAGTCTCCCAAGACAGGCAACGCATCTGTAGGTAGCGGTGGTCAAATGGATGAACGCTTACGGATACCGCAAGATGACGAGTACATGCGCGCGGTCGGGCTAGCCACAATCGCATTTGCCAGGCTAGAGTGGAATGCTGTTTGGTGTTGTGAAAGGCTGCAACCCAGATACATCTCAACTATCGAAGCCGAGAGAAAGACTGCCGGGCGAATTGCGCGCGAGGTAAGTGCCTTGTTCAGAAGGGTCGACGAAGACGCGCTTCGCGCCCGTATCGTTCCTTTTGCGGATGAGTTCGGCGAAGTAGTTCAAGAGCGAAATGGCCTACTACATGGAAAGCCGGGAACCTCGAGAGATGGCGATCAGAGGCTATTTAGAAATGGCGACGAATGGTCTGTAGCCCTAGTAAATACGTTCTCGGATAGATGTGTGAGAGCTTCCATACCTTTGAACGCGCTCCTCTACAATGAATTGCAAGAGCCTTGCACGGTAATCCTACTTCAACAACAGCGATGACCGCCTTGGGCTCGGAGCGGACCTTGCCATCGCCTCAACATCGACATCCCATATCTAT
>JBCCDG010000219.1:0-2716 GCA_039030915.1 Pseudomonadota bacterium | reverse complement strand
GGTTTTCCCCGTTTTTGTTCAATTCCCCTTGGGCCCCCCCCCCCGGCCCGCCCGGGCGCCCTTGGCGCCCCCCCCCCCCCGGCTTTTTAACCCCGGGGGGCGGGCCCCCCCCCCCCCCACCGGTGGGGGGGGGGGTCCCCCCCCACCGTTGCCCTAGCCCCGCTCCTCGACGATCGCCACCAGATGCGGGATCGAGTTCACCATGCCGCGGACCGAGGGCGTGTCCTCGAGCTCGCGGGTGCGGTGCATCTTGTTGAGGCCGAGGCCCTTCAGCGTCGCGCGCTGCTTGGCGGGGCGGCGGATCGGGCTGACGATCTGCTTGACGACGATGGTCTTGGCCATGGGATCACGCCTCCGCCGGGGTTTCGGCCGCGGCTTCAGAAGCAGCTTCAGCCGGGGCCGCAGGTGCCTGCCCACGCATGTCGTCGCGGTTCGGCAGGATCTCGCTCACCTTCTTGCCGCGGCGCTGCGCCACCATGCGGGGGCTATACTCGTCGCGGAGCCCGGCGAAGGTCGCCCGAACCATGTTGTAGGGGTTCTGCGAGCCAGTCGATTTCGCGACGACGTCCTGCAGGCCCAGCATCTCAAAGACCGCGCGGCACGGCCCGCCCGCGATGATGCCGGTGCCCGGAGGGGCCGAGCGCATGAAGACCTTGCCAGCGCCGTGGCGGCCCATCACGTCGTGATGGAGCGTCCGGCCCTCGCGAAGCGGCACGCGGATCATCGTGCGCTTGGCTTCCTCGGTCGCCTTGCGGATCGCCTCCGGCACCTCCTTGGCCTTGCCCGAGCCGAAGCCCACGCGGCCCTTTTGATCGCCCACGACAACCAGTGCTGCGAAGCCGAAGCGCTTACCGCCCTTCACCGTCTTCGAGACCCGGTTGATCGCGACGAGCCGGTCCTGGAATTCCGGCTCCCGATCGTCGTCGCGGCGGCGGTCGCGCCGCCCACCATCACGTTCTGCCATCAGAGCCTCCTCAGAACTGCAACCCGCCCTCGCGGGCGGCATCCGCAAGCGCCTTCACCTTGCCATGGAAGATGAAGCCGCCGCGGTCGAAATAGACCTCGCCGATCTCGGCCGCCTTGGCCCGCTCGGCGATGGCGGTGCCGACCTTGGCCGCCGCCTCGACATTGTTCTTGCCAACGACGCCGAGCGCAGGCTCGAGCGAGGAGGCCGCGCAGATCGTGCGCCCCTGCCGGTCGTCGATGATCTGCACCGAGATATTCTTCGAGGACCGATGCACCGACATGCGCAGCCGATCGCCCGCCATCTTCCGCAGTTTGTTCCGTACGCGCAGGCGGCGCTTCTGGAACAGCTCTCGTTTTGAAAGTGCCATTTGCTCGCGCCCCTACTTCTTCTTGCCTTCCTTGCGGAAGATGAACTCGCCTTTGTAGCGGATGCCTTTGCCCTTGTAGGGCTCCGGGCGCCGCCAATCGCGGATCTTGGCCGCCGTCTCGCCCACAAGCTGCGCATCAGCGCCCTTGATCACGATCTCGGTCGGCTTCGGGCAAGCGATCTCGATGCCCTCGGGCACCGCGAACTCAACGTCGTGGCTGTAGCCGAGCGCCATTTTCAGGGTCTTGCCCTGCAACTGCGCGCGGTAGCCGACGCCCTGCAGCTCAAGCTCCTTGGTAAAGCCTTCGGACAAGCCGATGGCCATATTGGCGATTACCGTGCGCGACATGCCCCATTGCTGGCGTGCGCGCTTGGTGTCGCCGCGAGGCGTCACAGTGATCACGTTGCCGTCGAGCGCGATCTCCACGTCGTCGGTCGCCGTGAAGCTCTGCTGACCTTTCGGCCCTTTCACTTCGACGGTCTGACCGCTCAGCTTGAACTCGACACCCTTCGGGGCCTCGATCGGCTTCTTTCCGATGCGCGACATGGGGCCCTCCTCAGAATACGGTGCAGAGAACTTCGCCGCCGACATTCTCCGCCCGGGCGCGCTGATCGGACATCACGCCGCGATTGGTGGAGACGATGGCGACGCCGAGGCCGTTGCGCACCGAGGGCAGCGTCTTCGCACCCTGGTAGTTGCGCCGGCCCGGGGTCGAGACACGCTTCAGTTCCTTGATGGCCGGTTGGCCGTCGAAGTACTTCAGGCTGATCTCGAATTCCGGCTTGTGGTCGCCCTGGTCGACCTTCGCGTAGCCGCGGATATAGCCCTCGTCTGCAAGCACATCGAGGACCCAGCCGCGCAGCTTCGAGGCAGGCGTGCGCACCGTGGATTTGCTGCGCATCTGGGCGTTGCGGATGCGGGTGAGCATGTCACCAAGCGGATCGTTCATCGACAGGCCCTCCCCTCACCAGCTCGACTTGACCATGCCCGGCACCTGGCCGACCGAGGCCAGGTCGCGGAGCGCGATACGGCTCATCCGAAGCTTGCGGTAGTAGGCCTTCGGACGGCCCGAGACCTCGCAGCGGTTGTGCAACCGCGTCGGGCTCGAATTGCGGGGCAGCTTCGCGAGCTTGAGGCGCGCCTTGAAACGCTCCTCCATCGGGCGATCGTTGTCCGACGCGATCTCCTTCAGCGCCGCGCGCTTGGCCGCGTATTTGTTTACCAGGCGCTGGCGCTTCTTCTCGCGCTCGACCATGGAAACCTTTGCCATCGGTCCGTCCTCCGCCTCAGTTCCGGAAGGGCATGTTGAAATGCTTCAACAGCGCCTTCGCTTCGGCGTCCGTGGCCGCCGTGGTGCAGATAATGATGTCCATGCCCCACAT
>JBCCDG010000218.1:0-3162 GCA_039030915.1 Pseudomonadota bacterium | reverse complement strand
GTTCCGAAATCCACAACGATCAGATCGCCGCCATAGCGGTCATGGGCCGCGACCGTGTTGACCAGCCGATCACCTCCCACCTCCGCCGGATTGTCCACCCGCACCGGCACCGGCAGGTCGCAGCCCGGTTTGCCGACCACCAGCGGGCGTGTGCCGAAATACCGGTCGCAGAGGACGCGGAGATTGAAGAGCGTATCCGGCGCGACATTCGAGATCACGACATCGTCGATCTCCCGCGCCGCATGCCCGTAATGCTCCATGAGCTGGGAGAGCCAGACGAAATACTGGTCGGCCGTGCGCACGCTTTCGGTATTGCACCGCCATTCGCCCACCGGCTCCCCGTCGCGGAAGCAGGCAAAGACCGTATTGGTGTTGCCGACATCGATGGCGAGGAGCATTGGCCTTCAGTCCGGAAAATAGATGTCGGCCGCCGAGATGTGCCGGACCGTACCGTCACGCGTTCTAAGCACGAGTGCCCCCGTGGCGTCCACATCCTCGAAGATCCCCTCCAGCCGTTCGTGAGCGAGACCCGCGCCGATCGTCTCGCCCCGCCGCGCGGCGCGGGCAAGCCAGGGGCCGCGAACGGCCTCGAAGCCATCGGCCTCGATGCGGGCGAGCCATCGGGTGAGCGATGCGCCCAGCATGTCCATCGCCTCCTCGACCGCGGGCACGCGTCCGCCCTCGGCCGCGACGCTGGTGGGGGCGGCACCCCCGGGGCGGATCTCGCCCACGGGCGGCGCCGCGGCGAGATTGATGCCGATGCCGATGATGAGCCAGGCCACCCGCCCGTCGCGCCCCGCACTGCTCTCGAGCAGGATGCCGGCGACCTTGCGACCGTTCACCAGAACGTCGTTCGGCCATTTGAGCGTCACCGCCTCCCGCCCGTCCGGCAGGAGCGCGCTCACGACATCCAGCACCGCCAGGCTCGCCGCAAAGGTAGCGAGGGCCGCGCGCTCGGGCGTGAGACCGGGCCGGCAGAGATAGCTCGCGAAGAGATTGCCCTCGAGCGAGGACCAGTCCCGCCCCCGTCGCGCACGCGCAGCCGTCTGCCGCGCCGCCACCACCCAGAGCGGCCCGGCCTCGCCCGCTGCCGCCTGACGCGCCGCCTCGGCATTCGTGCTGTCGGTCTTCTCGAGACGGAGGACCGGCGTCCCGTCCCGCAGCGTCATTGCGTTCAGCGCAGGAGCGAGGCCGCCGCCTCGCCGGCCAGTTCGGTCAGGCCGAAGCCGCCGAGGAAGGGGAGCCAGCCTGCCGCCATCAGCGCCGCTGAGACGCCGAGGGTGCCGCTCTGGATCGGGCCCGCGTTGATCTCGCAGGGCCGTCCGGGCTCGGCGAGATACATGAGCCGCACGATGTTGAGGTAGTAATAGGCCGAGATCACCGAGGCGATGGCACCCGCAACCGCGAGCCCCGCCAGACCAGCATCGACCGCCGCCTTGAAGACGTAGAACTTCGCGAAGAAGCCGACCATCGGCGGCAGGCCCGCCAGGCTCAGCATCAGCACCGCCAGCCCCAGCGCCTGCGCCGGAGCGCGTTGTGCCAGCCCCGCGAGATCCTCGATCACCGCAGTCGGCTGCCCGTCCCGCTCCATCGCCAGCACGAAGGCGAAGGTGCCGAGGTTCATGATCACGTAGATCGCGAGGTAGATGAGCAGCGCCTCCGCCCCCTCCGGCGTGCCCGCCGCAAGGCCGACCAGCGCATAGCCCATATGGCCGATGGAGGAGTAGGCCAGCAGGCGCTTGATATTGGTCTGCCCGATCGCCGCCACCGCGCCGAGGAACATGGAGGCGACGGCGATGAAGACCAGGATCTGGGACCAGGCCGACACCGCCTCCCCGAAGCCCTCGTAGAGCACCCGGGCGAAGAGCACGCCTGCCGCCACCTTTGGCGCGGTCGCGAAGAACGCGGTCACGGGCGTGGGCGAGCCCTCGTAGACATCCGGCGTCCACATATGGAAGGGCGCGGCGGAGATCTTGAAGGCGAGGCCCGCGCAGACGAAGACGAGCCCGAAGGTCAGCCCCAGGGACACGCCCTCCACCGCCACCACGGCCGCGATCCGCTCGAACGAGACGCTGCCCGTGTAGCCGTAGATGAGGCTCATGCCGTAGAGCAGCAGACCCGAGGACAGCGCGCCCAGCACGAAATACTTCAGCCCCGCCTCGGTCGAGCGCACGCTGTCGCGGTTGAAGGCGGCGACGACATAGAGCGCGAGGGACTGCAGCTCCAACCCGACATAAAGCGAGATGAGCCCGCCTGAGCTGACCATCAGCATCATGCCCAGCGTCGCCAGCACAATCAGCACCGGGTACTCGAAGCGCAGGATCCCGCGCTTCTCCAGATAGCCCTGTCCGATCAGCAGCATCAGGGCCGAGGAGACGAGGATAAGCACCTTGGCAAACCGGCCGAACGCGTCGTCGATGAAGGCGCCGCTGAAGGCCGTCGCCTCGCCCCCGCCCGAGGTGCCGACGCCGGCGGCGACGAGGAGCATTAGCGCGGCCGAGCACACGGTTATCGTGCCCCGCTGTGCATCCCCGCCCCCCCAGGCGCCCAGCATCAGCAGGACCATGGCGCCGGTGGCCATGATCAGCTCGGGCATGACGAGCATGAAGTCGGCGGAGAGCTCGGGCGTCATGTCGTCCTCACTTCTGGGCGAGCTGGAGGGTGGCGGCAGCGGCCTGCTGCGCGGCCTCGACGCTGTCGAGCATCTGGCCGACCGAGGCGGCGTAGAGATCCAGGATCGGCGCGGGGTAGATGCCGAAGAGGATCGTGAAGAAGACAAGCGGCGCGATGATCGCCTTCTCCCGCCAGTTCATGTCGGAGATCGACTGGAGCGACTGCTTGATGAGATCGCCGAAGACCACCCGGCGATAGAGCCAGAGCGCATAGCCCGCCGACAGGATCACGCCGAAGGCCGCGCCGAACACCGCCCAGGTGCTCTCCTGGAAGGCGCCTGCCATCGTCAGGAACTCGCCCACGAAGCCCGATGTCCCCGGCAGGCCCACATTGCCCATGGTGAAGAGCATCATGACCGTCGCATAGACCGGCATCCGCATGCCGGGCGGTTGCGTGACGACATCCTCGAACTTCTCAAGACCGGCCAGGACCGAGAGGATCCCCTGTTGGGCTGGCATCTCCAACCGCGTGGCAAGGACGCAGTGGCGC
>JBCCDG010000217.1:0-3208 GCA_039030915.1 Pseudomonadota bacterium | reverse complement strand
TCTTCCGGCCCGATGCTTGCGCATCGTGCGTACGGCGCTGCGAAGGCTCCACCGGAGCCTCCGCTGGCCTGCGGCCACAGCGCCTTAACCCGAAGAAGACCCAGCCGTTCCAGCGCGTGCCGGTGATGGCGCGGGCGATGGCGGACAGCGACTTGTAAGGCCGGCCCTGCCATTCGAAGCCGTCCGTGGTGACGGTGACGACATACTCCACGCCCTGCCATTCGCGCAGCAGCCGCGTGCCAGTGATGGGGCGGTCGCGGTCGGCGCGGATGCTGCGCTTCTTCCTGTCGCCGCCGTCGAGGTCCTCGCCCAACCGCTCCAGCCGCCGGACCGTCTCGGGCTTCAGCCCACCATAGGCGAGTTCCTGGATGCGGTAGGCGAGCCGGCTCTCGAGGTAGCGTCGGTTGAAGGGCGGCGGTTCACTGTCGAAGAGATCCCGCCACTGGGCCTTCAGCTCCGCCGTCGCGGCGGTCTTCAGCGCGGCCAGCCGCGCGGGGATTGGGTCTTGCGTCGTCATGCGGTCTCCTCATGCATCGGAGTTGCATGACCGCTCCGCTCGGGCGGAGAGTGTAGTCCAAATTCTCCACTGGGCGCAGATAGTTGCCGCTCGCGGAGCCGCGCGAGGCCGCGTGCCAGGATCGCGCAGAGCGCCGCCCGCCGCTCGAGCGGATACATGTGACGAGGGTCGAGGGGGTTCATGCTGCGCCCTCCCGACCGCGGTCGCCAATGCGAGGCGAGAGGCCGAGCCAGCCGCGCCGGGCGTCGACCTTGCCTTGCATGAAGCCTCGGCTCTGGAGGGCGCTACCGAGCGCCTTCTGCGTGCCCCGGGCTTCACCGGCCTTCTCCGCGTAGTCCGACCAGCTCGCATAGAGCGCCTGCGCGGTCGCGCGGTGCTGAGGACCGACGGCGCAGCACTCCTCGATCCACTGCCCCACCAGATCCTCCGCGGCGAAGTAGTCCGCCGCTGCGTCGGCCATCGAAGGCGGGGGAGCGAGGCCGATCCGACGCCACGCCGCGCAGCCCTCCAGCATCCAGCCCAGGATCCCGTCACGTTCCTCACGGAGCTTCCTCGCGAGGTCCAGGTCTCGCCGTTCCGGGGGGATGGTGACGGAGAAGGGGATCAGGTGGAGCCGACGGCGCATGGCCTCGCCCACGGAAGTCAGCTGCGGACGATGGTTGCCCGCCACCAGGAGCTTGAACTGCGGCGCGAACTCGAAGTGATCCCGGCGCATGAAGTTGGCACGGATCTTCTCGCCCCCGGTGACGAGCTTGATCCGCGCTTCTGCCCAGGCCGCACCCATCTCCGTCTCGGGGACGATGACGACCCGCGCGGCGCGGAGCCCGGCCAGTTCCGTTAGATGCCGGCTGCCCCGCGTCTGGACGAAGGTCTCGAGGGTGGCGTTGGCAGCGTAGTCTCCGAGCACCGCACCGAGGGTCTGCAGGAAGACCGATTTCCCGTTCGCGCCGTGGCCGTGGAAGAAGGCCAGCATCTGTTCGGACGTGTCGCCGGTCAGGCAATAGCCGCAAAGGCGCTGGAGATAGGCAGCGAGTGCCGCATCGCCGCCGGTGACCTCCTCGAGAAAGCAGCGCCAGCGAGGGCACCCGCCCCTAGGGGACGCCGGGGTGATCTGTGTCAGCAACTGCCGCCGGTCATGCCGCTGCAGCTCGCCCGACGCAAGATCGAGCGTCCCCGCAGGCGTGTTGAGCAGCATCGGATGAGCGTCCAGTGCAGCCGCGCCGATCGCGATCCGCGGGTCGGACGAGGCGATCTGCACGACCGACGCGATGGTCTTCGCGCTGGCAAGCCGCTGCGCATCGCGCGGCTTGTCAGTTGTCTGGGCCGCGGTCCGACAGATCCGGCGGACGAGCTCGCGGACGTACTGGCAGTCGTCGGCGCGCCAACGGCTCCCCTCCCAGCAATACCATGTGTGCCAGGCCGCGATGTGCCGCCAGTCGCGCCCATGCGCCTCCGCGAAGGCTGTTGCAAGGGCGTCCTCGCTGAAGGCAGGGGCTCGCTCACAATCCGGCGCCGCGCCCGCGCCGTTGTCGGAACCCCCAGCAGCGCCATTGTCGAAAGCCGCGTCGGCCTCGCCCGCCGGCCATGCATTGGCGGCCCGATCCCGCTTCAGGAGCGCCTCGAACTCACGGCGCAGGCGCTCCTCATGCCATGGCGGATCGATCTGGGCCGCATTGTGATCCTGGACGGCAGACCAGGCTTCCTCGAGGGAACAGACGCCCAGCCGAGCATTCCGGATCCGGTGCCCGGTGACCTTCGACAGCGCATCGAACCGCGATACCTCGTCAGCATTGTTGGCCCTGATCTTCCGGGTGAAGAGCGCACGTGCCGACGGCCCGCTCTTCGACAAGGCGCCGGTGTCGATGGCGGTGCGCCTCCCCGAGATCGCGGGCATCGCCTCGGTCGCTGCCACAAGCTCCGCCAGGTTTTGCTCGTCATCGGACGAGAAGAGCAGCTGCACAGGCGATGTACGGCCGTACTTCCCGTGCACCGAGCCCGGCACCCTGATCGGCTGATGCAGGCTCTTGAACGATAGGTCGGCGCCGACGCGAACGGCGATCGCTTCCCGTAGCGCTCGCACCCGATCCAGATCAGTGCCGCGCGCCACATCGCTCAGACGCCAGTAGAGGTGCAGCTTCCGAGTGCCGTCATCGGTCATGCCGCCCGACGCCACAGAGAGCGTCGGTTCTCCGAGGTGCTCGACGAGATGCGCCTGCTTGGCCGCGATGTCGCCGGCGTCCAGATCGACGAGGATGACCCGGGTCTCCGCGACGTCGGTTGCTCTCGCCCTGCCGGGCCCGGCAAGGGCACCGGGGACGACATAGAGCCCCCGCCGCTCTCGCGCTGCCACCGGCGCGACCGCCTTCAGCCGCTCGGCAAGATCATGAACGGAGCAGAAGTCGGAGAGGGGCTTTTGCTCCGGCGTCCCGGGCTCGGAAAGCCGGCGTATTGCGACATAGCCTTCAAGGCCGTCGAATACTGCATCCGCGAAGGCCTCGATCGCAGCAGGATCGATCAGCCGGGCGTCCTCGGAGCGGTGCGGCGCGTTCATGGCTCACCCTCCCCGCCGCATCCGGTTCTCGAAGGCGACGATGTCGCCGAACCGGTAGCAGACGCTTCCCCCAATCAGGATGTGCGGCGGTCCGTATGCCGCTGCCCGCCAACGCTGGAGCGTGCGGACCGACTTTTTCC
>JBCCDG010000216.1:0-3234 GCA_039030915.1 Pseudomonadota bacterium | reverse complement strand
GCGCCGAAATTGCCGGATTTGAGGGCGAGGGCGATGGGGCGTCCCTCGAGGCTCGCGCACCACGGCACGCCGGGCGCGATGGAGGGGCCGACGGCGAGGCGCGCGATGCCGAGGGCGGACGCGACCGCGCCCGAGGTCTCCCCGCCCGCGACGACGAAGCGGCGGACGCCGGCCTCGCGCGCGGCCACGGCGGCGGTGGCGAGCGCGTCCTCCATGATCGCCGCCGCACGGTCCCGGCCGAGTTCGGCCTGGGCTTCCTTTACGCGGCCCGGCGGCGCGGTGGAGCTGATGAGGAGCGGCTTCTCGCCGATCTTCGCCGCGGCGTCGGCCGCGGCTTGGGTCTGCTCCGGCGGGCCGAGCGGGTCGAGCTGCAGGATCTCGCCGCCGTCGCTCTTCCAGCGGTTGACCTGGGCGTTGGTCGCCTCGCTGCAGGACCCGGACAGCAGGAGCGTCGGCCCGCCGATGTCCGGCAGGGCCTCGCTCTGCGCGTTCGAGCCGAGGAGGCGGCCGAGGGATAGGCCGAGCCCGGAGCCCGCGGTGACGAGCGGCCAGTCGCGCACCACCTCCGCCAGCGTGTCGAGATCCGACTGTTCAAGCGCGTCGATGACGACATGGCCGACACCCTCGCCACCAAGCCGCTCGAGCGCCGCGGCCACCGCCTGCGCACCTTCGCGCAGCGTGGGCCAGGCCACGAGGCCGGTTTTCGCGTTGTCCGAGAGCTGGGCGCTAAGGATGCGCGGCAGGTCCGCATCCGTCATCGGCGTGAGGGGATGGCTCCGCATGCCCGACTCCGACAGGAGAACGCGACCGACGAAGAGCTTGCCCATATAGATCGACCGCCCGTTTTCCGGGAAGGCAGGGGTGTAGATGGTCTGCGCAGCGCCCGTCTCCTCCATCAGCGCCTCGGCGACGGGTCCGATATTGCCGTCGGGTGTCGAGTCGAAGGTCGAGCAGTACTTGAAGTAGCATCGGGTCGCGCCGGCTTCGGCGCACCACCGCCAGCTCGCGAGACTGTCGGCCACGGCCTCCTTGACCGCCGCGGTGCGGGACTTGAGCGCGACCACCACAGCCTCCGCCTCGCTCGGCGCCGCATCCGCCGAGGGGCGCCCGAGCACGAGCTCGGTGCGCAGGCCCCCGCGCGCGAGCATCGAGGCGAGATCGGTCGCGCCGGTGAAATCATCGGCGACGGCGCCGAGGGCGAGGGGCATGCGGGATCCAACTCTGTCTTGCGGTTGCTCGATCCCTTTTCCTAAACCCATTTAGCAACTGCAAGCGGAGGAAGCATGGGCAGGCTGGCTGGAAAAATAGCGTTCGTCACCGCGGCGGGCCAAGGGATCGGCGCCGCCACCGTCCGGGCCTTTGCTGCGGAGGGTGCGGCGGTGATCGCGACGGACCTCTCTGGCGAGGCGCTGGAGCGGCTGGCCGGAGAGGTGCGGGGCCTCGAGACGGCTGTGCTGGATGCAAGGGACACCGATGCGGTGAACCGGGCGGCCGCCGCGGTCGGGAAGGTCGACGTGCTCTTCAACTGCGCCGGGTTCGTCCATCACGGCACGATCCTCGACTGCGACGAGGCGGCCTGGGACTTTTCCTTCGACCTCAACGTGAAGTCGATGTGGCGGACGATCCGCGCGTTCCTGCCCGCCATGCTCGAGGGGGGCGGCGGCTCGATCGTCAACATGGCGTCGGTCGCAAGCTCGCAGAAGGCGGCGCCGAACCGATGCGTCTATGCGACGACCAAGGCCGCGGTGATCGGGCTCACCAAATCCGTGGCGCTCGACTACGTGACGAGGGGCGTGCGCTGCAACGCGATCTGCCCCGGCACGATCCAGAGCCCCAGCCTGGAGGAGCGGATCAAGGCGCTGCCCGGCAGCTATGACGAGAACCGAGCGGCCTTCATCGCCCGCCAGCCCATGGGCCGGATCGGAACGGCGGAGGAGGTGGCGTCGCTCGCCGTCTACCTCGCCTCGGATGAAAGTGCCTTCGTCACGGGTATGGACATCCGCATCGACGGCGCGTGGGGCACCTGAGCCCCCAACGCGCCGCCCCGGCCTCGGGGGCGGAAGGCGCACACCTACCACCCCGGGAACTTGGCGATCTGTGTGGCATGCGTTGGCCAGTCTGTCGAAGCGCAGGCGAGGGGTGCACTACTCCTTTTGCGATCCAGGGAGGCGGTCCATCTTGCCGTTCTGCTGTGGGATGAGCCGTGTCGCACGCTTGGTCCTCGCGACGACGGGGGATGCGACGCGATGACCTCCTGGCGCAAATCAGAGCGCCGCACGGGCATGGTGTAACGGCGGCTCGCGAAAGCGGGGCCGGTGTCGGAGCGCAGCAGGAAGGACGGCTCGATCCGGCCGAGCCTGCTGAAGCGCGCCTGCTGTGGCGCAGGGGCGGTCGTCGTCGCCGTGCCCGAGCATGAGAGACGCCGGCCGAGCAACGCGCAGATATGGCGGTCCGTCACGAGCGCGAGCGCGTCTCAGCCGTCGTCGCCCGCCCGGACGCGGCAGGGGTTGGCAGACCAGCATTCGTTGGGCGTATCGACCGCCGAGGGCAGCGATGCGAGGCCGAGCTCCGACGGGGCGCTCTCGGACCTGCCATCCCCTGAGCTGAAGCGAGCCGGGCGGTGCACCACAGGTCCAACCGTTGCGGCGAACGCACCGCACCGTGCTCTGGTCGGAGCCGAAGAGCGAGGCCACGATCCCTGAGCCGAAGGAGAGCGCGTGCCCGATGAGCTTCTACATCGGCGCTAGGAAGCGCGGATCGACCTTCTGCGCCGCCTTCGCCGGCCGGCAGGAAACCGTGCGCCGAGGCACGCCGAACCGGGCGCAGAGCTTTGTCAGGGGCACAGGGACGCCGTCGGCGAGAAAGCGCTCATGGGGGTCCGGATCAGGTATCGCTCCCCATCGGGTTCAAAACATCGGCACCGTCGATGGCTCGCCCAGCTCCATGAGGGCGTGGCACTTGTCGGGCCCTGAGCTCCATCAAGGCCTCGCCTTAGGCCTCCCGCAGATAGCTGAGCTGCTTCTCGTCCCGATGGCGGAGATGGAGAGGGTCGGGGCGCAGGACACTCTCAATGCGCATCTTCGCGTCCGCCACCCAGCCTTCGATCTCCGAGGGCGTCAGATCGAAGGGGCGGGAGGCCTCGGCGAGCGTAATTGCTTGGGCTTACATGGCGGCGTTGCGGTCACGATCCCTCCGACTGCCCTGAATGATCCCGATGACGAGCGCGGTCCTACG
>JBCCDG010000215.1:0-3535 GCA_039030915.1 Pseudomonadota bacterium | reverse complement strand
TCGGCGCCAACTTTGCGATGGTGGAGGGCGTGATCGTTCTCTCACGGCTGTTGGAGAAGCTGACGCTGGCGCCGGAACCCGGGCACGAGGTGCGCACTGTCTCCCTCATATCGCTGGCACCGGCGGGGGGATTGCCGCTACGGGTTGCGCGGCGACAGGGTCATGGATCTTCGGGCAACCGGCCCTGAAGCAGGGCATCGAGCGCGCCGCAACCGGCGGCCGCACCCACCCATCGCCCAAGCGCGCGGGAGAACCTCTCCCGAGCGACCCCTTCCGCAAAGCCCAGGCTCGCGCCGGCAGTAACGGTGCGTGCGAACAGGAACAGCATCGCCACCCGGTAGTCGCGCCAAGCCGTGGCGGTGGGGTAGCCGATTACGCCCGCAGCGACGAGCGCGCTGCGATAGCCTTCGACCAGCCTGTGCATTTCGTCGGGCCGGTGGCTCGTCAGGCTGCCGGTCGCGAGGTAAGCGAGATCGAAAGCGCCGGCGCCGCGACGCACCATCTGCCAGTCGAGAAATACGGGCGCGCCGACATCGGGAAACAGAATGTTGTCAAGGCGCAGGTCTCCGTGGAGAAGTGTGGCGGGCTCCGCCGCCAGCCTGTGCCGCGCCCGAGCCAACACCACGCCCGCACCACGCCCGGCCTTTAGCAGCGGTGCCGGCAGTTCGGAGCCGAAACGCTGGGCGAAGGTTGGCCAGCACCGTTCATGAAACGCCGCGACGTCCGGTCCATCGCCAAGGCCTGGTACACCGGGCACAGCGCGACCCCACCAGTGCGCGTGCAGGCGCGCGATCTCGTCGAAGACGGGCCCTGCGTCGTCGGGCGCGATCCCGGCATGCGAGTCGCCGGGCCGGGCCGCGCTCAGGTCTTCCAGGACCAGGACCGGTCCGTCACTGCCCTCGCCCACGCCCAGGATACGTGGCAGGCGGATGGGGCAATCAGGGGCGATGTGGCGGTAGAAATGCGTCTCCCTGCGTTCGAGCCCAAAGGACCGTATCAGCCCGCGGACGGCCGGATCGGCCGAAGGGCGCTTTAGCACCACCGAGCCTGCCGGCGCGCCGTCCAGGCAGACCCTGGTCACACGCCCGGAGAAGCCCCTGGTCTCGCCGATTTGCTCGACCTTCGTGACCGTCACCGGATCGTCCAGCCCCATGGCCGCCCGGAGCCACCCGCCGTCGAGCTCGATGGCCCGACGGGCAATCTCAGGCGGTACGTTCACCTCTCACCCAGCTCCTTGAGAAGACCGTCCAGTTCCTCGCTGGCTGAAAGCGGAGGGGAGGCCGGTTTTGCCGGTACGCCTGCCAGATGCGACGCAAGCTTTGCGGTGGTCGGATAGTCCCAGACCAATGTCGCATCCACAGGCCGCCCGAGCAGCGCTTCAAGATCCATGGCCAGGTTGACCGCGGTCACGGAATCGAGCCCGAGCGCGGCGAAGGGCCGGTCTGGTGTGATCCTGGCGCGAGGAACCTTCAGATTGTCGGCGATCCAGCAATCCAACCACGCCCTCAGGTCATGGTCGCGGTCATGGTCTTGTGACTGCGCAGCCAGGCTCGCGGAGGTCGGCATGCCCTCGCGCGCCACCCGGCCTTGCTGTGACGGGCTATGGTGGTTCGGCGCGGCGTCGTCGCCGGTGATAGCCGGGTCGGGGGTGCGTTCTACGCCCGCAGGACGATAGGCGCCGTTGCCGATCGCCGCTTCGAAACCCCGAACCGCCGCCACCAATTCATCCGCATCGCGCGCCGATACGGCATCGGGCGAAAGCGTGAACGCCGCCCGCTCGGCTTCTTCCAGCCGCGCGATGCACCATGCCATGGCGCCGTCGAGCGCCCGGCGTTCGGCGCTATCAGCCTGCGCGGTGGCCTTTGTCACGAGTGCGGCGAGGAGAGCACGTGCCGTTACCTCACCCGCCGCCTGTGCGAGCCATGGTCGCTCCATTCCCATCGCGACGGCGACGGCGGGCACCGGACGTTCGGCCTGACGGGCTGCGAAGCCGCGAAGCCGTGTTGCCAGTCCCTCGTCCCCGCCGAGCGTGACGACAAGGGCGCAAAGCCTGTCGACGTTCTCGAACAGTTGTGCGCCCAGATGGTGGCGCAGCGCCTCCGTCGGTCCTTCGAAAATCCGGATCGCCCGTGCGTCGCGGTGCAGCATCGCAAGGAGATTGTGCTCCATGTAGCCGCGTCCGGCCAGAAGCTGAAGCGCGTCGTCGGCCGCCGCCCACAGAAGCTCGGGCGCCAGGATCTTGCAGGCCGTCAGAAGTTCGGGTGGCGCGCGGTCGGGCAGATCCTCCAGCGTCGCCGTGCTCGCAACCAGCACCTCGAGGCTTCGAACGGCGGCGAGATGGCCCGAGAGCCGCGATAGGGTCAGGGGGTGATCGATCAGTGGGCCCGTTACGACATGCCGCCCGGCCGCGAAGCGCGTTGCGATACGCAGTGCCTTCTTGGCAGCACCGAGGCAGAGGCCGGCGAGGCAAAGACGGGTGAACATCATCGCGTCCTGCGCGATTTCCATGCCCTGTCCGGGCGCACCCAGCCGGTCCTCGTCCCGCAGCAGCAGCCCGTCCATCTCGACGCAGCTCTGTATCGTCGCCTTCATGCCCATCGTCAGGGACTCGTCTCCGATCCTGAGGCCGTCGACGCCGGGCCGTGCCACGAAGGCGGAAATGCCGCGCGGGGCGCCCGCCGCGTCCACCTCACGCGCGAAGACGTTGATGACGCTTGCCCAGGCGGAGGAGCCGCTCCAGCTCTTCGTGCCGTCGAGGCGCCAGATGCCGTCCCCCTCCGGTCGCGCCGTTGCCTCGATCCCGCGCACGTTCGATCCGGCCGCAGGTTCGGTATAGGCGAAGGCGACGAGCGCACGGCCCGAGGCGAGCTTCGGCAGATGCGCGTCGAGTTGCCCGGGCCGGCCGAACCGCATCAGCGGGCGGAGGCCAAGACCGTTCTGCAGGATCGTCATCACGCCGACGCTGATGTCGATGGCCCCGATCTGCTCCAGCACGCGCATCGCATCGGGCGTGGACAGGGCCAGCCCGCCATCTTCTACGGGGGCCTGGAGGCCGAGGATACCGAGATTGCCGAGTTCGAGCACCACATGCGGCGGCGGTGTCCGACGCTCGTCCATGAGCGAGAGGTTCAACCGCTCTTCGGCGAGCGCCCTCAGGCCGGCAATTGCCGCATCGGCGCGTTCTGCGGATGCCGGATCGGGGTGCCTGCCGTCGGGTTCCTCCAGGCAGGACCGTTCAGGCTCCGCCTCCAGCTCGAAGCGCGCCAGCTCGAACGCGAAGCTTCCGTCGGCGAAGGCTGCACGGCACATCGAGCGCTGGATCTTGCCGCTCGATGTCTTCGGCAGGGTTCCACGCCGGATGAAGACGATCGAGCGGAGCTGGACGTCGTGCGCCTCGGCCACCGCAGCGCGGATCGCGTCCGTCACATCGGCCAGAGCCTCAGCCGGCGTGCCCGCCCGCGCCTCGACGACCAGTGCCACATGTTCGCCGCCCTCGGCTGAGACCGCGAATGCGGCTGCGTCCACCCCGCTCAGC
>JBCCDG010000214.1:0-3850 GCA_039030915.1 Pseudomonadota bacterium | reverse complement strand
TTGAGATAGCGGCGGCGGTTCTGCGTGTCCTCGAGCGTCAGCAGCACCTGCGCGCCGAGGAGTCCCTCCGCCCCGAGGGCCGCCTCCCACGCACGGGCAAGACGGGTCTGCCCTACCGCGGCCGCGGCCTGGATCTCCTCGCGCGGCAGGGCGCGCGCGCCGAAGCCAAGCACCCCACGGCCGAGCGCGATGGCGCCTGAGGAGACCACGAGAGGTCGCACCCCAGCCCGGGCGAGATCGGCAAGATCGGCGGCGAGCGCGCTCAGCCAGCTCTCGCGGAGCCGCCCCTCCGGATCGACCAGCAAGGCCGAGCCGACCTTGACGACCACACGCCGAGCCGCCGCCAGACGGTCGGCGCTGGCAGCCCCTTTGCCCGCGGCGCTCAGGGCGCCCATGAGGTGTTCTCCACAGGCCTCTCACCGGCCTTCGCCTCCCGGATCACGGCGCGAAGGTCACGCAGTGCCGCCTCGACGCCTTCGCCGCTCACGCCCGAAAGGCGATGCTGCACCTCGACACCCTCCTCAGCCATCAGGGCCTCGAGGGCGACAAGATCCTCGGCCGGCAAGGCGTCGATCTTCGACAGGGCGACGATCCGCGGTTTGCGGTCCAGCCCCGCGCCATAGGCCGCGAGCTCTCCTTCGACGACGCGTAGATCGTGCAGCGGATCCTCCGAGGTTGCATCGACGAGGTGCAGGAGCACGGCACAGCGTTCGATATGGCCGAGAAAGCGGTCCCCGATCCCGCGCCCCTCATGCGCGCCCTCGATCAACCCCGGGATATCCGCCAGCACGAATTCGTGCCCGTCCACATAGGCGACGCCCAGATTGGGGTGGAGCGTGGTGAAAGGGTATGCCGCGATCTTGGGCCGTGCGTTGGAGACGGCAGCGAGAAACGTGCTCTTGCCCGCATTCGGCAGGCCCACGAGGCCCGCATCGGCGATGAGCTTGAGGCGTAGCCAGATCGTGAGCTCGACGCCCTGCTGGCCCGGATTTGCATGGCGCGGCGCCCGGTTTGTCGAGCTCGTGAAATGCAGGTTTCCGAAGCCGCCGTTGCCCCCGCGCGCGACGCAGTACCGGTCCCCGATCTCCTTGAGGTCGGCCAGGATCGTCTCCTGGTCCTCGTCCAATACCTCGGTGCCGGCGGGGACATGCAGCACCTTGTCCTCACCGGACTTGCCGGTGCGCTGGCGGCCCATGCCATGCTCGCCGTTCTGCGCGAAGAAGTGCTGCTGATAGCGGAAGTCTATAAGCGTGTTCAGCCCGTCGACCGCCTCGATCCAGACATCGCCACCGCGCCCGCCATCGCCACCGTCGGGGCCGCCGTATTCGATGAACTTCTCGCGACGAAAGCTGACAGAGCCCGGGCCACCGGAGCCGGATCTCACATAGACCTTCGCCTGATCGAGGAAGCGCATCGTTCCACTCCGTGCCTCAGCGTCCGCCGGCTTCGTCCGATGCCGCCTGGAAGGCTGCCTTCGCGAGCCGGAAGACGCGCGTGGGTGCAGCCTCGCCGCGGGCGACGGAGAACGTCTCGATTAGCCCGATCTCCACGAAGCCCAGCTTCTCGAGCACATGCGCCGAGGCGGGATTGTCGGCGAAGACCGTCGCACGGACCTCTGGCACATCCTCCGCGAACAGTGTCGCCAGTACGGCCTCTACCGCCTCGGATGCATAGCCCGTGTTCCAGAAGGGCGGCCCCACCCAGTAGCCGATCTCGCTGGAAGCACGCCTTATGCTGACGATACCGATCATCTCGGCGGCTCCGATCGGCGTGCCGTCGATCACCCAGACCCGCTCGGCCGCACCCGGGCGGCCCTGGCGCTCGATATAGGCGGCGGCCGCGCCGGGGGGGTAGGGATGCGGGATACTGGTGGTCATCCGCGCCACGCGCGCATCCCCCGCGTAAAGCTCCATCGGTCCCGCATCGGAGGCACGCAGCGGGCGCAGCAACAGGCGCCCGGTCCCGAAGGTGGCGTTGATCCAGTCGGCCCCGCCGCCTTCCGCGGTTGTGGCGATATCGGCCATCCGGTCCTCCCAGAACGATGGCGGAGCGCGCAGGCGCCCAGACACGGATTGAGCGCGCGCAGGCGCCCGAAAAGCAAGAGGGGACCGGCCTGCCGACCGATCCCCCCAAATGTCGTCGAGGAGATGCCGGCTTACTCGGCCGCCTCCGCAGCCGGGATAACCGATACGAAGGTCCGACCCTTGAGGCCCTTGTGGAACTTCACGCTGCCCCCACTCTTGGCGAAGATGGTGTGATCCTTGCCAAGGCCCGTGTTCTCGCCCGGCCACCACTTCGTACCGCGCTGACGCACGAGGATATTTCCCGGCACGACCGCCTCGCCGCCGAACTTCTTCACGCCGAGCCGGCGCCCGGCACTGTCGCGCCCGTTGCGCGAGGAGCCGCCTGCCTTCTTGTGTGCCATGTCTCCGTCTCCTCTCGCTCAGCCCGTCACGATCTCGGTTACGCGCACCGTAGTCAGGTGCTGGCGATGCCCCCGCAGCCGCTTGGAGCTGCTCTTCCGGCGCCGCTTGTGAAAGGTGTATACTTTCGGGCCGCGCCCCTGCTCCACAACCTCGGCCTTAACGCTGGCGCCCGCCACCGTCGGCGTGCCGACGGTCACGCTCTCCCCGCCGAGCATCAGCACCTCGGCGAAATCTACGCTGTCGCCGGCACCGGCCTCCAGCTTCTCGATCGTTATCTCGTCTCCGGCAGCAACCTTGTACTGCTTGCCGCCCGTCTTGATGACAGCGAACATATCCATCTCCTGTCTCGCGCCCTGCGGCGGCTCCTTGTGGAGCGCTTGGTGCGGCCGATGCCGCGCCTCGGGCTGCGCACCCTCCACGCGAGGGCCGCGATGCCGGCACATCAATGATGCCAATGCCAGCAGGCCGCACCAGCGGCCAGAGCGGGGGTAATGAGGATAACGCCGGCGAAAGTCAAGCGTCGGAGGGGCGTTGCAGACAACGCGGGCACCCGTTCTGCGATCGAGTGCGAAAAAACCTGCACGCCCCGTCTTGCGCGCCCGTCACGCCGCCGATATCACGCCGCCGGCAAGCCCGATAAGCGCGACCGCGGGCCTGCGGAGAGGTGCCGGAGTGGTCGAACGGGGCGGTCTCGAAAACCGTTGAGCCTTCACGGGTTCCGTGGGTTCGAATCCCACCCTCTCCGCCACCCCCCTCAGACGTGACCTTCCCCCTGGATCAGGGCCGCCTGGGGCTGGAATTCTCCGGTCCGTTGGTTGCGGTGAGCGCCTGCGCGGAGCCCGCGAGAGGTTCAACGGGCGGCGCGGCTGTGATGCTGAGAAACGCCTACGGTGACAGGTATCCGAGCGCCGAGTGGGGACAAAAGACGTTGCAGTGGCGGCGCCATGCCGCGATTTCATCTTTGGCATGGTGGAGTGATCGGAAGTCGCTATCGTAAGCGCCACCGGCGCTCGGACCCATCGCGCGCTCGATGGAGACCGAGGACGATCTCCTGCGGCAGGCCGAACCGCTCGCCGAGACGATCGAGATACGGCGTGCGCGAGACATCGGAGATCGAGAGGTCGACGATCTGACCGGAGCAACTCCTCGGTTTCCCATTTTAGCTCTGACGAATGACGCGCCAGGGCACGGTGTCGAGCACCTGATCAGCGACGATCCGTTTCAGGCGCGCGTTCTTCGCTTCGAGCCCGCAGAGCGTCCTTGCGTCCGACGCCTCCATGCCGGCGAACTTCTTACGCCAGGCGCTTTCGGTGATAAGCTGCTGGAAGGGCGCGTCAAAACTCGATTTCGCGGCTTCGGCCCGATCAACATGGGCGTCGCCCAAAACCTCTCGGCGCACGGTCATTCCGGTTTCAAAGCGATCA
>JBCCDG010000213.1:0-3908 GCA_039030915.1 Pseudomonadota bacterium | reverse complement strand
CTGGACCGTGTCGTCGCCGGCCCCGCCCTCCATGAGGTCGGACCCGTCGCCGTTGTTCCAGATCATCAGATCGTCCCCGTCCTCGCCGAGGATGGTGTCGTTGCCGCGATCGCCGATCAGCACGTCGTTGCCAGCGCCGCCTTCGAGACGGTCCTCGTCGTCGCCGCCGCGGAGGAGGTCGTTGCCGTCATCGCCGTAGAGCTCGTCGCGGCCGGTGCCGCCCTCGAGCGTGTCGTTGCCCGAGCCGGCGAAGATCAGATCGTCGCCGCCATTGCCGATCAGCAGATCATTCCCCGAAAAGCCTATGATCTTTTCGCCGGCGTTGGTGCCGAAGATCCGGTCGTCGTTGGGCGTGCCGAGCAAGGGCCGGGAAAAGAGCGCAGCGAAGAAGGAAAAGGACATGATGTGTTCTCCAGGTCGGACGATATTTTCGATTGCGCCCCTGTTTGCGGGGGGACGCCTCGTCTGTGCCGGCTCCCGGAATTCGGTTCTGCACGAAGAATTGAGTGAGCCGATTGAACCGAACCCCTCGGTTCGGGCACGCTCGGCTGCGCGTCCGTCGGTCCCGGAAAAAGAATCGCGTCTCTGTTGAACCCTTTCGTGCCGCCGGGGCACTCAGAGAGCGGAACCGAGATCTGCGGAGAATTTCAGTGGTCTTGAGACTGGCGAGAACGGCCTCGAAGCCGGCGACCCCCAATGACGACGACCTGGCGCTGCTCGCCGCCGTCGCGACGGGAGACATGTCGGCGTTCGAGACGCTGCACGGGCGCTATCATCGCCGGGTGTTCGGCTTCGCGCTGCGGCTGACCGGGCGCTTCGAGGTCGCGGAGGAGGTGGTCGGCGACACGATGATGGTCGTGTGGCGCAGGGCTGCCGATTTCGAGGGCCGTTCGAAGGTCTCCACCTGGATCCTCGGCATCGCCTATCGCACCGCGCTGAAGGCGCGAAAGCGGGCGGCGGTGGAAAACCTGCATGACGAGATAGACGACGATCTGCCGGCCGAGCGCACGGGGCCAGAGGAGCTGGATGCGCTTTTCGAGCGGCGCCAGGTGATGGCGGCGCTGCGCCAGCTGCCGACCGAGCAGCGGGCGATCGTCGAGCTGACCTACTATTACGGCTACAAGCTGATCGAGATCGCCCAGATCACCGACTGTCCCGTCGGCACGGTCAAGACGCGCATGTTCCATGCGCGGGCCAAGCTGAGGGGGCTGCTCGGTGGGCGAGCCATGGCGGAAGGAGGCGCCGGATGACCGGGACCATCGATACCGAGGGCACCCAGTGCGAGGATGCCCGGCTGCTTATCCCCTGGTACGTGAACGGGACGCTAGACCGCGACGATGCCGCGTTGATCGAGCGTCATCGGCAGACCTGCGCGGCGTGCGAGGAGGAGATCCTGTCGCAGACCCGCCTCGCCCGGTCGGTCGCCACATCCGTCGAGGGGGAAGACGAGGAAGGCGCTGCCGGCCGGAGCTGGGAACGCCTTGCCGCCCGTGTCGCGGCGGAGCAAGCGGCGAGCCCGCGGGCGGAGCGGACGCCCCGCATCGCACCGGTGCGTGACACCGCAACCTGGCTCCGGCGGGTTCTCCTGGGGCTGACGGTGCCGGCGCTCGGCGCGGCGGCAATCGCGATCGCGGTGGTCGCGGTGACGCCGCCGAGCGACATCGGGCCGACGCCCTTCCAGACGCTGACGGGCCCCGGGGCCGAGGTTGCCGGTCCGCGGCTGCGCGTTCGGGCCGGGCCGGACATGACGGCGGAGGCCTTGACGCGCATTGTCGGCCCGCTCGGCGCCGCTGTGGAGGACGGACCCTCGACCACGGGCGTATTCACGCTGACACCCGTCGAGGGCGCCGATCCGGACGCCATTGCGACGGCACTGCGCAAGCAGCCGGGGATCGACTTCGTGACCGTTAGGAACGGCGAATGAGACCGGTCCTTTTCCTCGCCCTGCTGGCCTGCGTGCTGACGGCCTGCGCGCGCCCCGCCGCTGTCGGCCGGGCGGCAAACCTGGCCGACTTCAAGCTCTCGCCCGCGAACCAGATCGCGGATGCGCGCCATCTGATCGTGACCATCGCGCTCGCCGAGCCCGACCAGGTGGCAGGCACCGCCGCCGCGCTCGAGGAGGAGCACGCGGTCACCATGGTTGCCGAATGGCCCCTCCGCTCGATCAACGTGCACTGCTTCGTCCTTCGCATCGAGCCCGGGGCGACGGCGGAAGCGGTGGCAGAAGCGCTGGCCGCCGATCCCCGTGTGCGCACGGTGCAGCCGATGCAGCGGTTCAGCACGCTGAGCGCGTCGGCGTCACAGGATCTCTCGGCCATGCAGGATGCGCTCGCGATCCTTCGCGTGCGTGCCGCGCACACGGCGGCGACCGGGCAGGGTGTGCGGATCGCGGTCATCGACACCGGCATCGACCGCAACCACCCGGACCTCGCACGGCGCATCTCGGTCGCGCGCGATTTCGTGGGCGACGGCGGGGCCGACCGGGCGGAGGAGCACGGCACGGCCGTCGCCGGTGTCATCGCGGCGGATGCGGATGACGGGAGGGGCATCATCGGCGTCGCGCCGGATGCGGAGATCCTGGCCCTACGCGCCTGCTGGCAGGAGCCTGACGGACCCCGCGGGCAGTGCAGTAGCTTCACCATCGCCCGTGCCCTCGACTTCGCCCTCCGCAACGATGTCGATGTCCTCAACCTCAGCCTCGGCGGGCCCTACGACGCGCTCCTGGCCGAGATCCTCGCGGTCGCTCTCGAACGCGGCGTTCCCGTGATTGCGGCGACGGGTGAGGCTGGGGTCGTGGCGTTTCCGGCGTCCAAGGCCGGCGTAGTGGCGGTCGCTGCCCTGTCGGACCAGAACAATGGGCCGGCGTCGGAGCAGGACACGGCGTTCCTGGCACCAGGGCGCGATGTTCTCAGCACCGCGCCCAACGAGGAGTACGATTTCTATTCGGGAAGCTCGATCGCGGCCGCCCATGTGTCTGGCCTCGTCGCCCTTTTGCTCGACGTGCGGCCCGACCTGACCGTCGCGCAGGTCCGTACGGCGCTCGGCTCCCGAAACCGCCACCCGGCCAAACGTGGCCGCCCCGACGCTTGTTCGGCGTTAAGTATCGTTGGCGAGACCAGACAGCTTCTTGCGTGCGGGCCGGATCGCGTCGGCTACTGACCTGTCAGGGAGACCTGGCCGTTAGGGTCGCGGCCGATATGGATGTTTTCAGCCAGTGCGCATCAGGCATGCGTGCTGGATCAATCGTTGGGCTGCCCGCCGACCGGCAGCAGATCCCATCGGTTTCATCGCCGTACCGTCGACGGCAGGCCAGACACGTTGCGCCGCAACATGGATTTCGCAGTCGCGTTGTCTTCTTGCTGGCAAAGCATGCGGTTCTGCGTTTCACTCAGCGTCATGCCCCCTCGGGGCGCATTGAGGAGGACGCTGACGATGGACGGTATCGCAAGCCTCGCGGAAGTGCATCCGCTTAGCCCGCTGACGGGGGACGAGATCACCGCGACGGTCTCCCTTGTCCGCGCTGGGATCGAGCGCGGCGCGGAAGTGCGCTTCGAGATGGTCGAACTGGCCGAGCCCGAGAAATCCGCCGTTCGCGCCTTTGCGCCCGGGGTGACTGTTGAGCGCCGGGCTTGGGCCAATGTCTACTTCACCGACCGGCCCGGGGTGACCCGCTGCCTCGTCTCCCTCACCGCCGGGGAGCTCGTCTCGACCACCCATCTGCGGGACGCCATCCCGATGATCGCGCCCGTCGAGTTCCTCGAGGTCGAGGACGCGGTCAAGGCGGATCCGCGGTTCCAGGCCGCCTGCAAGCGGCGCGGGATCGAGGATATGAGCCTCGTCTGCTGCGATCCCTGGTCGGCCGGCAATTTCGGCGTCCCCGAGGAGCGGAGCCGGCGGATCTCCCACGT
>JBCCDG010000212.1:0-3931 GCA_039030915.1 Pseudomonadota bacterium | reverse complement strand
GCCGTGTCGGCTGCACGCCTCCCGCGGCGGCCGCACCGAATGCGGCGTTTAAACTGCGGCTTTCCCCGATAGAGCTCCCACGCGCCATCACGACGGTCCTCCGGGTTCAGACGGAGACTGCGCCACAGAAGCATTCGGGAGGTCGTCGTCAGTCAGTTCAGGCTCGAGCGAAGCGCTGGTGTCTGGACGCGAAAACTCGGACAGATCAACGCCCTTGAGCTGCTCTGACCAGTCCTCTAACACGTCCAGAAGGGGTTCTAGATCGGTGAGCGATGGCCCACCACCCCTCACTTCCGCTGACTGAATACCCCTTACATACTGAATGGTAACGAGGTTTTCGGGGTTCTAGGTCCTGTGTTCCGGCAGCAGGCGAGCTGCTCGGAAAACTCCAGCCTGAGAACCAGTCGGCGCAGGTCCGAACGGCCGGAAGCCCAGACTTTCCAGGAGTTTGAGAAGAACTGGAGCGCGGGTTCTAGAGTCGCGTTGGGTGTCTCCTTCGGCGTGCCCACCGTCGCCAGCTGATCCTGCATTTTGAGCTTGTCGTGCTCCAGTCTTTCAATGCGCCGCTCATAGGCCCTGACGGCAGTCGTGCTGCCTGCATCGGAGATGGTGTCGAGGAAGCCGTCGATCTGCTTCTCAACGCTTGTGACGTTGCGGCGGAGCGCGCCCTGCATCTCAGCGATCTGAGCGCGGCGCTGCTCCCAGGCGTGCAGGAACATCTCGCGGACGAGGGTCGGGAGGCCCTTGGTCGGGCGCATGGCCTTGAGCAGCGCCTCGAAGTCGCCTTCGAGCTTGTCACGCCGGATGGACTTCCCAAAGCTCGCGCAGCCTTTCGTGTGGCAGCAGTAATGGGCAAAGAGCCCGCCATCCCGGCGACGCGACTGGCTCGGGTAGAGCGGGCGCTCGCAATCGGCGCAGGTGACGAAGACGCGGAGTGCGAAGAAATCGCCGAGGTCCTTCCGCGCAGGCGCATAGACGGTGCCGTCGAGCCGCTGCTGGATCTTCTCGAAGGTCGCGAGGTCGATCAGCGGCATCGTCGGCTTGGCGTCCGAACTGTGCTCGGTAGAGTCGCAGCATGAGGCAGCGCGCTCTGTCGTATCGCGGCCACCGCTATCCCGCAGCGGTGATTGCCCAAGCCGTTCGGCTGTGCTTCCGGTTTCCGCTGAGCGTCAGGATGGCCGAGGGTGAGGCTGATGAAGAAGACCTCAGGTGGACGCTTTTCCAGGCGAACGTTGGCGGAGCGTGGGATCGTCATGAGCCTCGAGACGATCCGCCGTCGGGCGCTGAAGGTCGGGGATATCGACGCCGCCGAGATCCGCCGGTGAAAAGCTGCGACCGGAGGCAAACGGCATCTCGACGAGGTCCTGATCGCGATCAGTGGCGAGAAGCACTGTCTTTGGCGCTCGGTCGATCGGAACTGCGTCGTGCTCGACGTCCTCGCCCGGCGCCGCCGCGACACCCGCGCGGCCACGCGCCTGATGCGCAAGCTGTCGAGGCGCCAGCGCCGCCCATAGCGCGTGGTGATCACCGGCAGCGCAGCCTGATATCGCCGTGCCAACCGCTCAAGAACGGCAAACGGAACCAAGTTGACGGCGCATCCTGTAGAGTACGTCGTGGTCGATCTCGAAACTCGGAGGGTCGGGCGCGCGTCTGTCTCACGCTGGGTGTAGCGAATGACGCCTGGCGCGAGCCACCGCAACCACGTAGCCTACGTCCCCACCCGCGTCGCCCGATGACAGAAGCGGAATAAGCGAAGGCCCCCTCCCGATCCTTGGTAGACGAGGTAACGATGGGTGCCGCCACCCGGGTCATCCTGATCGCGGATTGATACTGATCGGTGTGTATCCAGTCGGGCGAAGGGATGCTCTCCGGGAGTGCAAGCGGCTATGGCGGCGACCGGGTACAAATCGTCGAGCGCCAGCAGCGTGAGGTGCCGGAAGGCGATCGCAACGCCTCCTCCTCCGCGCTGGGCACCGACGAGCGATGCGCCTTTCGAGTTCTTGCTTCTCTTCGGCTCCCTCGCCATGGCGCCACTTCACGATCGCCCTCGGGTTGACGCCGTCCTTCGGGCTGAGCGCCACGGTCGGAGGCGGCGAACTCTATCGTTGCAGGCAGGGTGCTAGGGATCGCGGCGCTCCCCCAGCGTAGCTTGGCTCCAGCGCTCCCTTTAGCGCGACGGTCGAACGAAACGCCATCGCGCGGGAACAGCCTGCGGACGTTGTTGGTCCCGCGGCCGCGTCGCTCGATCGGATCTTTTGCTCGGAGCGGGATCGGGGGCTCGATTGCGAGCGCCTAGAGGAGGCCCAGGGAGCGCATGCTGGCTTGGGCCTCACGGCCGATCACGACGTGGTCGTGTAGCGTGACGCCGACGGTGCGCGCGGCGGCTTCGATGGCGCGCGTCATATCGACGTCGGCGCGGCTCGGCTGGGGATCGCCCGAGGGGTGGTTATGCACCAGGATGATGGCCGAAGCGTTGAGCGCCAGGGCCCGCTTCACCACCTCGCGCGGATAGACGGGCACATGATCGACCGTTCCCTCCCCTTGCGCCTCGTCCGCGATCAGCATGTTCTTGCGGTCGAGAAAGAGGCAGCGGAACTGCTCCGTATCCCTATGCGCCATGGTCGTGGTGCAGTAGTCGAGGAGCGCCTGCCAGCTGGAGAGCGCGTGGCGCCCAAGTGCCCGGGCGCGGGCGAGGCGATGCGCGGCGGCCTCCACCACCTTGAGCTCCGCGATCGCGGCGTCGCCGAGGCCCTGCACCTCCGCCAATCGTGTGCGCGGAGCGGAGAGAACGCCGTTGAAGTCCCCGAAGCTCGAAAGCAAGCGCTTGGCCAGCGGCTTTACGTCCCGCCGGGGGATGGCGCGGAAGAGGACGAGTTCCAGCATTTCGTAATCCGCGAGCGCGCCGCCGCCCGCTTCGAGAAAGCGGTGCCTGAGCCGGGCGCGGTGCGCGTGATAGTGCGGCGCTTCGCCGGGCCCGAGGGCGGTGCGCGCGGCATTGCGGCCCCGCGGCTCCGGCCCCTTGCGCTGCTCTCTGTCCTCCACCGGTGCATCGCCCGGCAGTGCAGCCCCGGCCGCCTTCTCGGCGGCCGGGAAGAGGTCGGCCGTGGCGCCGTCCTGGAAGCCGGCCGTTCCGGCGTCGGCAGAATTGCGGACCATTAGAGGGCCCTCCCGCTTCGCGGTGCGTCGATGCAGGCCTTCTGTCCCGCCACGCCTTGTTAACGCCAACGCGGTTTCCGAATGGTTAGCGGCGCGGCCGCCCGGCAGGTGCGCGCCACATCTCCAGCGATACCCGATTGCGTCGCGCCGCCCATCCGCTAGGCTCGCCAGCACGCGGCCCCGCTCGACCGGGCGGGACGGCGATGCGGACGTGGCGGAACTGGCAGACGCGACGGACTTGAGGGAGAACTTGAGTGCCCTTCGGGAAACCGGGGGAGTAGAACTGCTCAAAGTCGGGGAAGGCCTCCGGGGTGGTGCGACGCCCGTCCGACGCTGATCCCGAGCCAAGCCGCCTGGTCGCCACGACCGTCGCGGAAGGTGTAGAGACTAGACGGGCAGCGCCTAAAGCAGGTCCCTCGGGGCCGGGCCATGGCGAAGGGATAGTCCAGACTGGCAAACGGCCGACTTCCCGCATCCGGGGGCCGGCCGGCGGCGAAAGCCGTAGCGGTACGAAAATCCGTTTCCCCTGTGGAGTGAGGGTTCGAGCCCCTCCGTCCGCACCACGGCCCTTCCTACGCTGCCGGAGCCTCCGACACGGCGGACCTGCCGTTCATCCGCGCCTCGCGATCTCTTCGAGCCAGCCCGCCCGCTCGGGCCAGAGACGCGCGCGGTCATAGCGCTCCAGTGCCCGCGTCCGTGCCCGGGCGCCCATGGCCCGCGCCGCCTCCCGCCCGTCGAGGACCGCGGCGATGGCGTCCGCCAGCGCCGGCGCGTG
>JBCCDG010000211.1:0-3971 GCA_039030915.1 Pseudomonadota bacterium | reverse complement strand
TCCGAAATATGACAACTTCGTTTTCTTGGGCAGTGCCGCTTAGTATCCATTTGTGTGCCCCAAGGTCTTCAGGCGAGCCGGCAGTTGATCCCGATGGGCGTCACCAGCGCCGGGTCGCCCAGGCGGAACTGCGCCGCATAGGTCAGCCGCTCCGCATGCTCATGCGCGCAACCCAGGGCGACGGCCAGCCGATTGTCCTGGCTCTGCCGCCCCAGCACCGGCCGGTCCACCGTCCGGTTCACCGTGAAGTAGCGCGAGCCGTCCGGCATCTCGACGAATTGCGGCACGATCCGGCCCGGCTGGCGAAAGCACGTATGGATGTCGAGCCGCGGGCAGGCGCCGCCGTATTGCGCAAGATGGAACTGCGTCGCGTTGAACCTCTTCGTCACGTTCCCGGCCTTGTCGATCCGCATAAAGAAGAAGGGCACCCCGAGCGCCCCCTCCCGCTGCAGCGTCGTCAGCCGGTGGCAGACCTGCTCGAAGCTCGCCCCGAACCGCGCCGCTAGATGGTCGATGTCGTAACCCTGTCCCTCCGCCTCCGCGAGGAACGGGTCGTAGGGCATCAGTATCGCAGCGGCGACGTAGTTGCCCAATTCGACCCGGCAGCGCGCGGCGGCCCGTGGCTCCTGCACCCGGCCCTCGGCGATGATCCGATCGATGGCCGCCCCCGCCTCGATCAGGGCCAGGACGTGGGAGAGCTGAAAGACGCGGTTCTGATAATCGAGCCCCTGGGAGAGCAGGACCCGCGCCTCCGTCCGGTCGAAATAGCGGAGCGCGTTCGGCATCGCCTCGACGGGCACGACCTCCACGCTGATGCCGTGCTTGTGGTCGAGCCGGCGCTTCAGTGAGCCGTAGGGATTGTCCGGCTCCATATCCGCTTCGGAAAGGAACCGGTCCGCCACGGCCTCCAGGCTCTCGAAATGGTTGCGGTGCGCGCGGAAAAGATCGTGCACCACGCTCTCGGGCGTCGCACCGACCACCCCGCCGGAGGCGCGCGCATCCCCCTCCGTCGCCGCCATCAGCCGCTCGCCCAGCGCACGATAGCTCTTGTGCAGCCTCAGGAGCGCCTCGACGAGCGCCGGCGCGTGATCGATGGCCGCGCGCATCTCCTCGAGATCCGGCTTCTCGCCCGCGAAGATCGGATCCTGGATGACTGCGCGCAGATCCGCGAGCCGTGTCGGCCCGTCATCCGCGACCATTTCGCGCCAGTCGACGCCGTAGACCTCCGAGAGCCGCATCAGGACCTGAACCGAGAGCGAGCGCTGGTTGTTCTCGAGGAGGTTCACATACGCCGCCGACAGGCCGAGCGCGCGCGCCATCTCGGCCTGGGTCTGCTTGCGCTCGCGCCTCAGCTGGCGGAGCCGGGGACCGACGAAGTTCTTCGCGGCCTTCATA
The DNA here is from genome assembly GCA_039030915.1 of Pseudomonadota bacterium. Classification (GTDB taxonomy): domain Bacteria; phylum Pseudomonadota; class Alphaproteobacteria; order Rhodobacterales; family Rhodobacteraceae; genus Thermohalobaculum. Next base: position 2,576 of record JBCCDG010000211.1, on the reverse strand, counting down.
GTGATTCGCCCCCGGCCCTGCTGGAGCCAGCGCCGCGCCTCTTTCTGTTGCGTTGGCTCACAGCGCCCACGAACCACAACATCTTGATCCTTTCCGCGGCTCGGAACCCAGATTTCCACCCTGCGGCAGAAAAGGGCGAATATCACTTACAAACATTACAACTGTCAGCCTTGTAAGCAACAGACCCCACAGCCCTACCCGCTTTTAGTGGTACTTCCGGCCTGCCCACCCGTATCTCCGCCACAGACAAGCGGCATCCCGCCGCATCATGACTTCGAGGAGACGCGCCATGAAGAACGGCTTCAATCATCTTTTCATCCCTGGCCCGACCAATGTGCCCGAGTCCGTTCGCCAGGCGATGAACGTGCCGATGCAGGACATGCGCGCGCCCGATTTCGGTGACCTCACCAAGCCGCTCTTCGAGGGTCTGAAGCGCGCCTTCATGACCGAATCCGGTCGTATCTTCATGTTCCCGGGTTCGGGCACGGGCGCTTGGGAGAGCGCAATCGCCAACACGCTGAGCCCTGGCGACAAGGTGCTGATGAGCCGCTTCGGCCAGTTCTCGGGCCTCTGGGTCGACATGTGCCAGCGCTTCGGGCTCGACGTCCACGTCATCGACTGCGAGTGGGGCACGGGCGTGCCGGTCGAGGAATATGCCAAGATCCTCGAGGCGGATAAGAGCCACGATATCAAGGCGGTCTTCGTCACGCAGAACGAGACGGCGACCGGCGTCACCTCCGACGTGCCCGGCGTGCGCGCAGCACTAGATGCCTGCAACCACCCCGCCCTTCTCGCCGTCGACGGCGTCAGCTCGATCGCGTCGATCGAGTTCCGTATGGAGGCTTGGGGCGTCGACCTCGCGGTCGCCGGCTCGCAGAAGGGCTTCATGCTGCCCGCCGGCCTCGGCATCCTTGGCGTCTCCGACAAGGCGCTCGAGGCGCGCAAGACCGCTACGCTGCCGCGCTGCTACTTCTCCTTCGACGACATGATGAAGGTGAATGACGACGGCTACTTCCCCTACACGCCGCCGACGCAGCTCTTCCACGGCCTCAAGGAAAGCCTGCGGCTGATCGAGGAAGAGGGCATGGAGAACGTCTGGGCGCGGCACTACCGCCTTGGCGAGGGCGTACGCCGCGCCGTAGATGCCTGGGGTCTCAAGCTCTGCGCCTCGGACCAGAAGTGGCACTCGGACACCGTCTCGGCCATTGTCGTGCCGGAGGACATCGATGCCCGCGACGTCATCTCGTCGGGCTACAAGTGCTACAACATCAGCTTCGGTTCGGGTCTCGCCAAGGTGATGGGCAAGGTCTTCCGCATCGGCCATCTGGGCGACCTGAACGAGGGCATGTGCCTCACGGCGCTCGGTCTTGCCGAGATGTCGCTGCGCGATGCCGGCTATCGCGTCGAGCTCGGCTCTGGCGTCGCCGCTGCGCAGGACTGGTATCTCGGCTCGAGCGCGCAGGCCTTCGCGCAGGCTGCCGAATAACGAGCTCCACTATCGCTGATCGGGGGGCGCTTGCTGCGGCAGGCGCCCTTCTTTTTCAGGGTCGCGGCCAGGGCGCGGAGCGGGCCTGGGCGCTGACATTGACGCTCGCGGTCACGAAGATGTCGAGCGCCCGGCCGATCCGCCCTTCGAGCGCCGGTACCGCGGGCTGCATGACATCGGCGGCCAGCACCGCATCGACAAGGAAATCGTTCGCGAGAAGTGTCGGAGCGCCAGTGGGCGTAACGCCCGGCAGGGCCGTAGCGCCAAGCGCGCGGACGAGCAGTCGCGACTTATGGGCGCACGGGACGATCGCGCGGGAAAGGACGCTGTTCATGCCGCGGCGGCGCACCTCCCGTCCGATCTCACGGTAGAGAAGGCGCGCGGCCGCGATCCCGGGTCGGCAATCGCGCGGCAGCGCCGCGATCCCGGGCAGCGCGCGGGCATAGAGCATCTCCGCATGGTCAAGGAGCCGCTTGGTCACACGGCCGAGCGCCGGGGAAAACATGGGCGCCTCGAGGAAGGCATCAGGGTCAATCCCCTCGGCACGGAGCCAGCCGCGCGGCAGGTAGAGCCGCCCCGCCCGCGCATCCTCTCCAACATCGCGCGCGATGTTGGAGAGCTGCATGGCGGTGCCGAGGTCGCAGGCCCGCGCCAGCACCTCCGGCCGTCGCTCCCCCATGATCAACGTCATCATGACCCCGACCGTCGCGGCAACGCGGGCCGAATAGTCCTCCACGTCGCGGAGCGTCTCGAACCGTCGTCCGGCCTCGTCCCAGGCGAGCCCCTCAATGAGGGCCGCGGGAACGTCCATGGGTATGCGGTAGCGCTGCACGACCTCCGCAAAGGCCCGGTCCGCCGGATGGTCATGCGGCGTACCTGCGTAGAGCAGCCCAAGCCGCTCCATGAGCCGCGCGGCCGCTCCCGGCCCGCCCGCGAGATCCACGGCATCGTCCGCCAGCCGGCAGAAAGCGTAGAGCGCGTAGGCCGGCGCCCGCACGCGACGGGGCAGGATCATCGAGGCGGCATGAAAGCTCTTGGACCCCCCGCGGATCATAGCCGCGCAGGCGGCCGCATCGTCGAGCCCTGACAC
>JBCCDG010000210.1:0-3987 GCA_039030915.1 Pseudomonadota bacterium | reverse complement strand
CGCCTCAATGAAAACGGAAAACCACCAAAGGTCGCCCTCACAGCCGTCATGCGAAAACTCATCGTCCTCGCAAACGCCTTAATCAGAGATCACCGCAGATGGACCGCAAAAAGCGCTTGAACCATCACGGATACTCTAGCGCACCGAAACGCGCAACGCCCTCGGAGCAGGCCGCCGGGCCCTCGGCAAGGCAACGCCTTCGGGTCGACCTTCGGTTCTTTCCCCACGCTGGCTCCGGAACGACCGAGCAAGTCCAAGATCGTGGCTACCCCTAAGATCGCCGATAACGCCACGTCGCTCTCGTGACGACCCCAGCCAACTGCCTAACGTCGCTCAGAGCCAAGCGTTGCCCCTCGCCCAACACTCGACACCATGGTTCAGGGTCCTTCGACGGCCATGTCAAAGTCGCCGCTTCTGAATGCCCGTCACGCTCGCAATCCTTCGAGTGTTCGGCGTTAGGTCTTTGTTGGCGCGTCTCAATGCACCCTGTCGTGGGAGGGCACGGCGCTTTGCGGCAAACCGGCTGCGTCCACTAGCCCGCTAGGCTCTCGCGCAATTCCTCTAGTTCCAGCCATTCGTTCTCGGCCGTCTCGAGACGCGCGCGCCGTTCCTCCAGCATCCCGGTCGCCTTCTGGAACTTCACCGGCTCGCGCGTGAAGAGCTCAGGATCGGACAAAAGCTCTTCGAGCTTGCCGATCTCGGCCGTCAGGCGATCGATCTCCGCCGGCAGCTCCTTCAGACGATGTTCCTGGCGAAAGCTCATCTTGGTGCGCGATGCGACTGGTTTCGTTGTCTCGGCCGCCGTCTTTACCGCATCTCGCCCTGCGTTCTCGGCCTTGCCCGGCCGCGTTGCCGTAGCGAGATCGGCGAAGCTGCGTCCCGCCTGCGCACGGTAGTCCGACCAGCCGCCGGCATAGACAACCGCCTTGCCATCGCCTTCCATCGCGATCGTCGCCGTCGCCACGCGATCGATGAAGTCGCGGTCGTGGCTGACCAGGATCACCGTTCCCTCGAACTCGGCGATCAGCTCCTGCAGGAGATCGAGGGTCTCGATATCGAGGTCGTTCGTTGGCTCGTCCAGCACCAGGAGGTTCGAGGGACGCATCATCAGGACGGCCAGCAGCAGCCGCGCCTGCTCCCCGCCCGAGAGCGCGCCCACGGGCCCGCGGGCCTGACGTTCGTCGAACAGGAAATCGCGGAGATAGGCCACGGGATGGACGGCGCGGCCCCGTACATCGATGCGATCGGCGCTCCCGCCCGCCTGCTCGCCCCCCGTCAGCGTGGCCCACAGGCTTTTCTGCGGATCGAGCACCTCACGGTTCTGGTCGAAGACCGCCATCTCGAGCCCGGTGCCGAGCTTCACCTGGCCCACATCCGGCGCCGTCTGGCCGGTCAGCAGCTTTAGGAGCGTCGTCTTGCCCGCCCCGTTCGGGCCCACAATCGCGATGCAGTCCCCGCGTGCGACGCGGAGGTCGAACGGGCGCAGCACCTGGCGATCCCCGAACCATTTGGCGATGCCCCGTGCCTCGATCACCCGTTTACCGGCTTGGCCCTCCGCCTCCAGCGCCAGCGCAGCCGCGCCTTTCCGCGCGATCTGTTCGCTTCTCTCCGCCCGCAGCGCCGCGAGCCGTCGCACCCGCCCCTGGTTCCGCGTCCGCCGGGCGGAGATCCCCTCGACCGCCCATTTCGCCTCCTGCGCGATCAGGCGGTCGAGCTTGTGGCGCGCGGCATCCTCCTCGGCCCAGACTTTCTCGCGCCAGGCCTCGAAGCCGCCAAACCCCTCGGGGCTGCGCCGAATCTCCCCGCGGTCGAGCCAGAGCGTGCCGCGCGTGAGCTTCGCCAGGAACGCCCGGTCGTGACTGATGAGCGCGAATGCCGTCCGCGTGGAGCCGAGCCAGCTCTCCAGCCATTCGATGGCCTGGATGTCGAGATGGTTCGTCGGCTCATCCAGAAGCATGAGGTCGGGCTCACCCGCGATGAGCCGGGCGAGTGCTGCGCGCCGCCGCTCACCGCCCGAGGCGCGGTCGGGCGCAAGAGCGTCGGCGACCTTCAGCCCCTCCATCGCCGCCTCCGCCCGCCAGCGCTCGGCAGGCTCAAGCTCGGCCGCGGCATAGTCGCCCAGGCTCGCGAAGCCCGAGAGATCCGGGTCTTGCGGCAAGTAGCTCACACCCGTCCCCGGTCGCACGAACCGCGTGCCCGCATCGGGCTCCGTCAGCCCCGCCATGATCTTCAGAAGCGTCGACTTGCCCGACCCATTGCGCCCCACGACCGCGAGCCGCTCACCGGGGCCGAGCGCAAGCTCAACACTCGCGAAAAGCGGTCGCCCGCCAAAGCCGAGCGTGATGTCGGAAAGCGTGAGGAGCGGTGGTTCGGCCATGGCCCGGAGGTCGCCCGCGCCCGCCCGTGTGTCAAGAAGCCTCCAACCCACGGCCGCACGCCACAGCCATTGCGCTCCGCCCGCTGCCCGCTAGTCTCGCGCCGAACGCATGCGGAGAAGGCAGCATGGCCCTCACTCTCAACCCGAACCTTGCCCACGCGCTCGCGCCCCCGGTGATGGAGGCGCGCCGCTGGGTCGAAGGCGTCGAGTTCCCGGCCGATCGCCCGCTCCTGAACCTCAGCCAGGCAGCACCCTCCCTGCCCCCGCCGCAGGAGCTGCGCCGCGCCCTCGCCGATGCGGTGCTGGAGCTGCCGGAGGCGCATTTCTACGGCCCCGTCCTCGGCGATCCGGATCTGCGCGAGACCATCGCCACCCGCTGGTCGGCGCTCTATGGCGGGCATGTGGAGCCCTTCGACGTGGCCGTCACCTCCGGCTGCAACCAGGCCTTCTGCGCGGCGGCCGCGACCCTCTGCGCACCCGGCGACGGGATCCTGATGGCCGTGCCGTGGTACTTCAATCACAAGATGTGGCTCGACATGGCGGGGGTCGAGACGCAGGTCTTCGGCTGCGACGACGCGATGCTGCCCGACCCCGCCGCCGCCCGCGCCGCCATCCGGCCGAACACCCGCGCGATCCTGCTGATCTCTCCAAACAACCCCACGGGTGCCGAGTATCCGCCGGCCCTCATCCGCGCCTTCTGCGACCTCGCGCGCGAGGCGGGGATCGTGCTGATCCTCGACGAGACTTACCGCGATTTCCTCTCCCGCAGCGGCGCGCCGCACGACCTCTTCGCCGATCCCGATTGGCGCAGCCATTTCATCCATCTCTACAGCTTCTCCAAGGTCTACCGGCTGACCGGGCACCGGGTGGGCGCGATGATCTGCGGCGCCTCGCGCCTCGCCGAGGCCGAGAAGTTCCTCGACACCGTCACCATCTGCCCCTCCCGCGTCGGTCAGATCGGCGCGCTCTACGGGCTCATGCATCTCGGCGACTGGGTCGCGCGGGAGCGGGACGAGATCATCGCGCGGCGCAAGGTGCTGGAGGACGAGTTCGCGAGCCACCTGCCCGACTGGCGCGTGCGCGGCGCGGGTGCTTACTTCGCCTGGGTCGAGCCGCCCTTCGCGATCCCCTCGAACGAACTCGCCCGCCGTCTGGTGATCGAGCAATCCATGCTCATCCTCCCCGGCACCATGTTCGCGCCGCCCCGCAAACCCGGCAGCGGGCACACCGATTGGGGCGCCGACCGGGCCCTCCGCATCGCCTTTGCCAATGCCGATAGCAACGGCCTCGCGGAGATGGCGCGCCGGCTCGCCGACTTCCGGCCCTAGGGGTCTGACCGAAACGCTAGAGCGCCTGTCGGTGTAACGTGTTCACGGGAACGCCGTCATTGCCGGGCTTGACCCGGCAATCCAGCGCCACCGGCCGTGGATGCTCGGGTCAGGCCCGAGCATGAGGTGAACACGTGAGGTACCAAAGTGCTCTAGTTCCGTCATTGCCGGACTTGATCCGGCAATCCAGGGGTCCTGGAGGCGCTCGAATCCGTGGAAGAATTCTGCTCTGTTTGCAGCGATCCGTTTCCCGAAGGTGTCACCGTGCGCGTCGATGGGCTG
>JBCCDG010000209.1:0-4117 GCA_039030915.1 Pseudomonadota bacterium | reverse complement strand
CAAGCGCGGGATCGTCCTTCTGGTCGACGACAGCCCAGAGACGCTCTCCATGCTGACGGAGGCGCTCGAGGCCGCCGGCGTCACCGTCCTCGTCGCGCGCGATGGAGAGACGGCGCTCGCGCTCGTCGAGCGGATCGCGCCGGACCTCGTGCTGCTCGACGCGGTGATGCCGGGACTCGACGGGTTCGCCACCTGCCGGCGGCTGAAACGCCACCCCGCGATGGCCGCGATCCCGGTGATCTTCATGACGGGCCTCAGCGACAGCGCCCATGTGGTGGAGGGGCTGGAGGCCGGCGGCGTCGATTACGTGACCAAGCCCGTCGATGCCGATGCGCTCATCGCGCGGATCGCCGTCCACATCGCGAATGCGCGCATCGTGGCGGAGGCCCGCATGGCGCTCGACGCCGCCGGCCGCTCGGTCATGGCCTTCGCGCGCGACGGCTCGGTTCAGTGGGCGACGCCGCGCGCGCAGGAGCTTGCGGGCGCTGCGGTCGCTCCCGGCGGTGCCGCCCGCGGGCCGGCGGCGGAATGGGTCGGACGGATCGTCGATCGGCCGGTCTCGACCGTGCGCCCCCTCGTGCTGGCCGAGGGCGAGGGTCAGCGCCCGTTCTCCCTCGTCTATCTCGGCCGCACGGCATCGGACGCGGTGCTCACAAGGGTCGCCGCCGCGACCACGGAGCCGCCGGGACAGCGGCTCGCCAGCAGCCTCAAGCTCACCCCGCGCGAGGGCGAGGTGCTCGGCTGGCTCGCCGACGGCAAGGCCAACCGCGACATCGCCGCGATCCTCGGCCTCAGCCCCCGCACGGTGAACAAGCATCTCGAGCAGATCTACGCCAAGCTGGAGGTCGAGAACCGCACCGCCGCGGTGGCAAAGGCCCTCCGCGCGCTCGAGCACTGAAGCGGCTCCGGCCCGGCGTCGCGGCGCGGCCCCGGCCGGGCGCCGACGTCGAGGGCGGCACCAGGGCTCGCGCGCCCACCGTCATCTCAGCGCCAGGGAGACCGCGCGGGGCGGGATGGCCGCGCCGCCGGGCACTTCTGCACGGAACGTATCCGGCGCGCGGCGCTTGACATACCGGAGCCTGCGGTGCCGTCGACGGCGAAGGTTGCCGAGCCATGCTCCACGCCCGGCACCGCGGCGGTCGCTTGCAACGGGCATCCTGCTCTGCGAGGGAAATGGGCGATGAAGACGCCGGCGCTCATCGAACGCTCGGACCTCTTGTTCAGGTTGCTGCGCGAGGCGGGGCTCGAGCACTGGCGGGGCTTTGCGGTCGCCTTCGCGCTCATGGCCGTCATCGCGGCGATGACCGGCCTCACGGCCTGGATGATGCGCAGCGTGGTCAACGGTCTCTTCGTCGAGGGGCGGGGTGACCTGGTCCTGCCCATCGCCGGCGCAGTGGCGCTCATCTTCACGGTCAAGGGCGCGGCCTCCTACGCCAACAGCGTCATCCTCAAGCGGATCTGCAACGCGATCGTCGCCCGGCTGCAGCGTCGGATCTTCGATCACGCGCTGGCCCAGCCCGTTGACTTCTTCGACCACTATCCCGTTTCCGTCATGATCACACGGCTGAGCCAGAACGCCCGGGCGGCGGGCGACGCGGTCACCCTCGTCGTCACGCGGCTCGGTCGCGACCTCCTCTCCGTGATCGCACTCGGCATCGTGATGATCGCGCAGAACCCCACGCTGGCACTGGTCGCCCTGCTCGGCCTGCCGCCGGCGATATGGGGTCTCAACATCCTCGTGCGACGGATCAAGGAGATCGCGCGGGCGGAGTTCGAGGGCTATTCGCGGATCGTGGCGACGGTGCAGGAGACGGGCAAGGGCCTGCGCATCGTCAAGGCCTTCGGGCTCGAGCGGCGGATGCACGGGCAGATGCGCACCGCCGTCGAGGGCGTGAAGGACAAGGCCGACGCCATCGCCACCGTCTCCGCCGCGCCGATCCCGCTGGTCGAGACGCTGGCAGGCCTCGCCATCGCAGCGGTGATCCTGGTGGCGGGGAGCCGGATCAGCGACGGCGTTCAGGATCCCGGCGCCTTCTTCGCCTTCCTCACCGCCCTCCTGCTGGCCTACGAGCCGGCAAAGCGGGTCGCGCAGATCAACGTGATGCTGCATGCCCAGCTGGTGAGCGTCGAGATGATGTTCTCGCTTCTCGACAAGCCCGTGCATCGGGCGGAGCGGCCCGGTGCGATGCCGTTGCCGCCCGGGCCGGGGCGGATCGTCTTCGAGGATGTGCGCTTCCGCTATCGTGCGCCCGGCAAGCCGAAGCGCCGGGGCGCGAAGCCGGCTCCGCGACCCATGCCTTCGGCGCAAGCGCCGGTGCCGGGGACAGCGACGATCGCGGGCACGGACAGCCACGCCACCTCGGCGCCGAACGCGCCCCCGCCTCTCCCACGCCGGCATCCCGTCGCGCTCCAGGGGCTGAGCTTCGTCGCGGAGGCCGGGGAGGTGACGGCGCTCGTCGGTCCGTCGGGCGCCGGCAAGTCGACCATCTTCCAGCTTATCGAGCGCTTCCACGACCCCGATGCCGGACGCATCTCGATCGATGGGCACGATATTGCGGATGTCACGCTCGCCTCGCTCCGCGACCGCATCGCCTATGTGGGCCAGGAGACGTTTCTCTTCGCCGGCACGGTGGCGGAAAACATAGCGCTCGGCCGCGGCCAGGGCGCGCCCGGGATCGACCCTGCGGCCATCGCCGCTGCCGCGCGCACCGCCAATGCCGACCGCTTCATCGAAGCGTTGCCCGATGGCTACGCGACGCAGATTGGGGAGAACGGCGCCCGGCTCTCGGGCGGACAGCGGCTGCGCCTCTCCATCGCGCGCGCGGTCCTGCGCGATCCCGAGATCCTGCTTCTCGACGAGCCGACATCGGCACTCGATGCGGAGACGGAGGCGCATGTCGTCGAGGCGTTGGAGCGTGTGATGAGAGGGCGCACCACGCTCATCGTGGCGCACCGCCTCTCCTCGATCCGGCATGCGCGCAAGATCCACGTGATCGATGCGGGACGGGTCGTGCAGTCGGGCACGCACGCCGCCCTCATGGCTTCAGGCGGCCTCTACGCGCGGCTCCACGCGCTCCAGTTCGGCGACGAGAGACGAGGCGAGGATCCGCCGGGCGCCGCTGCTGCGCAGTGATGGCCAGCCGCATGACGGGCTTCGGAGATCCGACGATGTCCCGCGCCGCCGAACGCCCCTAGCGCCGCAGACCGAAGACGCCGTAGCCGGTTGTCGACTGGCGCGCCGCGTTGCCGCGGGAAGGCAGCACGCCGAGGCCCTGAAGCCGTCCGAGATTGGCGTGGATCCGCCGTCGGTCCATCAGCAGCGCCGCGAGGAGGAGACGCTTCCAGGCCTGCCTGCGCTTCCTGGCAAAGTCGAAACTGACCCCGTACTTCTCCGCGAGGTAGCGCATCGACATGAAGGTGCTGCGGTTCTGGCGCCGCAGGATCCGCGCTGGCACCTCCGCGGCGGGCGTACGCTCATGCGCGACCACCGCATCAGTCACGAGGCGGAGACGATGCCCCTGCCGTCGCAGCCGGAAGCAGAGGTCGTCATCCTCGAGATAGAGGAAAATGCGCTCGTCGAAGCCACCGATCTGCCGGAACACGTCCGTGCGCACCAGCATCGCCGCGCCCGAGAGAAAGCGCACATCGGTCGCTGTCTTCGGCAGGGTCGAGAAGCCCGGCTCGCAATGAATGTCGAGGAGCGAATTGCAGCGCGGCAGGTCCACATGCCCTGATCGCGCAAGAACGGGCCCGGTCGCGGCGATGCCGGGCACCGAGGTCAGCTCCCCGACCATCCGCTCGAGGCTGCCCGGGGAGAGCCTGGCATCGGGATTGAGGAAGAGCACGAGCGGCGTGCGCACCAGCACTGCGCCCTGATTGCACGCAGCCCCGAAGCCGACGTTTCGAGTGTTGCGGATGACGGTGGCCCCGGCCGCCTCCGCAAGCTGGGCGGAAGCATCCAGTCCCTCGTTGTCGACGACGATCACAGGCACGTCGCCGGGAACCGAGGCCAACGCTTCGCCGAGAACGCCCACGCTCCTGTAGAATCTTAGGTACAAAAACCAAATAGTTGAGATAGGTCAGGCAAGGAGTGAGTAGAACACGCGGAAGAAAGCCT
>JBCCDG010000208.1:0-4214 GCA_039030915.1 Pseudomonadota bacterium | reverse complement strand
AGGTCGCGCAGGAACTGGGGTCGCCGGCGATCCTCGCGATCGGCGGTATCCTCCCGCGGGTGACGGTTGGGGCCGATTGGGGCGGTTGATTGCGACAATTCATGAGGGGCCCGGCCCTGCTCTTTGGTTGCACGGCGCGGCCATCCTTGCGCCGGGCCCGAGGGCGGCGGAAACCAGTTGAGGCGTGACGAGCTTTCCGTATCGCGGTTTACGCAGACGCGTGGCCGATTTGCTGTTGCGATTTGAGAGACTGGCACGTATGCCACGTCCCACAGGGTCACCGGTCCTAACCTCGTTTCCGCGGGGGGCTGCTAAGGGGCGCTGGGTTTTGTCACTGGTAGGGAGGGTGCGCCATGAAGGCGGCGAACCACTTCCGGCTGGGGATGGACCTGGATGCAGGCACCACCCATGCGGAAGATGCGGGCACGACCCGTCACTTGACTGTTGTAGACGGCAGACTCTTCGATGAAGAGCGCGACGACCATTTCATTCGGCGCGATGGCAAGGTCTTCGCCGGCACGCATCTCATCATCGAGGTCGTGGATGGCGAAGGGTTGGATGACGAGCGTCGGATCCAGCAGGCCTTTCGGGATTGCGTCGAGGTTTGCGGTGCTACGCTGCTGCACATCCACACGCACAAGTTTTCACCACAGGGCGTGAGCGGGGTCGCGGTTCTCGCCGAGAGCCATATCTCGGTGCACACCTGGCCCGAGATCGGTTACGGCGCCTTCGACGTTTTCATGTGCGGGGAAGCAACGCCTTGGCGCGCGGTCGAGGTCCTGCGGGCGGCGTTCGACGCAGGCGATGTGCGCGTTCGCGAGCTCCTGCGGGGCGAGGACTTGGTGGCCGAGCGGCTCTGAGCCACTGGTCGGGCGGTCCGTCGGTTTGCCGGGTGTGGCTGAGCACCTGGCCTCAGCACAGTTTCGAAGGAGGTTGGCGTGGGCGAGCCGACGATCCCCGGTTGGACGGTAGAGACGCTCTACGACAGCCAGGCGCAGGCGTTGCGCGAGGACCGGGTCCTCTATGACAGCGAGACTGCGCTCCAGCGTATCCGCGTCTTTGAGAACCCGCGCTTCGGTCGTGTCCTGACCCTCGATGACGTCGTTCAGACGACCGAGGGCGACGAGTTCATCTATCACGAGATGCTGTCGCATGTGCCGATCCTGGCGCATGGTGCAGCGCGCCGCGTTCTGATTATCGGCGGTGGCGACGGGGGCATGGCGCGTGAGGTGCTGCGCCATCCCTCGGTTGAGCAGGTGGTGATGGTAGAGATCGACGCAGGTGTCGTCGCTTTCTCCAAGGCGTATTTGCCAAGCCTGTCGGACGGGGCCTTCGACGATTCGAGGTTGGAGCTTGTGATCGCGGATGGCGCGCGCTTTGTGCAGGAGAGCGCGGAGCGGTTTGATGTGATCGTCTGCGATTCGACCGATCCGATCGGGCCCGGTGAAGTGCTTTTCACCGACACGTTCTACGGTCATGCGAAGCAGCGGCTGGCGGAAGGTGGGATCTTGGTCACGCAGAACGGCGTGCCGTTCCTGCAGCCCGATGAGCTCGCCAACACGATGCGCGCCTTTGATGCGCTGTTTCGCGACGGCACCTGCTACATGGCCTCGGTGCCAACCTACTCTTTCGGGCCGATGGCTTTTGGGTGGGGGACCGATGGCGCGGCGCGTGCGGTGAGCGAGGAAACGCTCACCGAGAGGTTGGCCGCGGCCGGGTTCGCGCCGCTCTACTACACGCCGGCAGTGCATCGAGCGGCCTTTGCACTGCCAGGCTATGTGCTGCGGTTGCTACCCTAGGTCCATCAAGCACAGCAGTCCCGGTGTTGTGAAACTGGCCAGTTTGCGGCCTTACCTCAGTCTTCTTCGGGCGGGGCGCGCAAGGTTGCGACATCGCCCGGGGGCAGGGCGAGACCGTCGGCGCGGTCGAGGACCGGGCCATCGGCGCCGCCCCGAAGCGCGGTGATCGTGTGGTAGACCGGAATGACGGTCTCGCTCGAGGTGCCTTCCGCATCGGTGTAGACCGCGCGCAGGCGGACTGTCTCGCCGGCCAGTGACGCGCCAGAGGCAGCGTTGCCGTTCCAAGTAACCTCGGCGCCAGGGCTTGCCTCGAGGGTGGTGCGGACGGTGCCCGACGCGTCGAGAATGTCGAGCCTTGCGGTCGTGGCGCCGTCCTCCGCGGGGATCGTGACGGTGAGGTCGTCGCCATCGGCGACGAAACGGCCGTCGGTTGCGGCGGCCTCCCGACCGATCCAGCCGGCAAGGGCTGTCAGATCGCTGCTTGAGCCCGCGTCCGACAGGCTGTCGAGGCGATCATTGACGCCGATAAGCTGCTCGACCGTCGAGAAGCTGGCGAGTTGCGCGACGAAGGTCGTGCTGTCGAGCGGCTGCAGCGGGTCCTGATTGCGGAGCTGCGCTGTCAGAAGGGTGAGGAACGATTCGAAATCCCCGGCCGCGGTCGAGGCGCTGTCCGCAGTCGGGTTGCCCGCCTCGCCGTTCTCCGTCGGCGGCGGCGGTGGGGTTGCCGCGGCAGGCTGCGTCGGCAGGAGCGGCGGGTTCGTGACGTTTTCCATGGTGTGGCGTTCTCCGTGCGACCGGCGGGGTCTTAGAGCCTGAGATCGACATGGCCGGCGGCGAGGCCGCGGCGACCAGGGGCGGGTTGTGCTTCGCCTTCGCGTTCGGGCAGCAGCGGTGTGAGTTGGGGGTCGCCGCTACTTGAGCCGCGTTGGCCGCTGGACTTCCCATCGGCGAGGTCGAGGGTGGTGTTCTCGAAGCCCGCGGCGCGGAGCTGACCGAGCAGGAGATCGGCGTGGCGGCGCAAAAGCTCGATCGTGCCCGCGCGTTCGCCCGCGACGGTGGCGCGCAGGCCGTCATCGCTGAAGTCGAAGGTGATCTCGACCCGGCCAAGCTCTGGCGGATCCAGTTGGAGTTCGACGCGGCCATCGGGCAGGCGCAGGACGTGGATGGCGTTTAACTCGCGAAGTCGGTTGGCGCTCGTATCGCCGGCAGGACCGTTGTCCGTCGCGGCGGTTCCGATGAAGAGCGCGAACTCCCCAGGCTGTGAGCCAGCGGCCGTCGTGACGGTGCTGGACCCGGTGAGCGCGCCCGTGCTGCCGCCGCGAAGCGCGGTGTCCGCTGTCGCAAGTTGGGGGAGCGGTTGCTCCGATCCCGCAGCGCCCGGGCCAGGTGGCGGTAGGGGCGCGTCGACTGTGGGCAGGGCGGCTGCTGTCGTCGCGCCGTGTGGTGCCAGGATCGGCGTTTTCGGCGTCTGCGGGTCTGAGGCACCGCGGCCGCGTTGGTCGAGGCCGGTTTCGGCCGCAGCCGCAGCGGCACCCGCCGTACCCGCCGCCGTGGTTTGGGGCGCGAGCGCAGCCGGAGAGGATGCAGGAGCCGGCGTTGGTGGCGTGCTCTGAGGAGGGTTCAGCCCCTCGATCTTGCGCGTTGCCTGCACCTCGACCGATGGCGTCTCCCCGAGACCGACCGTCTGCGCCCCCTGCCCCCCCTGCGCCGACTGACGCGGTGACGGTGCGGTGGGAAGTTCCGACGCTTTAGGTTCCAGAGTTTTCGCGGCATTTGCCTGCACACTCGCCCGGGTCGGATCGGATGCTGGTGCGAGCGGAGATGCCGCTGGGGACCGGGTTTCCGCGTTCAGCTGAGAGGAGCGGAGTGCTGAGTTGCTCGCGACTTCCGATTCGCGTGAAGCAGAAGAGCTTTTGGTGGACGTTTCGGCATCTGACTGCGCCGTCGTCGCCTCGGTCGTAAGAAGCGGGGTCGGTGTCGCGGCCACTTCGATGGGAGAGACGTTGCCTGGCGCCGGTCCTTTGGTCGCTGCAGGCACGGTGAGCTCGGCAGGTGTGCGCAAGGATTGCCCGGAGTGAGGCGCGATTGCCTGTGCCACACGGGGCTGCGCGGAACTCTCCAACCCTGTCGGCCTCGGCGGCGCGGCGGCGGCCGAGACTGCGTCGAACGCGGCCTCGAACGCTTCGTCGGTCGTCGGTGCTTGGCGCCAGCCAGCCACCTCTTGTGCCGATGGCGCGCGGCGCAGATCCCCGCGCTGTGACGATGCAAGTGACTGGGCGGACGGTCCCTTGGGATCTTCCGCCTGCGCCTTTGCCTGCGCCTGAGCAGAGGGGGGCCCACCCGAGCCGCCCGAGCCGCCCAAAGCGTTCGACGCGGCACCGCCGCCACCGGTTCCGAGGGGAAAGGGAATGATCT
>JBCCDG010000207.1:0-4307 GCA_039030915.1 Pseudomonadota bacterium | reverse complement strand
GGCGAGTGCGACCTGCAGGACCAGGCCATGGCCTATGGCGTGGATTTCAGCCGGTTCCGCGAGCCGAAGCGGGCGGTGACCGACCCGCCGCTGGGGCCGCTCGTCGAGACGCATATGACGCGCTGCATCTCCTGCACGCGCTGCGTGCGCTTCATGACCGAGGTCGCGGGCGTGCCGGAGATGGGACAGACCGGGCGCGGGGAGGACAGCGAGATCGTCTCCTACGAGGCGGCCATCGCGGGCGTCGACGGGGACGATACGGGCGCGCATTCGGACCCGACCGATATCGTGATCGAGACCATCCGGGCGGGGCTCACCTCCGAGATGCAGGGCAATATCGTCGATCTCTGCCCGGTCGGTGCGCTCACTTCCAAGCCCTATGCCTTCACGGCGCGGCCCTGGGAGCTGAGGAAGACCCAGAGCATCGACGTGATGGATGCGCTCGGCTCCAATATCCGGGTGGATGTGAAGGGGCGCGAGGTGATGCGCATCCTGCCCCGCAACCATGACGGGGTGAACGAGGAGTGGCTGGCCGACCGGTCCCGCTATGTCTGGGACGGGCTGCGCCGCCAGCGGCTGGACCGGCCCTATGTGCGCGAGGGCGGCAAGCTCAAGCCCGCGCGCTGGGACGAGGCCTTTGCCGCCGTCGCCGAGGCCTTTGCCAAGGACGGCAACAAGGCGGCGGTGGCGGGCGATCTCGCCCCGGTCGAGCCCGTCTGGGCGCTGAAGCAGCTGATGGATGCGGTCGGCGGCAGCTATGATTGCCGGCAGGACGGCGCGCAGCTGCCCATCGGCAACCGCTCGGGCTATGTCGGCAACGCGGCCGTCGCGGATATCGACACCGCCGGCGCGATCCTCCTGGTCGGGACCAATCCGCGCATCGAGGCGCCGGTGCTGAACGCGCGCATCCGCAAGGCCTGGATGGCTGGCGCGGATGTGGGGCGGATCGGACCGGAGGCGGACCTGACCTACCCAGTCATCGAGGTCGGGCAGGGGCCCGGCTCGCTCGACGGCAAGGCGCGGGGCTCGATCCTCGAGAAGCTGAAGGGCGCGTCGGACCCTCTGGTGATCGTGGGGCAGGCGGCGCTGGCGCGCGAGGATGGCGAGGCGGTGCTGGGCGCGGTAATGAGCTTGTGCTCGGAGGCGGGCGCGAAGTTTCTGGTGCTGCATCGGGCGGCGGGGCGCGTGGGCGCCATGGATGTGGACTTCGCCACCGGCGGCGGCGTGGCCGCGGCGCTCAAGGACGCGGGCTTCGTCTACAATCTCGGCGCAGACGAGATCGACATGCCGGATGGGGCCTTCGTCGTCTATCAGGGCAGCCATGGTGACCGTGGCGCGCATCGGGCGGACGTGATCCTGCCGGGCGCGGCCTATACCGAGCAGCCCGGGCTCTTCGTCAACACCGAAGGCCGGGTGCAGATGGCGGCGCGGGCCGCCTTCCCGCCGGGCGAGGCACGGGAGGACTGGGCAATCCTGCGCGCGCTTTCGGCCAAGCTCGGCCATACCTTGCCCTTCGACACGCTGGAGGCGCTTCGCAAGCAGCTCTTCGAGGCGCACCCGCATCTGGCAAAGCTGGACCGGATCGCGGAGGTGGAGTGGCAGCCTGTAGCCGCGGCGGGCAGCCTTTCGGACAAGCCCTTCGAGACGCCGGGCGAGCACTACCTGGTCAACCCGGTGGCGCGTGCGAGCGCCGTCCTGGCCGAGTGCTCGAAGCTGGCGGCCGAGCGCGACGAGCGCCCGCTTGCGGCCGAGTGACGGCAGGCCCGGTGCTCCGCCCCGCGGCGAGCCCACCGTCCGCCGTCCCGGGCAGGTGGGACAGGGCGAGCCGGGCGGCCATGGGCGCAGCGAGAGCGGTACCGCGGCCCCGCCGCAGCCATTGCCCCCGGCGCCGCGCGGACGGCTCGAGGGCATGGCGGCGCGGCCGGGCTTCGTCTACCGCGTCGCGATCTACCGCGAGGGGCTCCTCTCCTCGCTTCTGCTGGGTGCGGCCAAGGTCAATGCGGAGCGCTTCACCAGCTTTCTCAACGACTATGCGATCAACGGCTGGCGCGTCGTCGCCATCGAGAAGGACACTCGGCGCATGCTCCTGCTCTTCAGCCGCGAGGCCTATGTCGTGGTGCTCGAACGGCCGGCGCAACAGCGCGGCAGCGGCGCATGATCGCTGTTGATGTCGCGGGGATCATCACCGGCCCGGTCTAACTTCGCCGCAGTGCGGCAGGGGGCGTTTACCTTGCCCGCCATCTCGTCTAGTCCGGAACACGAACTGAGACGCGTTTCCAAACCGGCCGCCCGGGCCGGCGCCTTAAGGGGGCACCGATGTTCAGCGACGACTTTCTGACCTTCCTGCTGATCCTGGTGCAGTGTCTCGCGGTGGTCTCAGGCGTGCTCGTGAGCCTGGCGTTCCTCCTCTACATGGACCGCAAGGTGTGGGCAGCGGTGCAGCTTCGGCGCGGCCCGAACGTGGTGGGTCCCTGGGGCCTCCTGCAGAGCTTCGCGGATTTCGGGAAGTTCGTGCTGAAGGAGATCGTCATCCCCGCCGGCGCGGACAAGACGGTGTTCCTCCTCGCGCCCCTCATCACCTTCGTGCTGGCCGCCATCGCCTGGGTCGTGGTCCCGTTCGCGGACGGCTGGGTGATCTCGGACCTCAATGTGGGCGTGCTCTACATCTTCGCGATCAGCTCGCTCGGCGTCTACGGGATCATCATGGGGGGCTGGGCGTCGAACTCGAAGTACCCGTTCCTGGGAAGCCTTCGCTCGGCGGCGCAGATGGTGTCCTACGAGGTCTCGATCGGGCTCATCATCGTGGGTGTCCTGATCTCGACGGGCAGCCTCAACCTCACCGAGATCGTGCGGGCGCAGGACGGGGCCTACGGGTTCCTCTCCTGGTACTGGCTGCCGCATCTGCCGATGGTGGTGCTCTTTTTCGTGAGCGCGCTGGCGGAGACGAACCGGCCGCCCTTCGACCTGCCGGAGGCCGAGTCCGAGTTGGTGGCGGGCTATCAGGTCGAGTATTCCTCGACGCCCTATCTGCTCTTCATGATCGGCGAGTACATGAACATCCTGCTCATGTGCGCGCTCATCAGCCTTCTCTTCTTCGGTGGATGGCTTTCCCCGCTGCCCTTCCTGCCGGACGGCATCCTCTGGATGGTGCTGAAGATGGTGTTCTTCTTCTTCATGTTCGCGATGGTGAAGGCGGTGGTGCCCCGCTATCGCTACGACCAGCTGATGCGGCTGGGCTGGAAGGTCTTCCTGCCGCTGTCGCTCGCCTGGGTCGTGATCGCCGCGATCCTCACCCGTCTCGACGTTGTGGGCTACGCCCGCTTTGCCGAAGCCGCCGCCGGAGCCTGAGATGCAGATCAGCCAGATCCCGTTCGACCGTGCGCTGCGCTACTTCCTGCTCGCCGATATGTGGGCGGGCATGAGGGTGGGCTTCAAATACTTCATGAAGCCGAAGGCGACGCTCAACTACCCGTTCGAGAAGGGCAAGCTCAGCCCGCGGTTCCGCGGCGAGCTGGCGCTCAGGCGCTATCCCAACGGGGAGGAGCGGTGCATCGCCTGCAAGCTTTGCGAGGCGATCTGCCCCGCGCAGGCCATCACCATCGACGCGGAGCCGCGGGCCGACGGGTCGCGCCGCACCAACCGCTTCGATATCGACATGACGAAATGCATCTACTGCGGCTTCTGTCAGGAGAGCTGCCCCGTCGACAGCATCGTCCTCGGCCCGCATTTCGAGTTCAGCACCGAGACGCGCGAGGAGCTTTACTACAACAAGGAGAAGCTCCTCGATAACGGCATGCGCTGGGAACGCGAGATCGCCCGCAACATCGAACTAGACGCGCCGTATCGGTGAGGTCGGGAGGAGTTTTCCGGTGGCTGCTTTTTCCAATCATCGGCCTTGGTCCGAAGAGCCCTTGATGTCGGCAGACTTCATCCCGCCGTTCTCGGCGGTGGAGGAACCCCTGGCGCTGCTTCTGTCGCTCGTGATCCTGGTGCATCTCGGCGTGGTTGCCCGACGCTCGCACATGCGGGAAGAGCCTGCTGAAGACGAAACCTGACCCTCGACCGCACGATGGGGCCCGGCCCCGTCGCCCCTCCGACGGAGACATCATGACCGAGCCCGAAGGATCCCGGAGATGACCCTCACCGCTTTCGCTTTCTACGTCTTCGCCTCGGTGGCGGTCGCGTCCGGGCTGTTCGTTACGATTGCGCGCAACCCGGTGCATTCGGTGCTGTGGCTGATACTGGCGTTCTTTTCCTCGGCGGGGCTCATGGTGCTGCTCGGCGCCGAGTTCATCGCGATGCTGCTG
>JBCCDG010000206.1:0-4475 GCA_039030915.1 Pseudomonadota bacterium | reverse complement strand
GTGGCAGTCCTGGCAGAGCATGCCGCCCTTGGGGTTTTCGGGGCGGGACTGTGTCTGGTGATGGAGGTCGTCCTTCACGAAGACGTACTTCTTGGTGTGGAGCTTCGGCCGCTTCTCGCCCTTCGGGTCGTATGGCGAGCCGTAGGGGAACTCCATGATCCCCTGATAGCTCACGCCGATGCGTTTGCCCCGGTTGTGGCAGGAGTTGCAGGTCTCGGAGGGGATCCCAGAATACTCCACATCTCCGTGCTTGACCTTGGATTTGCGGGAACCCTGCATGCGGTGGATCAGCAGCTTGCCCGGCTGATCCTTGGCGATCGTCGGATCGCCCCCCTCGTAGAAGCCTTCGTTGGAGTAGGGCACGTGGCAGGAGGAGCAGCCCGCACCGCGATAATCGCCCCGTTTCTCGCGCCCGGTCACGCCAACATGGCAGCGCTGACACTGCTGGCGGCTATAGGTGATGCCGGCGAGGTTTGGATGCTCCGAGATCTCGTTGGGATCGACCTCCGGCACCTGTGTCATCTCCGAGGGCATCTGGTCTGGATGCGCCTCGATATACTTCGTCATGTACTCGATATAGGCTTCCGTACCGACGGCAGGTTCGGGCCCGTCCTCGTCCTTCAGGCTGTAATTGCCCCAGACGACCTTCATGTCCTCCTGCACGCCCCAGGACCAGAGATTGCCCTGAAGCTTGCCCGCCTCGGTGTTCATGAGGGATTTCTGGACACGCTCGGCATAGCCGGCATGGCACTGCCCGCAGGACTTGTCCGCAATCCAGACGGCGCCGGGATCGGGATAGAAGACATGCGGGCCGCCGTTCTCGACGAGTGCGGTCGGGGAGCCGGAGTGCGCGGCCGCCGCCTCCCTCGCGGTCGGGTCGCCGCCATGGCAGGTGACGCAGCCCGCAGGATCGCCATGCTCTGTCCCGATCGCCACGATCTGCTCATGCATGATCCCGTCGACGAACTGCTCGATCCCCTCGTGGCAGCCCAGACAGCCGCTCTCCTGCGCGAGGGCCCCCGTGCCCATGGCGGTGAGGATCGCGGCGGCGGCAAGCATCTTCTTCATGGGCTGTCTCCCGCTCCCGGGTGCGCACGGACGGCGCATGCAATGGTGCGGAGAGCCTAGCCCGGGCGGCCGGTGAACCGATCTGACTTGCGTCAGGAATTCCAAAGATCGCCGAAAGCCCACGATTGATGCTTCGTTTGCACAGCATTGATCGAGCGCAAGGTCGGTTTCGTAGCGGGCCGCCACCTTCGCCTCGTAAGCACGTCGTTCGTCGATGTGTCCGCTGGGTGAGATCTAGGGGGAGCGTTCGATGCCCGATGGCAGCCGCAAGCAGCCTGTCTGTGCATGCCCGTCTTCCTGCACATGCCTTCGCCGCCATGTCTGCCGGCTCCAGGCCGTGCCCGGCAGCACCGTCACGCCCCGCGCCTTCGCGCGCGGTGCGCCGATCGCGTCGGCGGGGGCAGCCGGCCTGCGGCTCCACGTCGTGGCCACTGGCATGGTGGCGGCCGCGGCAGTGATGGCGGACGGTCGCCGCCAGCTCATGTGCTTTCATGTGCCGGGCGACATCATCTGCCCCTTTTCGGTGGCCGACGCGGACTGCTGGGCCGAGGCGCTCACCGAGACGACGACCTGGGAGGTCGAGCTCTGCTGCGAGCCAGGGGCGATGCGCACTAATCCCGACCTCTGCGCTTTGCTCTTCGACCTCGCGCATGCGGATCTTGCGCGCTCGCTTGCCCATGTCGTGATGCTCGGCCGGCTCGACGGGACCGAGCGGCTGGCCGCCTTCCTCGCCGACATGGCGCAGCGCACCGGGCGGCGGCGGAACGGCTGCTGGCACGTTACCCTGCCGATGTCGCGAGAGGACATTGCCGACTATCTCGGCCTCAACGCCGAGACCGTGAGCCGCATCATCTCGCGCATCAAGAAGACGGGCCTCGCCCGCTTCAGCTCGCCCACGGAATGCGAGATCCCGGATCTCGACCTCCTGAACGCCCAGGCGCCCGTCAACGCCCCCCTGCCGCGCGCGCTCTCCATCACCGGCGGGACGGAGCTGATCGCATGATCGTCGAGACCGGGCATTTTGCCCTCTGCATCGCGCTTGCCGCCGCCTTGCTCCAGTCAGTGGTGCCGCTCTGGGGCGCGGGACGCGACAATGTGGGGGCGATGCGCTTCGGCGGCGCCGCGGCGCAGGTGCAGTTCATGGGCGTCGCCATCGCCTTCGCGGCGCTCACCTGGGCCTACGTGACCTCCGACTTCTCGGTCAGGAACGTCGCGCTCAACAGCCATGAGGCGAAGCCGCTCATCTACAAGGTCTCGGGCGTCTGGGCGAACCACGAAGGTTCCATGCTGCTCTGGGTGCTGGTGCTCACGCTCTTCGGCGCGGCCATCGCCACCTTCGGGCGCGCGGTGCCGCTGCCCGTGCGGGCGCGCGTGCTCGCGGTGCAGGCGATGATCGGCACGGGCTTCCTCGCCTTCGTGCTCTTCACCTCGAACCCGTTCGAGCGTCTTGCGCTGGCGCCGGTGGAGGGGCAAGGGATGAACCCTCTCCTGCAGGATTCTGGCATCGCGCTCCACCCGCCGCTTCTCTACATAGGCTATGTCGGCTTTTCGACCGCCTTCTCCTTCGCCGTCGCGGCCCTGATCGGCGGGCGGGTCGATCCGTCCTGGGCGCGCTGGCTGCGGCCTTGGGTACTCGCCGCCTGGTCCGCCCTCACCCTCGGCATCGCGCTCGGCTCCTGGTGGGCCTATTACGAGCTCGGCTGGGGCGGGTTTTGGTTCTGGGACCCGGTGGAGAACGCGTCCTTCATGCCCTGGCTTCTCGGCACCGCCCTGCTGCATTCCGTGATCGTCGTCGAGAAGCGGGAGGCGTTGCAGCGCTGGACGATCCTGCTCGCCATCTTCACCTTCGCCCTCAGCCTTACGGGCACGTTCCTCGTCCGCTCCGGTGTCCTTTCCTCGGTTCATGCCTTCGCGACCGACCCGCAGCGCGGCATCTTCATCCTGGCGCTTCTGGCTGTCGCGGTTGCGGGCTCGCTCACCCTCTTCGCCATCCGCGCGCCCGCCATCCGTGAGCACGGTGTCTTCGCCCCCCTTTCGCGGGAGGGCGGGCTCCTCTTGAACAACCTGCTGCTCGCCGCGGCCTGCGGCGTGGTTTTCGTGGGTACGATGTACCCGCTGTTCCTCGAGATGGTGACGGGCGGGAAGATCAGCGTCGGCGCCCCCTATTTCGATCGCACCTTCGGGCCGATCTTCGGGCTGACCGCGTTCCTCGCCGCCATTGGCCCGCTCCTGCCGTGGAAGCGTGCCGACGCGCAGGCGGTGGCCGAGAGGCTGCGCATCGTGCTCCTCGTCGCCGTCGCCGTTCCGGCAATCGTCGCGGCCCTGACCGGGCAGCGGGAGCTTCTCGGCCTCCTCGGCCTGGGCCTTGCCGCCTGGATCATCACGGCGACGCTGGTCGATCTCGCAGGGCGCATCGGTCTCGGCCGCATCGCGCCCCGGCAGTCCCTTCGCCGCCTCGCCGGTCAGCCCGCCGCCACCTGGGCGCTCGTCCTCGGCCATGCGGGGCTCGGCATCTGCATCGCAGGCGTCATGTCGGTCAGCGTGTGGAAGATCGAGGCGATCCAGACCCAGCGCCCTGGGGAGCCCGTGGCCCTTGGGGGCTATGTCTTCACGCTCATGGATATCGAGAGCGTCCAGGGCCCAAACTATCAGAGCTCCATGGCAGCCGTCGCCGTGACGCGGGAGGGGGAGGAGGCGGGCACCGCGACGCTCCTCTTCCCTGAGCGGCGCTGGTATCCCGTGGAGCAGCAGCCGACGACCGAGGCCGGTATCCGCACGCTCTGGCATGGCGACCTCTATGCGGTCCTCGGCGATCCGGACGGGCAGGGCGGCTTTGTCACCCGGTACTACTACAACCCCGGCATCCCCTGGATCTGGCTCGGCTCGACCTTCATGGCGCTCGGCGGCGCAATCTCGATCGCGGATCGGCGGCTCCGGATCGGCGCGCCCGCGCCTCGAGCAGCATCCCGGCCATCGCCGATGCCCCTGCCCGCCGGCCGCGCCACGGCGAGAGGAGAAGCCTGATGCGCGCAGCCATCTTGTGCCTCCTCCTAGCCCTCGCGGCCGCCCCCGCGCCCGCGGTCCAGCCGGGCGAGATGCTCGAGGACCCCGCTCAGGAAGACCGCGTGCGCGAGCTTGGCAGGGAGCTTCGCTGCCTCGTCTGTGCGAACCAGTCGATCTTCGACTCGAACGCCGGCCTCGCGCGCGATCTGCGCATGCTGCTCCGGGAGCGCATTGCCGAGGGCGACAGCGATGCGGAGGCGCTGGCCTACATTTCGGCGCGGTATGGCGACTACGTGCTGCTGAAGCCGCCGGTAAAGGCGGAAACCCTGCCGCTCTGGATCGCGCCCGTCGCGTTTCTCGTCGTCGGCCTCGGCCTCGGTGCGGCCTATCTCCACGGCCGCCGT
>JBCCDG010000205.1:0-4515 GCA_039030915.1 Pseudomonadota bacterium | reverse complement strand
CAGGTTTCCAAATGGCGTCAATACAGTGTTTAACCAGCGGATGGCCGCTGACTTGGCGTGGGGTGAATGAGGCGTAGCCTGGGATTTCGACCTCTACCTCGTGCATGGCGCGGGCGCCTATATCTGCGGCGAGGAGACAGCGCTCATCGAGAGCCTCGAGGGCAAGAAGGGCATGCCACGGCTGAAGCCGCCCTTCCCGGCGGGCGTGGGGCTCTACGGCTGCCCGACGACGGTCAACAATGTCGAGAGCATCGCGGTCGTGCCGACGATCCTGCGCCGGGGCGCGACCTGGTTCGCGGGCTTCGGGCGGCCGAACAACGCGGGCACCAAGATCTTCGCCATCTCGGGCCATGTGAACCGCCCCTGCGTCGTCGAGGAGGCGATGTCGATCCCCTTCAAGGAGCTGATCGATACGCATTGCGGCGGGGTACGCGGCGGCTGGAAGAACCTGAAGGCTTATATCCCGGGCGGCTCCTCCGTGCCCTGTCTGCCGGCGCGGACCGCGGACGCGTGCATCATGGATTTCGACTGGCTGCGCGACCAGAAGTCCGGTCTCGGCACGGCGGCAGTGATGGTCATGGACCAGTCGACCGATATCGTGAAGGCGATCTGGCGTCTCTCGAAGTTCTACAAGCATGAGAGCTGCGGGCAGTGCACCCCGTGCCGGGAGGGCACGGGATGGATGATGCGCGTCATGGAGCGGATGGTGAAGGGCGAGGCGGAGGTCGAGGAGATCGACGTGCTGCTCGATGTCACCACGCGGGTGGAGGGCCACACGATCTGCGCGCTCGGCGATGCGGCGGCCTGGCCGATCCAGGGGTTGATCCGGCATTTCCGCGAGGAGATCGAGGACCGCATCAAGGCCGCCAAGACCGGCCGCACCGGCGCCATGGCGGCTGAATGACATCCGTCGTCAGAGCGATCGCGCTTCTTTCCGTCGCTGCCCTGCTGACGGCCTGCGGCGGGGAGAAGAAGCCGATCGGACAGGGGGCCACGGTGGTGCTGAAGCCGGATGCGATGGAGCATCCGGACGCGCGGTTTCTGGTGGACTACGGCGGGGCATATTACCGCGT
Source organism: Pseudomonadota bacterium (assembly GCA_039030915.1). GTDB lineage: Bacteria > Pseudomonadota > Alphaproteobacteria > Rhodobacterales > Rhodobacteraceae > Thermohalobaculum. The sequence goes on along the minus strand of JBCCDG010000205.1, from coordinate 3,442 downwards.
GAACGTGCGTTACGTCTCGCTCATCGACGAGTCGGTTATCGCAGTGCGCGAGGGGGCGGGCAAGGCCGTCGAGGAGAACTGGCGCCGCGTGTCGCTGCCGGCGAACCCCGGATTCGATCCCGCTACGAATTTCCAGGACGAGGAGTACGAGGCCTATGTGATCGAGATGGCCAAGGCCGTGCAGGCCGTGGGCGGCATCTGCGAGCAGGGCCAGGACGTGCTGATGGCGACGAACCGGGAGGGCGACGTGCGCACGACCTATCGGCGCAACCGCCAGGTCTGGGTGGTCTTCGCGCTCTGCCCCGAGCAGGTGGGCTGAGCATGGCGCTCGCGGCACTCAAGCGGGCGATGCCCCTGCCGCTGAGGCGCGCGGTCTGGCGCCTGCGGGAGATGGCGGGGCACGGTGCGCCGGCGACGCCCGATTTCTGGCATGCCGGCGAGGACGCGTCACTGGAGCAGAGCGAGCTCGGCCGGTGGTTCGCCGCCAATGAGGGCCGCGTCGTCGACAAGTGGCACCACTATTTCGAGATCTACGAGCGGCATTTCGAGCGGTTCCGCGGGACGGGCGTGCGGATGCTGGAGATCGGGGTGCAGAACGGCGGCTCCCAGGCCATGTGGCGCCGCTATCTGGGGCCCGACGCGGTGCTATACGGCATCGATATCGACGAGGCGTGCCGGGCGCTGGATGGGGAGGCGGGCCATGTGCGCATCGGCTCGCAGGACGATCCGCGGTTCCTGAAGCGGCTGATGGAGGAAATGGGCGGCGTGGACATCGTGCTCGACGACGGCAGCCACGTCATGGAGCATATCGCCACCTCCTTCGAGACGCTCTTCCCGCATCTCTCCGAGGGTGGCGTCTACATGGTCGAGGACCTGCAGACGGCGTATTGGGACGGCTTCGGCGGCGGGCTGGGCCGTAAGGGGACGTTCATCGAGCGGGCCAAGGGTGTCGTCGACGACATGCACCACTGGTATCACGGTCAGCCCGTCGGGGCGGGGCTGACGAAGGACAAGGTTTTCGCGACCCATTTCTACGACAGCATCGTGGTGATCGAGAAGCGCGAGATCGCGCGGCCCAGGCGCTCGGCGCGGGGGCGCGTGGCGGAGGTCGCCGCAAAGCCGGTGGAGCAGATGGAGACGGCGCGCCAAGGCGGCCGTGACAGGGGAGCGGCATGACGCAGATGCATCTCGCCGAGCTCAATATCGGGCGGCTGCGCGCCCCGGTGGGGGACCCGCTGGTGGCGCCCTTCGTGGATGCGATCGACCGGATCAACGGGCTCGGCAAGCGGATGCCCGGTTTCGTCTGGATGATGGAAGGCTCGGGTGAGCCGGGGACGGGGCCAGGCAACACGGACCATGCCATCGGCGGCGATCCGCGCTTCATCTCCAACCTCACGGTCTGGGAGGATGCGGCGAGCCTCGAGGCCTTTGTCTGGAAGACCGTGCACAAGCAGTTCTACGAGCGGCGCGACGAGTGGTTCGAGATGCTCGAGGCAATGCACTTCGTCATGTGGTGGGTGCCGGCGGGGCATCGGCCGAGCCTCGACGAAGGGCTCGCGCGGCTCGATATGCTGAAGCGCGACGGCCCGAGCGCCGATGCCTTCGGCTGGGAAAGCCTCGAGGGCGCGACCGAGTGGCGCTCGGCGCGCTGTGCTCCCGCCGCGGAGGGTGTGTGAGATGAGCGGCGGCCTGGCGGCCCGGGCGGGGGCGTTCCTGCTGAAAGCGCGGGGCCGGCTCTTCTCCCGCCTGACGGGCGAGCCAATGTTCACCAATGACGACATGGCGGCGCGGGAGCGCTTCGGCCCATCGGAGCTGGCGCGGGTCTTTCGCGACAAGCAGGGCAAGCAGGTGCACAAATGGCACCACTATCTCGAGATCTACGAGCGGCATCTGGGGCACCTGAGGGGCACCGAGTTCCGCATGCTGGAGATCGGGGTTTTCCGCGGCGGATCCCTCGAGCTCTGGCGTCAGTATTTCGGCGAGAAGGCGATCATCTACGGCATCGACATCGACCCGCGCTGTGCCGCCTATGACGGGCAGGGCGGCCAGGTGCGCATCGGCTCGCAGGACGATCCGGCGTTCCTCGCGCGCGTGGTCGAGGAGATGGGCGGGGTCGATGTGGTGATCGACGACGGCAGCCATGACAGCCGGCACATCACGGCGAGCTTCGAGGCGCTGTTCCCCCGGCTTTCGGAGGGCGGCGTCTACATCGCCGAGGACCTGCATTGCTGCTACTGGCCGAGCTTTTCGGGCGGCTATCGCTGGCCTTGGAGTTTCATCAGCGTCGCCAAGGGCTTGGTCGATGACATGCATCATTGGTATCATCGGCGCGGCGAGCGTAACAGGGCGGCGGCCGGCCATCTCAAGGCGCTCCATTTCTACGACTCGATGGTCGTGATGGAGAAGGAACGGGTCGCGCGGCCCATCAACACCCTGCGCCCGCTGGGCGATGCGCCCGGTGAGGTGGCGCGTGCTGCGACGGAAGAGACGCGCTGCGTGGAGGCGGCTCAGTGATCGCGGAATTCAATCTCGGCCGACTGCGCCATGACTGGGACGACCCCCGGGTCGCGCCGTTCGTGGACGCCTTAGCCCGCGTCTATGCGCTTGCCACGCATGCGCCCGGCTATGTCTGGAGCCTGCCGGAGGAGGAGATGGAGAAGGTCCAGCTCGATCCCGATGGCCCGCTCGGCGGCGATCCGCGCATCGCCTCGACCCTCTCGGTGTGGGAGAGCGTCGAGGCGCTCCGGGCCTTTGCGCATGAGGGCGTACACGCGGCCTTTCTGCGCCGGTCGTCCGAATGGTTAGAGGTCTGGGAGACACCCCGCATGGTGCTCTGGACCGTTCCGCCGGGCGCCACGCCGACCGTTGCCGATGGGGTCGAGCGGCTCCGCGCGCTGGAGCGCGACGGGCCGAGCGACTTCGCCTATGACTGGGCCTACGGGCTTGCGCGCGAGGGACACCCTGCGCGTCTCAATCCTCAGGCAGATGCCGAAGGAGCTTTAACATGACCGAGCTTCGCACGATCATCATCGACGGGCGGGAGATAGAGGTCGATCCGCGACTGACGCTGATCCAGGCATGCGAGGAGGCGGGGATCGAGATCCCGCGCTTCTGCTACCATGAACGTCTGTCGATCGCGGGCAATTGCCGGATGTGCCTGGTGGAGGTGGTCGGCGGGCCGCCGAAGCCGGCGGCGTCCTGCGCGATGCAGGTGAGGGACATGCGGCCCGGCCGGAACGGGGAGCCGCCGGAGATCCGGACGAACTCGCCCATGGTCAAGAAGGCACGGGAGGGGGTGATGGAGTTCCTCCTCATCAACCACCCGCTGGACTGCCCGATCTGCGACCAGGGGGGCGAGTGCGACCTGCAGGACCCGCTAAACGTCAGCATTGGAAGGAAAATCGCAGAGTATGGTAGCTTGGCGTATGTCTTGCGCACCCAT
>JBCCDG010000204.1:0-4526 GCA_039030915.1 Pseudomonadota bacterium | reverse complement strand
TTGCAACGCGGGCGCGCTTGGGCGTAAAGCCCCCGATGCGCGGCGGCGGGCCGCGGCACGAGGCGAGGGATGACGGATGGCGCGCTACGACCCGGCGGAGATTGAGCCGAAGTGGCAGGAGGTCTGGCGCGAGCGGCGGACTTTCGAGGTCGAGGTCGATCACAGCCGGCCGAAGTACTACGTGCTCGACATGTTCCCGTACCCCTCGGGCCGCATCCATATGGGGCATGTGCGCAATTACACGATGGGCGACGTGATCGCGCGCTACAAACGGGCCCGCGGTTTCAACGTGCTCCATCCGATGGGGTGGGACGCCTTCGGCATGCCGGCCGAGAACGCGGCGATGCAGAACAACACGCATCCCGCCAAATGGACCTACGCCAATATCGACACGATGCGCGCGCAGCTCATGAAGCTCGGCATCTCGTATGACTGGAGCCGGGAGCTGGCGACCTGCGACCCGGAGTACTACGCACAGCAGCAGGCGCTGTTCCTGGATTTCCTCGAGGCAGGCTTCGTCACCCGCAAATCCTCGATGGTGAACTGGGATCCCGAGGACATGACCGTACTCGCCAACGAGCAGGTGATCGATGGCAAGGGCTGGCGTTCAGGCGCCCCCGTGGAGCGGCGGGAGCTCACGCAGTGGTTCTTCCGCATCTCGGACATGGCGGACGAGCTTCTGGAGGCCATCGAGGGGCTGAAGAGCTGGCCAGAGAAGGTCAGGGTGATGCAGTCCAACTGGATCGGCCGTAGTCAGGGCCTGCAGTTCCGCTGGAAGCTCGAGACGGGGGGAGTCGTGGACTGGCCCGAGCTCGAGGTGTTCACGACGCGCCCCGATACGATCTTCGGCGCGAGCTTCTGCGCCGTCTCGCCCGACCATCCACTGGCCAAGGCGCTGGAAGGCAGGGTCGAGGGACTGGCGGAGTTCTGCGCGGAATGCCGCCGGTCCGGGACGTCGGAGGAGGAGATCGAGACGGCGGAGAAGCGGGGCTTCGATACCGGGCTCCGCGCCGTGCACCCCTTCGACCCGGAATGGACGGTGCCGGTCTACGTCGCGAACTTCATACTGATGGATTACGGCACCGGCGCGATCTTCGGCGTGCCGGCGCATGATCAGCGGGACCTCGATTTCGCACGGAAATACGGGCTCGACGTGCTGCCGGTCGTGTGCCCGAGCGACGTGCTGGAAGACGAGCTGGTCATCGAGGACATCGCATTGTCGGAGCCCGGGCGGCTGATCAACTCGCAGTATCTTGACGGCATGACGGTGGACGACGCGAAGGCCGAGGTCATCCGCCGTGCCGAGGCTGCAGGGCAGGGCGAGGGGGTCACGCGCTACCGTCTGCGCGACTGGGGCGTCAGCCGGCAACGCTACTGGGGCGCGCCGATCCCGGTGGTCCACTGCGCCACCTGCGGCGCGGTGCCCGTACCGAAGGACGAGCTGCCCGTGCGCCTGCCGGAGGATGTGGACCTCTCGCTGCCGGGCAACCCGCTGGAACGCCATCCGAGCTGGGCCGATGTGCCGTGCCCGAAATGCGGTGCGGCAGCGCGGCGCGAGACGGATACGATGGATACCTTCGTCGACAGTTCATGGTACTTCGCCCGGTTCACCGCGCCGAAGGCAGAGACGCCGACGGATCGGGAGGCGGCCGAGTACTGGATGAACGTCGACCAGTATATCGGCGGAGTGGAGCACGCGATCCTGCACCTCCTCTACTCCCGCTTCTTCGCGCGGGCGATGCATCGGACGGGGCATCTGCCCGAACGCTCGGGCGAGCCCTTCGATGCGCTCTTTACGCAAGGCATGGTCTGCCACGAGACCTATCGGGCAGCGGACGGGCGGTGGCTGTCGCCCGAGGAAGTGACGCTGAAGGACGGCAGCGCGGTGGAGACGGCGACAGGTGCGGCCGTGACGCTCGGCCCCTCGATCAAGATGTCGAAGTCCAAGCGCAATACGGTCGACCCGGATGCGATCATCGCGCAGTACGGCGCGGACACGGCGCGGTTCTTCATGCTGTCGGACAGCCCGCCGGAGCGGGACGTGGAATGGACCGCCGCGGGCGTGGAGGGCGCGTCGCGCTTTCTCAACCGGCTGTGGCGGATGATGGAGGAGCTGCCGGCCGAGGGGCCCGCGCCGGAAAGCTTCGGCGCGGCTGCAACGGCGCTGCGACGGGCGACGCACAAAACCATCGCGGGCGTGACCTCGGATATCGAGGGCTTCACCATCAACAAGGCCGTCGCCCGGCTCTATGAGCTGGCGAACGCCATCGGCCGGGCTGGCACGGAGGGCGAGGCGACGCCGGACGTGGCGTTTGCGCGTCGCGAAGGGCTGGAGACCATCGTGCGCCTCATGAACCCGATGGCGCCGCATCTGACAGAGGAGATGTGGGCGGCGCTGGGTGGCGAGGGTCTGCTGGTCGATCAGCCCTGGCCGGTAGCGGACAGTGCACTGGCCATCGACGACGTCATCGTTCTGCCCGTGCAGGTGAACGGCAAGAAGCGCGGCGAGCTCGAGGTGGCAAAGGATGCGGACAAGGCGGCCATCGAAGCGCTGGCGCTGGGCAACCCGGACGTGGCACGCTTTCTCGAGGGCCGAGCGCCCAAGAAGGTCATCGTGGTACCTGGGCGGATCGTCAATGTCGTCATCTGAAGCGAAGAGCCGCCGCGCCGTTCTGCGGCTGGGGCTACTGGGCGCCGCGACGCCGATGCTGGCCGGATGCTTCCGGCCGATGCTGGCCGAAGGTGGGGCTGCGGAAGGGATTCGCGGGCGCGTGGCGCTGCCGGCAGTGGGTGGCCGGCTCGGCTATGTCATGAACGAGACGTTCGAGAGCCGGCTTGGGCGCCCGGGGCAGACGCAGTATCGGCTCGAAGTGTCGACGACGATCGACGATCGCGGGCTTCTCGTCGCGCAGGACAACACGGTGACACGCGAGCAGCTGCGCGCGACGGCGGTGATGCGGCTCTACCGGAACGGCGAGGTCGAACCCGTGCTGCAGGATCTCCTCGTGAGCGAGGCGGGGTTCGACGAAACCGCGTCGCTCTATGCCTCGCGCACCACGCGACGGGATATCGAGGAGCGGCTGGCGCGGGATCTGGCAGAGCGCATCTCCCGCCGTGTGCTGGCACGCGCTTCGCAGCTCGAGGGAACGGGCTGAGGTGAAGATCCAGGGCCGGGCGGCCGAGCGCTATTGCGCCGCGCCGGATGGCACCCATGGCGGCCTGCTGCTGCACGGGCCGGATGCGAGCCTGATCGCCGAGCGGCGGCAGGTCCTGGTCGCCACGCTCACCGAGGGCGATCCGATGCGGGTGACGCGGCTCGACCCGGCGGAAGCGCGGAAGGATCCCGCGATGCTCTACGATGCGCTGCGCTCGCGGGGCTTTTTCGCGGAACGGCCGGTTGTGCTGATCGAGGGCGCGGGCGACGCGCTGACCGAAGCGGCGGGACCGGCGCTCGATGACCTCAGCGGCGAGGATGGCATTCTGGTGCTGGCGGCGGGGCTCTTGCCCGCGCGCTCCTCGCTCCGCAAGCTCTTCGAGGGGGCGCGGCATCTGGCGGCACTGGGTCTCTACCCGGAAGCGCCGGATATCGAGACGCTGCGGCGGGACCTGTCCGAGGCCGGGCTGAGTGCGGGGATGTCGACCGAAGCCGCCGGTTTGCTGGAGGCCTATGCGGCGGAGGCGGACCGGGGCAGCCTTACGCGGACGCTCGAGCGGATCGCGCTCTATGGCCTGGAGGCACGGGAGCCGTTGGGGGCGGATGCCGTGGCAGCGCTCCTGCCCGCGAGTGCGGAGGCCGAGACCGAGCGGCTGATCGGGGCGGTGGCGGCCGGTCGGGCCGGGGAGACGACCGCGCGGCTCCGGCGGCTCTTCTCGGGCGGCATGACGCCGGTGACGGTGCTGATCCAGACCAGCCAGCATTTCCGCCAGCTCTTCAGCGCGTCGGTGGCCGGGGATCCGGGGGCGGCGCTCGATCGGTTGCGGCCCCGACCCTTCGGCCCGCGGCGGGATGCGATGCTGGACGCCCTACGCCGTTGGGACAGCGCGCGGCTGGAGACGGCACTGCGGCTGCTGCACGAGACCGACCGTCTCCTCCGCTCAGGCGGACAGCGCCCGGGCCAGGCTCTGCTGGAGCGCTGCCTCATACGCTTGGTGATCATGGCAGGGCGTCGGTAGGGGCACGACCTATCCGACGGACCCATCGCCATCATTGCCACGCCATGCCTGGCAATGACGGCAACGGAGTGGCCGGGCAGCGATTTGCACTAGCGGGTGAGCTTTTCGCAGAGCCGGTCGAGCTCATCGAAATCGCGGTACCGGATGCGGAGTTCGCCCGCGCCGTCGGCCTGCGGAAAGAGCTGGGCGCGCATACCTATGGCCGCCGAGAGATCGCCTTCCAGAAGCCGGGTATCCGTATCCTTGCCCGCGACCGGCGGCTTCGGTGGGATCGCAGTGCCGTCGGGCACCGCAGGCGCCTTCGCCAGCCGTTCGGTCTGCCGCACGCTGAGGCCTTGGGCCACGACACGGTC
>JBCCDG010000203.1:0-4592 GCA_039030915.1 Pseudomonadota bacterium | reverse complement strand
GTTCGAGTTCTTCCACCTGCTCGAAGACATGGCACCGGGCGAGGTGGACGGCCGGAAGGTGGTCCAATCCCTCCGCTTCCAGCGCCAGGCCACGCTCAAGAGCGGCAGCTATCAGCCCTATGTGAGCGTCGCGGCGCTCGACTGTTGGCCGCAGGCGCCGCTGGTCGAGCAGCTGGTCGAAGGCGACGAGATCCGGAAGGGGCCGAAGGGCGACGGCGTCGACGGCTGGAACGGCACCTGGAAGGGCTATGATCTCGAGGATTTCTGGACCACCTGGAAGGGCGTTGGCACCGTGGAGCTCGAACGGGGGCGCGACTTCGATCTCGTGGTGCTCGCCATTCCGCCGGCGAGCCACCCCTTCCTCTGCCAGAAGCTGATGGATCTGAGCCCCGAGTGGCAGACCATGGTCGAGACGGTCGGCACGGTCCGCACCCAGGCCATGCAGCTTTGGCTGAAGGCCGACCTGCCAGGGCTCGGTTGGGATGCGGGCTCCATCGTGCTCGACGCCTTCCAGCAGCCGATGAACACCTGGTCGGACATGACGCATCTGATCGACCGAGAGGACTGGCCGATATCCGCCTCGCCCGCCTCGATCGCGTATTTCTGCGGGCCGATGGAGGGCGGGATCCCCGATCCGTCCGAGACGGGGGTCGAGGAGGCGGCGGAGGCCGAGGTCTCGAAGATGGCCAACACATGGCTCGAGGGCGCACCCGGGGTGATCTGGCCCAAGGGCTCGACCGATGGCGCGCTCGACCTCGATACGCTGGTGCATGGCAACTTCAAGGAGGGCGAGGGCAGGCTGAGGGGCCAGTACTGGCGCGCGAATGTCAGCCCCTCCGAACGCTATGTCATGTCGAAGAAGGGCACGACGGCGGCACGGCTCGGCGCAGCGGAGAGCGGCTTCGCCAATCTCTTCTTCGCAGGCGACTGGACGGACAACACCTTCAATGCGGGCTGTGTCGAAGCCTCGGTGATGTCCGGGCTCTTCTGCAGCCAGGCAATCAGCGGCGCGCCGGAGGACAAGGATATCGAGACCTACTGGTGAGCCCAGGGTGCGGCGCGGTGCGTGCCGCGTCGTGCCTCCCTTCCCCCAAGCCCTTCGTCTTGCCGAGCGGCATGCATCGCGCCATGTCTCTGGTGCGGCCTGGCCCCACCGGTCGCCCTGACGGGCGGGGCCGGTCGACCGCTCTGCGATGGGCCGGGCGACGGGCGGAGGCGCCATGGCGGCGGACGCGGCATTCGGCGAAGGACGGGGCGGCAGCGGGGCGGGCTGGCGCTGGGCGGCCCGCATAGGCTGGTTGCTGCTCGTCCTTATGCTCGGACCCTTCGCGCTCTATGCCGCGCTGCAGGGGGTTGGCGGGATCGCGGGCGATCTGCCGGCGGATAACCGCTTCCTTCTGGCGGATGCGACGGCCTCCAACCTCTCCATCTTCACGCATATGATCACCGGAGCGGCGATCACCTTTCTCGCGCCGTTTCAGCTTGTCGGTGCCGTACGGCGCCGGTGGCCGCGGCTGCATCGTCTCTTGGGTCGGATGCTGGTCGCCCTTGCGATCCCGACGGCGCTCGGGGGGCTGGGCTTCATCTTCATCCGCGGCACCGAGGGCGGCTGGATCATGGACCTCGGCGCCTTCGGCTACGGCGCTTGCGTCCTCGTCTCGGCGGTCGAGACCTTTCGCCATGCGCGCGCGGGCCGGTTCGCGCTGCATCGGGAATGGGCGCTCCGCCTCTTCGTGCTCGCCATCGCGTCGTGGATCTACCGCATGCACTACGTGCTCTGGTATCTCGCGACCGACGGGCTCTGGAGCAACGAGGATTTCACCGGCGCCTTCGACCTGGTGACGATCTTCGCCTTCTACATCCCGTATCTGGCGCTCATCGAGGTCTACATCCGGGCGACGCGACCCTCGGACCGCGCGACGCCGGCGACCGCCCGCTGAACCCGCCACGCCCGCGCCCACCCGCGTCAGCATAGGCTTCGGCGTATGAATGAAAGCGGAACATTTCACGGTTCAAGGCGAAATGTTCATTATTTGTTCGAAACCCGGATGCTACGCTGACGCGGGTGGGTGCGGGCGCAACGGGATGCGACGAGGCCTGGCGGGGCGTTGCCGGACCAAGGGCGAGAAGGCGCCGATCAGTAGCCGGTCATCTCGAGATAGCCCACGCCCTCATGGCTGCCGGTGAAGCGGATCGGTCCTTCCCAATAGGCGAAGGTCGTGTCCATCCAGGCGCTGGGGTTGAGCGGTTCGGTCTCGAGCGAGACGCCACGGGACGGGATGTCGAGGCGCCAATGCGTCGGCACTTCCCGCCCGTCGATTTCCGTCCAGCGCGCAGGCTCCGCCGTCACCGCCTCGCCCGCGATCTCCTCGGACCGTCCGTCCGCCGTGGCCCAGTTGCCGAGGATGAAGGCGCTGCCGTCCGTGTTGCGCATCCGGCCGATCATCAGCTTGTCGTCCGGGCCGAGATGGAGGGCGAACCAGTCCCACCCCTCCTGCGCTTCCGTCAGGATCTGGCTCGACCACTCGCGGTCCATCCATGCAGTGCCGGTGACCGCGATGCGCTCACCCCCGCGCTCGATATGGCCGGTGACCTCGAAGAAGGGCTGGGCTTAGTAGTGGCTGGCCTGGCCGGTCGGTGTCTTGAGGCTGAAGCCGTTGTCGCCCTGGCGCACAAAGGGGCGGTCCGTGCGGAGCGCGAGCGTATAGCCGAAGCTCTCGCCCCCCGCGCGCATGGTCAGCTCCCTAGGTTGGGCGCCCGACAGAGACCAGTCGTCGATCCAGGCCTCGAGCCCGCCATTCGCCGCGGTACCGGCGTCGACACCGGCGATGCCGACGCCGCCCCGCGCGAACTTTTCGGCATGAAGGTGGAAATCGGCCCCGGTGAGCGCGGCATGGGCGAACCAGAGCTGGTTGCTCGACCAGCCGGCGGTATCGTCTCCAGGCCTTAGCGCGGTCCGGAAAAGCGTCCATTGCGCGCCATAGGCCGTACCGTCCTCGCCTTTCAGGTTAGCCGTCAGGTACCACCATTCGTTGCGGAAGGTGGGGTGAGCGCCGTGATCGGCGGGGAAGGTGATCGCCGTCTCCCGGCTGACGGTCGCGTAGTCGGCCGAGGGAGCGGGTGCGAGGTTGCCGTAGCCCTGTCCCAGGGCTGGCCCTGCGATGAGGGTGAGGCAGGCGATCAGGGGGCGGATCATGGCGGGCTCCGGCGACGCTGGTATCCTCCCGAGGTAGCGGCGCGCCGCGCCCGATACCAGCCGGCGCGTCCCGGGGCCGCAGCGACAGGGCCGCTGCGGTGGTCATCCGGGCCCGTTACCGGGGCATGAGTTGCGCTCTGAGTATCGCCACGTTGAGGATGAGCCCCGGCAGGAGCCATTGGAAGAGCCGCACGAGATCCAGGAGCGCTGAGGGATCCACCGGGCCGAGGCTGGCGCGCAGTGCCCCGGGCGTGAGGTCTTTGGGGCTCGGTAGCTCGGCGAGCAGCCGCAGCGCCTCGCCATGGAGGCGCGTTACCGCAGGCTCGTAAGGGGCGCTCCGGACGAGCGGGGCGAGACCCGCCCAGGCCGCCCCGAAGTAGCTCGGCCATCGGGCGAGCGCTCGATAGTCCGTGTTGACGAAGGGCAGGCCCAGCGTCTCCCGGATATCGGCATAGACGGCGCGCGTGGACGCCTCCGCATGGTGCGGCTCGATTAGGACGAGCGGTTCTCCGGGCCCGGCCACCGGCGACGCGGGAGCGGCGGGACCGATCGGCCCGGGCTTGCCGATGGGATGGCCCTCGAGCAGCAGGCGCGCGGCCGTGGCGATCAGTACATAGGGCATGTTGCCCCGGGAGAAGACCTCGACGAGACCGCGGATCTCGTCGATTTCTGCCGTTGTATATCCCATCCCAAGAAGCTCATCGGCGAGCGGGCGCCGATGGAGCGCCGCCGCCTCGGCCTTCGCCGCCGTGCGGAGGTCGTCACATGCGCCGGCGAAGGCGGTGCTGCCGGCGAGCGGGCGGAGGCCGCCCCAGAGCGTCGCGTAGAAGGTTTCGTGCTGTGCGAAGGCCATGGTCACGACGCCCATCCACGGCACACCAAGCACGGCCTTGGTATCGTCGTAGGCGGCCTTCAAGGCGCCCGTCGCCATTGCCTCCGACACCGTGCGCACCGGTGGGACGGGGTCCGGCTTCAGCCGTGGCAGCAGGGTCATACCGCGCCCGCCCGTTCCTGCGTGAAGCGGCCTGGGGCGAAGGCGGATAGGTCGAGATCGGGTGCGCGCCCCTCCGCGAGGTCGGCAACGACCGCCCCTGCGGCCGGGGCGAGCTGGAAGCCGTGGGCCGAGAAGCCGAAAGCGTGGACAACCCCGTCCGCTGCCCCTCTGCCGATCACGGGCAGATCGTCCGGGGTGTAGCCCTCGATGCCAGCCCAGAAGCGGTTGATCTCCGCGTCCGCGAGATGGGGAAAGACGCGGCGGGCGGCGTGGAGAAATCGCGCGATCCCGCCGAGAGCCAGTGTCGTGCCGTTCGTTGCCGGATCCGCTCGCCCGCGCACGCCGCCGCCGAGGAGGACCGTGCCGTTATCGAACTGCTTGAGCGAGAGCGCATCGCCGAGG
>JBCCDG010000202.1:0-4618 GCA_039030915.1 Pseudomonadota bacterium | reverse complement strand
CGGCTGCGCGGGCGCCCCTCCCCGCCTCTCTCAGAGCCCCAACATCGCCTTGGCCACGATGTTGCGCTGGATCTCGTTCGAGCCGCCATAGATCGAGAGCTTGCGCATGTTGAAGTAGTTTCGCGCAAGCGGGGCCGCGTGATCGGGCCCCACCGGCTCCCCGTTCCAGCCTTCGTCGAACTGCTCAGCCAGATAGGGCATCGCGTAAGGTCCGACCGCACGACGCAGGAGGTCCGTCGCCTCCTGACGGATCTGGGTGCCCTTGATCTTGAGAAGCGAGCTTTCCGCCCCCGGCGCCTTGCCCTTGCCCGCCGCCGAGACGATGCGGAGATTGAAGATCTCCATCGCCATGAGGTCGATCTCGAGCTCCGCCATGCGCGCGGCGAAGAGCGGATCGTCCTTCAGCGCTCTCTCCCCGTCCCGCTCGGTGGCGGCGACATTGCGCAGATGGCTGACCAGCGCCTTTGAATAGGCAACGCCCGCGATCCCGGTGCGCTCATGACTGAGCAGGAACTTCGCGCAGGTCCAACCCTTGTTCTCCTCGCCGACGAGGTTCCCGACCGGTACTTTCACATCCGTGAGCCAGACTTCGTTGACCTCGTGCTCGCCATCCAGCGTCACGATAGGCCGCACCTCGACACCGGGCGTGGCCATGTCGATGAGGAGAAAGCTGATCCCCTCCTGCGGCTTCTTCGCATCAGGATCGGTCCGGCAGAGGCAGAAGAGCCAGTCGGCGTGATGACCGAGCGTCGTCCAGGTCTTCTGGCCGTTGACCAGGTAGTGATCGCCCTCCCGCACCGCGCGGGTCTTGAGGCTGGCGAGGTCCGAGCCGGCACCGGGCTCGGAATAGCCCTGAGCCCACCAGTCCGTGCCGTCGAGAATGCGCGGCAGGTAATGCTTCTTCTGCGCCTCCGTCCCGAACTCGATGAGCACCGGGCCCAGCATGTTGACGCCGAATGGCACGATGCGGGGCGCGCCGGCAGCCACCATCTCCTCCTCGAAGATGTGCTTCTCAACCGGCGTCCAGCCCGGGCCGCCCCATTCCTCGGGCCAGGACCAGGCCAGCGCGTTGCGGCTTTGAAGCGCGCGGTGCCAGGTCTCGTAGTCCTCCTTCTTGAGGCGCTTGCCGGTCTTGACCTTCTCCGAGAGCCAGGACGGCAGATTAGCCGCGATCCATGCCCGCGCCTCCGCGCGGAACGCCTCCTCCTCGGCCGTGAAGTTCAGGTCCATCGCTTTCTCTCCGTGCCTCTGCGGCGCCTCGGGTTAGGGCGCCTGCCGCTCATCGGTCCAGGTCTTCCGGCAGCCCCAGCATATGGAGCGCCACCGGCACGCTCCGAGCCATGTCGAAATGGATCAGTTCGGTCGCCAGCCGGTTCCAGAGCGCGCAGTAGAGCTCCGCTGCGCCCATGAGGGAAGCGTCCGAGGTGACGATCACCGAGCGCCAGGCGGGAATGGCGGCAAGGAGATGTTCCTCGACCAGCACGCGGCCCTGAAGCAGCTGGAGGTCCATCGCCCTCACATCCCCCGCGCGCGCCGTCGGCTCCAGCACGACGACCCGATCGTTGCCGTAGAAGTGCCGGGCGTCCGGGTCGTGCTCTATCCAGTGAAGAAAGCCGTCCAGGGTGAGCTGCCCGCCCACGCGCAGGATGGCGAGGCGGTGCTCGGGAAAATGCCTGACCGTCTTCCGCATGACCCTTGCCGAACACCCTTCCTGCCTCAGCGGCTAGACCGTCTCCTCCGCGCCCCAGACACAGGTAGCCTGGCTCGAGAGGACGCCACCATTGCCGTGCGCGACCGAGAGCCGCGCGCCCTCGACCCAGCCACCCTCGCCTCGCGGCCCCTCATCGGTGCCAAGCGCCGCCCGGATCTGACGGATCGCCTCGATCGTCACGAAGAGACCGTACATGCCCGGATGGATACAGGAGAGGCCGCCGCCGTTGGTGTTGACGCGGAGAGCGCCGCCCGGCGCGATCCGCCCCCCGCCGACGAAGTCCGCGGCCTCGCCCTTGGCGCAGAAGCCCAGATCCTCGAGGAAGAGGAGCGTATTGATCGTGAAGGCATCGTAGAGCTGCGCGGTATGCATCTCCCCCGGCCCGTAGCCCGCCATCTCGAAGGCGCGCGGGCCCGAGGCGGCCGCCGCCGTGGTGGTGAGCGAGGGCATGGCGGAGATCATGCGGTGGTGATGCTCGAAGGCCGCGCCAAGCAGGTAGACGGGCGGCTTCGCGCCGTCCTTCGCCCGGTCTGCCCGCGTCATCACGATTGCCGCGCCTCCATCCGTCACGAGGCAGCAATCGAGCTTGCCGAGCGGGTCCGAGATCATGCGCGCGGCCAGCACCTCCTCCCGCGTCAGCGGTCCGGCGCCGTGCATGAAGGCCTCCGGATTGAGGAGCGCCCAGGCCCGCGCAGCGACCGCCACCTCCGCGATCTGCTCGCGCGTCGCGCCGAACTCGTGCATGTAGCGACTGGTGGCCAGCGCATAGGCGGTGAGCGGATTGCGCGGGCCGTATGCTGCTTCGAAGGGCATGGGCTCGGAGATCGACTTGAAGCCCCCCGCCGTCCGCTGGTTCGAGCCATAGGCGATGACGGCCACGTTGCAGAGCCCGGCCTCCAGCGCCATCGCCGCCATCAGCGCATGCGCCATGAAGGAGGAGCCGCCGATGTTCGAGCCATCGGAGAACTTGGGCCGGATGCCCAGATGCTCGGCCAGCGACATCGCCGCCATCGAATGGAACGCCGTCGCGGCGAAAAGCCCATCGACCTCCGAGAGCGGAATGCCCGCATCGTCGAGCGCGCGTCCCACGGCCTCGGCCATGATCTCCATGGCGTTGCGTCCGTGCGCCTCGCCCGTTCCTGCCGTCGCCAGCCCTACGCAGGCGGCCTTTCCCCGGATGCTCATGCACCGCCCTCCACGACGTCGAAGACGATGTTGGGCTCGCCGCCGATCTCGGCGATGCGCGCCTTCACCCGCATGCCGATGGTCACCGCATCCGCCGCCACGCCCTCGACGCGGGTCATCATGCGCGGCCCTTCGTCGAGATCCACGAGACTGATGTTGTAGTCCCCGCCCTTCTCCGGCCGCTGGCGCGTACAGGTGGTGGCATAGACCGTTCCCATGCCGCTCGGCTCGACCCATTCCAGGTCCTGCGCCCCCGTACCCGGCGCAAGCGTGCGCGGATAGAAGACATGCTCGCCGCTGCCGGCCGAGCGCTGGATCATGAACTTGCCCTCGGCGAGATAGGCGCGAAACCGCGCCTCCGGCCCCGGCCCATCGAAATAGACGCTCATGCTCCATCCTTTCTCACGATCAGCGCGTCGAGCGCGACGCAGCCCTCGGGCAGCGCGCGCAGCGGATTGATCTCCACGCTCTCGACCGCGTCTCCGAGCGCGGCCGCCAGCGCGGAGAAGCGGGCGACGGCGTTCGAAAGCGCGACGATGTCCGAGGGCGCTGCGCCGCGCGCACCTTCGAGCAACGCCTTGCCCTTGAGCTCTGCGATCATCTCCCGCGCCGT
Organism: Pseudomonadota bacterium; assembly: GCA_039030915.1. Lineage (GTDB taxonomy): Bacteria > Pseudomonadota > Alphaproteobacteria > Rhodobacterales > Rhodobacteraceae > Thermohalobaculum. The sequence goes on along the minus strand of JBCCDG010000202.1, from coordinate 1,109 downwards.
GGCCGCATCGAAGGGCGCGCGGCGGAAGGCGATGTCGCCCAGCACCTCGGTAAAGATGCCGCCAAGCCCGAAGAGGACGACGGGGCCGAAGACAGGGTCGTTCTTGGCACCGAGGATGCAGTCCACGCCCGCCGGCACCATGGGAGAGACCATCACACCATCGAGCCGCGCCTGCGGCGCATAGGCCCGCGCCGAGCCCATGAGGTGCTCGAAGACGGCGGCAGCGTCGGCGGTCCCGACGCCTAGCGCGACGCCGCCCGCCTCGGTCTTGTGCAGGATATCGGGCGAGACGATCTTCATCGCCACCGGCCCGCCCGCCTTGGCTGCAGCCTCCGCCGCGCCCGCACCGTCGGTCGCGAGCAGATCCTCGACGACCGGGATACCCGCGGCCTTCATCACGGCCTTCGCCTCGCGCTCGCCGAGCGGGCCTTCCGGCAGAGCGGCGGCGGGGGGCGTCGCAGTCGCGGTGGGCGGCCCCTTTGCGAATGCCGCCCCATAGAACATCAACGCGGCCATGGCGGCGACCGCCCTGCTCGGATCCTCGAAGCAGGGAAAGCCCTCCGCCTCGTAGCGCGCCCGGATCTCGGGGCTCGCGATCACGGAATGGATGAAGAGGCTCTCGTCCCGGCCCGCCATCGCCTCCTTCAGCCCGGCGAGGAGCGGCGCCGAGAGGTGCGGGGAGCCGGCGACGGACGTCCAGAACCCGATCAAGCCGTCATAGCCGCCCTCATCGAGCATCGCCTTCGTAAAACGCGGCACAATGCTGAGATCGTTGAAGAATTGCGCGGTCACATCGACCGGATTGACCGGCGACGCGAAGGGGACGAGCTCCTTCAGCTCGGCCTGCGCTGCTTCGGGCATGGGCGCCACCTCCAGCCCGTAATCGGCGGCCGCATCCGCCATCAGCACGCCCGCACCGCCCGAGATGGTCACGAGCCCGATCTTGCGCCCCGCGGGGTAGATCCGGGGCCGCGCAGCATAGGCCACATCGAGCATCTCCTCCGTGGTGCGCGCGCGGTAGGCGCCGTGGGCGCGCAACACCGCGTCGTAGACCGCATCCTCCCCGGCAAGCGATGCAGTATGCGACGAGGCAGCGGCGGCGCCGACAT
>JBCCDG010000201.1:0-4645 GCA_039030915.1 Pseudomonadota bacterium | reverse complement strand
GTGCGGCCATCACGGTAAGGCCGCCTTCCTTCAGCAGCGCCTCCAGCGCCGACGCGCGGTCGGCCGCGTCCGCGCCGAACCGGTCGCGGATCTCGGGGGGGAGCGCCTGGACCATGCGTCCGAGATGCTCGTCTGCCTCGCGGCGAAAACCGGCATCGCCAGCCACCTCCGACATCAGCGCCTCGAGCTCGGCGACCGGCCCGACCCCCGCGCCGCCCCCTGCCTGTGCCGCCGCACCCTGCCCGCCCAAAGCGAGCACAAGCCGTTCGAGGTGGATCTCGCCGCCGGCTGCAGTGAGCTCGGTGCGCAGCTCCTCCTCGAAGACCGCCGCATCGCGCCGCAGCCGCCAGGCGAGCGAGCTCTCGCCCTCGAGACGGAGGCGAACCGCAGCATAGGGCGCCGTGGCGGCTGCGCCGGCGGTTTGCAACGCGTCGAGCGCCAGACGGAGCGCCCGGTCCCAGTCCTCCACCCCGTCGAGCGGAAGCGACACATGGGCGAACTCGAGCGTGGCCGTGGGATGCGGCACCGCCTCGATCCCCGCCTCGCCGATGGTGACGAGCGTTGCGGATTTCGGCCCAGCCTCGTCGATCGCGCGGCCCTGCGGCATGCCGGGCATCACGATCCAGGGCTCCGTCGCATGAACCGTCCGGGCGTGGATATGGCCGAGCGCCCAATAGTCCGCGCCGTGCGCCATCAGATCCGCGACGCTGCAGGGTGCGTAGGTGTCATGACCTTCCGCGCCAGCCAGGCTGGTATGGAGAAGCGCGACATTGGGCATCCCCTCGCGCGGGGGGCGGTATTTCGGCAGGAGGCTCTGCGGCGCCGCCCGCTCGGCGAAGCTCACGCCCTGCAAGGCCACGCCGCGATGCTCGACGACGCCGCCTTGGCCGGAGAAGACGTGCACGTTCGGCGGCAGCGACAGCGCGCCCGTGACGGGCGCCGCTGCATCGTGATTGCCGCGAATGGCGAAGACGCGGATGCCCGCGTCATCCAGCAGCCGCATCTGCGCGCGCAGGAAGGCCGCGGTCTTCATGCTGCGCTGGTCCCCGTCGAAAAGGTCCCCGGCGATGAGCAGCGCATCCACCCGCTCGGCAAGGCAGAGCGCCACGATCCGCTCCAGCGCGCCGCGGGTCGCGCTCCCCACCCGCTCGGCCAGCGATGCGTCGCGCAAAGCGAGGCTCCGCAAGGGCGAATCGAGGTGGAGATCGGCGGTATGGACGAACCTGAAGGTCGGCATCGCGTGTCGGGGTGGCTCTGACATGATGGCGTCTGATCGGCGTGAGTAGAACGGGCGCCGCCTGGCTAGGCAAGCTGCCCGGAAACGCGGCAGCCGGACCGTCCTCTCCTGCCGCCACGACGCTGCCGGCAACCCGGTCTGCGCATTCCGTCACTATCGGCTCTGACGTTGAGGGAGTACGCTCGACCGGCGCGTAGAGTGTTGGAGCAGCAGGGTGAGACAGGGGTGAGCATCGAGGGCGCCGACCGGTCGATGGTCAGCTTCGTCTGGCAGCATTCGAAGCTAGACCAGATCGTCCTGCTTGCGCTCACCATCGGCTCCTTCCCGCTCGTCTACCTCTCGCTCGAAGTACCGAAGATCATCATCAACGAAGCCATCGGCGGGGCCGACTTCCCGCGCGACATCCTCGGCTTCGAGATGCGGCAAGTGCCCTTTCTTCTCACCCTCTGCCTCTGCTTTCTCGGCCTCGTCGTCACGATCAACGGCTTCAAGTGGCTGATCAACGTCGGTATCGGCATGTCGGGCGAGCGGCTGCTGCGCCGCCTGCGCTTCACGCTTGTCGACCGGGTGATGCGCGTGCCGATGGCACGCTATCGCTCCGTTCGCCCCGGCGAGACGATCCAGTCGATCATGGGCGAGATCGAGATGCTAGGCGGGTTCTTCGGCGAGGTCGTGGTCACGCCCGTCTTCCAGGGCGGGCTCCTGCTCGTCTACATCACCTTCATCTTCGTACAGGACGTGTGGCTCGGCCTGGCCGCCATCGCCTTCTACCCGATCCAGACCTTCCTCATCCCGCTCCTGCAGGCCAGGGTCGTGCGGCTGAACCGCGAGCGGGCGGGCAATGCGCGCAGGGTCGCGGATGCAATCGGCGACACGATCAACCTGTCGACCGAGATCCGCTCGAACGGCACGCTGCGCTGGCATCTCGCGCATGTATCGGGGCTGCTCTACACCAATACCCGGCTGAGACAGGCGATCTACCGCCGCAAGTTCACGATCAAGTGGATCAACAACTTCATCAATCAGCTGCCGCCCTTCCTCTTCTACTCCATCGGCGGGCTTGCCGTGCTAAGGGGCGATATCGAGATCGGCGCCCTCGTCGCGGTGCTGGCCGCCTACAAGGATGTGGCGGCGCCCTGGAAGGCGCTCCTGACCTACTGGCAGCGGCTCTCGGACTTCTCGAGCCGCTTCCGCTTCGTGATGGAGAACTTCGGCACCGAGGGCCAGCTCGGTGCGGAAAAGATCGCCGCGGGGCCCTTCGCGCCGATCGAAGGCAATCTCTGCGTCGTCGGTGTCCCGCCGGAGCCGGAGATCGAGCGGCCGGGGGTCGACAGCTTCACCCTCGTGCCGGGGCAGACAGTGGCGCTGGCGGGCGGGACGCCGGAGGCGAACACCTCCCTTCTCCGCCTTCTCGCAGGGCTGGAGCCGCCGGCGACCGGACGGGTCAGCGTCGGCGAGACAGCGCTCCGCGATGTGCCGCTCGGCCAGCTCGGCACGACCATCGCGCTCGTCCAGGAGCGACCCGGCCTCGTCCCCGGCAGCATCCGGCAGAACCTCGTCTACAGCCTCTTTCGCAACGAGCCCCGACCCGGCGCCGGCGAGGATGCGGAGCGGCGCCTCCGCGAAGCGCGGCGCACCGGCAACACGCTCGCGGATGTGGAGGGGGACTGGATCGACTACGACGCCGCGGGCGTCAGCTACCCCGAGGAGCTCGACCTCCGTCTCCTCGCACTCTCGCAGCGCTTCGGTCTCGACCGATCCCTCTACGCCCTCGCACTCGACATGAAGCTCCCGGCGTCGCGCGCCGAGGCGTGGCGGGAGCCGCTGGCGCGCGCGCGGGAGGCGCTCGGTGATGCGCCCACTCTCGGCGATCTCATCGAGCCCTGGCGGCGCGACAGCTTCAACACCAACGGCTCACTTCTTGCGAACCTCCTCTTCGCCCTGCCGCAAGACCCGCTGCCCCGGCCCTCCGACTTTCTCGGCCTGCCCGATGTCCAGGCGCTCCTGAAGGAGGCAGGGGGTGACCGGCTGATGGCCGAGATCGGCTGGGAGATCGCCGTCGCCCTCAACATCATCGCTCAGGCGGCGGGCGAGTCCACCAGCGTCCTCGACCAGCTCGGCGGCTTCGCGCGGCGCGATGTCACCGACGCGGCCGCCATCGTCGGCACGAACGACAAGCGCTCGCCCCACCGGCTGCGGCGCAGCGAGCGAGCGCGGCTGATGGCGCTGGCCGCCAATTTCGTCGAAGTGCGCGACCAGCTCGATGTGCTCGACGACGGCATAAAGCAGCGCGCACTCGAGGTGCGCCGAAAGGCACTGGCCCGGGTGGAGAAGAACGATGGGTTCGTGCCGCTGGACAGCACGCGCTACAACCCGGCCCGCACCGTGGGCGACTATCTGCTGCACGCCCGCAGACGGTTCGACCGGCGCTCCGCCTGGACCCGCATCGACCGTCACATCGCCGAGGTGATCCGGGGCCTGGGTCTCGAAGCGGAGTTCGTGCGCCTCGGCATGGAGGCACCGATCCGGGAGGCGAAGCTGCCATGGGCCGCGCTCAAACGGCTTGGCCTCGTCCGCGCCGTGCTGAAGCAGCCGCGCTTCCTGCTTCTCCCCTCAATGCCAGACGCCCATGAGGACGGGGAGGAGGGGCTGATCCGCGCGCTCCGGAAGGAGCTGCCGCAGGTCGGTCTCGCCTTTACGACTGCTGCTACTGAGAGTTGTGCTGCGGATGAGATTGCCACCATCGGTATTGACGGTAAGCTCGGGCCGGCGGTGCGACGGCGGGTGGCATGACCCTCGCCCGCCGCACCGCCCCTTGCCGCGCGTGGCGGCCGGAATGCCAGGCAGGCCGCACATGGCGGCGGAGGAAGAGAGCATGAGCCTTCGTCTCAGCATCGAGGTGCTTCGCAAGATGCCGATGTTCCGCCCGCTCAGCGAACCGCGCCTGCGCGTGATCGCCATGAGCGGGGACGTGCTGAGCTACCTGCCCGGCGAGCGCATCGCGGAGAAGGGCGATGAGGGGGATGCGGCGTTCATCGTCCTCTCGGGCGCCGTCGACGTCCTCGTGCCGACCGCGGAGGGCGAGAAGCGTGTCGCGCGGCTCGGCGTGGGCGAGATCGTGGGCGAGATGGCGATGCTGACCGGCAAGCCGCGTTCGACCGCAATGGCCGCGCATGGCGCGCTGACCGTACTCCGCCTGGAACAGGCCGCGACGATGGCGCTCCTCCGCGAGTTTCCCGAGATGGCAATCGAGTTCATCCGCATCATCGCTGGCCGCCTCGAGGCCACCAACCAGCTCGTCGGCTAGGCCGGAGCGGCATCCGCGCTACGGTCGCGCACGCCATTATCCCAGGCTCGCGACCCCAGGGGCCCAGGCATAGGATGCGCGACATTCCCCACGCGAATAGC
>JBCCDG010000200.1:0-4741 GCA_039030915.1 Pseudomonadota bacterium | reverse complement strand
TGCCGGGGCTGATCGTGCAGCGCCATCGCCATTTCGACGCGCTCCTCGACCGCGCCGCGCCGCTCGCGCCGATCCCCACCGCCGTGGTGGCGCCCGAGGAGCCGAAGAGCCTCGCCGGCGCGGTCCTCGCGCGCTCGCACAACATCATCGAGCCGATCCTCGTCGGACGGCCCGCGCTGATCGAGGCCGCTGCGGCGGAGGCGGGGCTCGCCATCGACGGGATCGAGATCGTGCCCGCGGAAGGCCATCGGGAATCGGCGGAGCGGGCCGTCGACCTCGTGGCCGACGGGCGTGCGCGGGCGGTCATGAAGGGGCATCTCCACACCGACGACCTCCTCCGCGCCTGTCTCCGGCGCGAGCGGGGGCTGCGGGCAGGGCGGCGCTTCACCCATGTTTTCGTGATGGACGTGCCGGGCCTGCCGCATCCCCTCCTCATCACGGACGCTGCCATCAACATCGCGCCCGACCTCGCGACCAAGGTGGACATCGTGCAGAACGCCATCGACCTCGCCCGCGCCATCGGAATTGAGGAGCCCAAGGTCGGAGCCCTCTCGGCGGTCGAGACCGTCAACACGGCGATCCAGAGCTCGGTCGACGCCGCCCTCCTCGCCAAGATGGCGGATCGCGGGCAGATCAGGGGCGGGCTGGTCGACGGCCCGCTCGCCATGGACAACGCCATCGATCTCGGCGCAGCGCGCACCAAGGGGCTGAAGGGCGCGGTCGCGGGGCATGCGGAGGTGCTGGTGATGCCCGGCATCGACTCGGGCAATATGCTGGCCAAGCAGCTCACCTATGTCAGCCATGCAGAGAGCGCTGGCGTCGTCCTCGGCGCGTCGGTGCCCATAATCCTCACGAGCCGCGCGGACGACGACAAGGCGCGCCTTGCCTCATGCGCCGTGGCCGCGCTCCACGCCGCGTGGCAGGCGGCCGGAGGGAACGGCCACTGACCACGCCACGGTAACGGCCCGGCAGGGCGGAGCGGGCATGATCGCGCCCCGGCGCCGCCCTTTTGCCCCCCGGCCGGGCCGGCAATGCGAGACCGGCGCTTGCCGAGCCCGCCACCGGGAGGCAGGCTGCCCACCGGCAAGGTGCCGGGCCGCAGCATGGAGAGACCGAGTATGACGCCACGCGAGACCATGCCCCGCCGTCCGGCCGATGCGCCGGGAAGCCTCGCCCTAGGCGTGGAGGGGCACGAGCCGCCCCGGCAACGTCGCCTCTCGCGCGCCGGCACCCTCCTCGCCGCACTGGCCTTCATGGCGACCGGCTGGGCTGGCGGTGCGGCGGCGGAGGAGCGGAGCATCGTGCCCCAGCTCTGCGCCGCGCGTGGGGAGAGCGGCGGCACGGTGACCCTCTCCACGGGCTGCGTCAGCTCAAGCTTCCAACGGCTCGACGGCAGCCCCGCAGTCACGGTCGAGGACGACCGGGCCACGATCCGCCTCGAGGGCGGTTTCCGCTACGAGGTGCCGACCGGCGCCACGCTGACCGACTGCGCGGGGGGCGCGATCGAGCAGGTCCGGGTCGAGAGCCTCGGCGCGAGGCGCTACAGCGTCTTCGCCGACGGCGCCTATCAGGGCATTCTCGATCTCACGACCGAGCCCCAGGCCTGCACCGCGCCCGAAAGCGCAGCGGGTTTCGATGCGGAGCGCGATGGCGCGGACTGGAAGGCCACCGACCGGCCGCGCTGGGGCAGGCTCACCGCTCCACGGCTCGTCGACCTCCTGCCCCGCCTTGTCCGCGACTATCCGACCGCCATCGAGGGACGGCCCACCGTCGAGATCGAGATCGCGCCCAGCCCGCTCAACGGACCGGACGGCCCGCGCCTCGAGGTGCGCGCGACCGGCACGGGCTATCCCGATGACGCAGTGACGGGCGTGCGCTTCGTCCTGCTCGCCAGCCCCCACCCCGATGGCTGGCGGATGGACGAGCTATGGCGCCAGAACCTCTGCGCCCGCGGCAGCAGCGCGGGGCAGTGGACCGCCGACCGCTGCCCCTGATTCTTCGTCCTGCGCCCTGACGCCGCCAACCCCCACAAGACTGCAGACCGGTCCAACGGACCCGTCCCGTCATCGGCGGCCTCGACCCCGCGAGGGATGAACGACGGGCTTCACGGGCGTCGCTTCCGGTTCACCCGCTCACGCCGGGGCTCCCCATCTGCCACCACGCGACCGGAAAACGAAAAAGGGCACCCCGTGGGGTGCCCTTCAGGAGAGGGGCGCCTTTCGACACCCCTCCTCGGCTTCGTGCCTTTCGGCTCAGCCGTCCTGCCAGCTCTTGAGGAGCTCGTCATAGCTGATGGTCTCGGGCGCCGGCTTCTCGTTCTCGAGCTTCGCCTTCGGCGCGCCCGGCTGTTCGAGCCAGAACGAAGGATCCTGCTCCTCGTTCATCTTCGGACCGATATCGCCCTGGATGCCCGCCCGCTCGAGACGGCTCAGCACCTGCTCCTGCGCCGCGCAGAGCGCATCGAGCGCCTCCTGGGCCGACTTCGCGCCCGACGACGCATCGCCGATGTTCTGCCACCAGAGCTGCGCGAGCTTCGGATAGTCCGGCACGTTGGTGCCCGTGGGGGACCAGCGTACCCGGGCGGGGCTGCGATAGAACTCGACGAGCCCGCCCAGCTTGGGCGCCCGCTCCGTGAAGCTCTCGTCGTTGATCGAGCTTTCGCGGATGAAGGTGAGGCCCGTATGGCTCTTCTTCAGGTCCACCGTCTTCGAGACGACGAACTGCGCATAGAGCCAGGCGGCCTTGGCCCGATCGGTCGGCGTCGACTTCATGAGCGTCCATGAGCCGGCATCCTGGTAGCCGACCTTCATGCCGTCTTCCCAGTAGGCGCCGTGCGGGCTGGGGGCCATGCGCCACTTGGGCGTGCCATCCTCGTTCACCACCGGCAGGCCGTCCTTGACCATGTCGGCCGTGAAGGCGGTGTACCAGAACATCTGCTGGGCGATCTCGCCCTGCGCCGGCACCGGCCCGGCCTCGGAGAACACCATGCCTGCCGCGGCGGGCGGAGCGTATTCCTGCAGCCAGTCGACATACTTCTGGACGGCGTAGACCGCCGCCGGCGAGTTCGTCGCCCCGCCGCGTGCGGTGCAAGAGCCCACGGGCCGCGAGTTCTCGTCGACCCGGATGCCCCATTCGTCCACGGGCAGGCCGTTCGGCTCGCCCACGTCGCCCATGCCGGCCATCGACATCCAGGCATCCGTGAAGCGCCAGCCGAGCGAGGGGTCCTTCTTGCCGTAGTCCATATGGCCGTAGACGGTCTGGCCGTCGATCTCGCGGCCCGTGAAGAACTCCGCGATATCCTCATAGGCCGACCAGTTGCGCGGCACGCCCAGCTCATAGCCGTACTTCGCCTGGAAGTCCGCCTTGTTCTGCTCGTCGTTGAACCAGTCGTAGCGGAACCAGTAGAGGTTCGCGAACTGCTGGTCCGGCAGCTGGTAGAGCTTGCCGTCCGGGCCGGTGGTAAACTTGAGGCCGATGAAATCGTCGAGGTCGAGCGTCGGCAGCGTCACATCCGCGCCCTCGCCCGCCATCCAGTCGGTGAGGTTGCGCACCTGCTGGTAGCGCCAGTGCGTGCCGATCAGATCGCTGTCGTTCACATAGGCGTCGTAGATGTTCTCGCCCGACTGCATCTGGGTCTGCAGCTTCTGGACGACATCGCCCTCGCCGATCAGGTCGTGCGTGACCTGGATGCCGGTGATCGCGCTGAAGGCGGGCGCCAACACCTCCGCCTCGTAGGCATGCGTCGTGATGGTCTCGGAGACGACCTTGATGTCCATGCCCTGGAAGGGCTGGGCCGCGTCGACGAAGAACTGCATCTCCGCCTCCTGCTCCTCGCGGGAGAGGACGGAGAGATCGCCGATCTCGGCATCGAGGAACGCACGCGCCTCCTCCATGCCGGCGACGGCGGGCTGCGCCAGCATGGCGAGCGCGAGCGCGGTTGTTGTCAGGATTGTGTTTTTCACCTGTTTCCTCCTCCCGAGGATTGTCGTTGGTCGAAGTGGTGGATTGTCCGTCGCCCGGGCAGGCCGCCCGAACGGGGATGACGGTGCCTCAGACGAAGCGGAAAACGAAGGCCCACCAGACGGCGCAGGCCGCCAGCGCCCACCAGAGCGGCGAGCCGAAGGCCGCGAGCCAGCCAAGACAGATGAAGGCCGAGCCGAGGAGCGAGATGAAGAGCCGGTCCCCCCGCGTCGTCTCGATCTGCAGGATGCCCATGCGCGGCGTCTCCGGAAACCGGATCGCCAGGAAAGTGAAGAGGCCGAGCAGGCAAGCGATCACCACGAAGAAGATCGCCGTCGGCCAGGTCCATGCCATCCATGCCATCAGACAACTCCTCTCATGTCTCGGGGCCGCGCCGGATCGCCGGGCATCACACCCGTCCCAGGGCGAAGCCCTTGGCGATGTAGTTGCGCACGAAGTAGATCACGAGAGCGCCCGGGATGATGGTCAGCACACCTGCGGCCGCCAGCAGCCCCCAGTCGATGCCCGAGGCGGAGACGGTGCGGGTCATCGTGGCGGCGATGGGCTTGGCTTCGGTGGCGATGAGCTGGGAGGAGAGCAGGAGCTCGACCCAGGAGAACATGAAGCAGAAGAAGGCGGCCACGCCGATCCCGCTCGCAACGGAAGCGGGGCCGTCAAGGCTGCAGAGATGAGAAGCGAACGTATCATGCCCCGAACTTATGGCGCATCGTCGCCCGCTTCAATCACTCCTGTGACCCTTTGCGATCACGAGCGCGACAAG
>JBCCDG010000199.1:0-4748 GCA_039030915.1 Pseudomonadota bacterium | reverse complement strand
TCGTTCAGAGCCCGTCCCGCATCCGTTTCACGGCGGCGGCGATTTCCGCACGGTCCTTGAGGTCCGGCCGCTCGTCGCGGGCGGAGGAAAAGGACTGGCGAGACCGTGCTGGCATCCTGATCACGCTGAACGCTGCGAAGGAGAGGATGATCAGGGCGATCGCAACAAAGGCGAGCGTTTCGGTCTGGTCGAGCGACCGCACCCAGAAAAGCGTCCGGTCGAAGAAGCTCTCTCCCACCATCGCGTCCGGCCCCCGGCCCGGCGCGTAAGCATGCCCCACCCCCATATCGGAAAGACCGCCCGCCATACCTAGCCTCCCGCAAAACTGACCTAACGCCACTCTACCAGTGGTTGCAGTTTACGTGAAGACTTGCACAGGGGTTGTGCCGTTCGTCACATGCCGGCGAAAAATGTGCCGTAGCGTCAGACGCTGCGCCGCCCGGTGAAGCGCGTTGCCACCGTCACCGAAACGCTCGGCATCTCAGTGTTTTGGACAGCGTTAGCGGGGCAGGAGGGCCCAGTAGTCGAGGTCTAGCACGACCCCGTCGGCATACTTCCCGTCGTCGCCCTTGAGCGGGAAGTCCGAGGCCGGCCGGTTCTTCACCGCCACCAGCCGGAGCCGCAGCGCGGCGATGGAGGGCTCGGCCGTCTCCGCCCGTTCCAGCACTTCGGACCAAGCATAGACCGTGTCGCCCGCGAAGCAGGGGGCGGCATGGCTGCCCGCATTGATCGCGGCGATACGCTGCGCATTGGCGAGACCGTTGAAGCTGAGCCCACGCGCGAGGCTGATGACATGCCCGCCATAGACGAGGCGCGGCTCCCCTCCCCGGGCGGCCGGGTCGAAATGAACGCGCGCCGTGTTCTGCCACAGGCGCGTCGCCATCATGTGCTCGGCCTCCTCGATCACGATGCCATCGACATGGTCGATCCGCTCCCCGACCGCGTAATCGCTCCAGCGATGCGGGCTGCCGGCGGCGGTGAAGTCGTAGTCGCGGAAGTGCATCGCTGCCGGAGGCGCCAGGTCTTCGGGTGTCACGGCTTCGGCGAGCGTCGGCACCACGGGCTCGGGCGCCGCACATCCCGGGTCGCGCTTGCGCACCATCACCCAGCGCACATAGCTCAACACCAGCTCGTCCCTCTGGTTCCGCCCCTCCGTCCGGACCCAGACGATGCCGGTCTTGCCCGAGGATGTCTCCTTGACGCCGATCACCTCCGAGACGCTGGAGAGCGTGTCCCCGGCATGGACGGGCGCGAGGAAACGCCCCTCCGCATAGCCGAGATTGGCGACCGCATTGAGCGAGACGTCGGGCACCGTCTTGCCGAAGACCGTGTGGAAGACGGCGAGGTCGTCCATCGGGCTCCGCGCCAGCCCGCAGCGTGCGGCGAAGCTGTCGGCGGAGGCCAGGGCGAAGCGGCTGGGATAGAGCGCGGTGTAGAGCGCCCTGTCCCCCTCCGTCAGCGTTCGGGGCGTGGCGTGCACCAGACGGTCGCCCGGGCGATAGTCCTCGAAGAAGAAGCCGCCGGCGTATTTCGCCCCGGCCCCGGCCGCCTCGCGATGCATCTCAGGCCCCGCCCCCGGCGAAGGGATAGACGCCGGCCCAGTTATGGATGCCGGTGATCAGCAGGAAGGCGACGACGCTGACGCCTGCATGGATGAGGTTCGGCTTGAGCCCCTCCGGCGCCGGCTTCGGGCCCTTCCCGTCGCGCTTGTTGATCATGATGAGTGCTACGACGGCCCAGGCGAGGAGACCGCCGAAGAGGATGATCGAGGCCAGATCCCCATTCACGAGGAGATGCGCGACCGCCCAGATCTTGAAGCCCGTAAGCTGTGGATGCCGAATCCAGGAGGCGACGTGCCCCTTGAAGGCGCCGGCGAAAAACACAACGATCGCAACGATCATCAGCAGGTTGTTGAGGTGGACTGTCCAGGTCGGCGGGAACCAGACATTGACGAAGCCCGCGCCCTTGTAGCCCCAGATCATGAGCCCGACCGCCGCGAGCGTCAGCGCCAGCATCGCGCCCTTGGCCGCGTTCTCGCCCGCCTTCTCGGCGATCGCCTGCCGGTAGGGCAGACCCATGGGCTTGGCGAGGTGGCTCGCAAACCACACCGCGAGGCCTATCAGCAGGACGACATACATCATTGAGCGCTTCCTCTCCGTCTCACGCGGCAGCCGCTTCGCGTGCGGCAATGGCCTCGGCCTCGGCGATCAGGCGCCGGGCGGTGCGGGCATGCAGGTTCTCCACGATGCGCCCGTCCACGACCGCGATGCCCTGGCCCTTGGCGCGTGCGTCCTCATAGGCCTCGATCTGGCGGCGGGCGAGGGCGACCGCATCGGGCGCGGGTGCGAAGACCTCGTTGGCCACGGCGAGCTGTGCCGGGTGGATCAGCGTCTTGCCGTCCATGCCGAGCGCGCGGCCCTGCTCGCATTCCGCGCGCAGGCCGTCGTCGTCGCGAAAGGCGTTGTAGACGCCGTCGAGCACAGCAAGTCCGCTGGCCCGCGCGGCGAGCACCGCCATGGTGAGCGCGGGCATCACGGGCGCGCGGCCCGGCACATGCTCGGCGCGCATGTCTGCGACCAGGTCGTTGGTGCCGAGTACGAGGCAGGCGAGGCGCGGATGGCGGGCGATGCGCTCGACCGCGAGGATGCCGCGCGGCGTCTCGATCATAGCCCAGAGGGCCAGCCCCTCGCGCCCGCCCGCATTGTCGAGCGCGGCGGCGGCCGCCTCCACCATGGCCGAACTCTCGACCTTCGGCAGCAGCACCGCGTCGCAGCCCGAGCGCGCGGCCATCGCCAGATCCTCCCCGCCCCAGGGCGTGCCGAGCGCGTTGACGCGCACGACCGTTTCGCGAAGCCCGAAGCCTCCGGTCTCCAGCGCCTCCGCCAGCGCCTTGCGGGCTGCCGGTTTCTCATCCGGCGCCACGGCGTCCTCGAGATCGAGGAGCAGGACGTCCGCCGGCAGGCTTCGCGCCTTTTCCAGCGCGCGGGCCTTGGAAGCGGGCATGTAGAGGGCGGAGCGGCGGGGGCGGTGCGCGCTGTAGGGGGCGGTGTCCTTCAAGGGGCGTCTCCAGGCAGATGCTGCACTGCTTCTAAGATGCGCTTCCGTGCCTTGGCAACTTCGCAGGTGCAAAAGAGGACGCGCTTCACAGAGGACAAGCGCACGCTCCGCCGCAATTTCACGCAAGCTTAAGCCGCCATCGGGCAAGATTCCGCTTCAGCCGTCCATCGAGAGACGGCGCGGGGAGGCGAGGCGGAGCCGCCGCGCCGGTCGGTTCCGCAAGTCCCGAGCGACGGGCCCGAGGGCCATGTCGGAGCATGTGGTCCGAAGGGCCCTCGAAAGGATGCGCGATGAAAATCACGACCCGGCTGCCACGCGGCCCCGTAGTACCCGGCTCTCCCGCCAGCGTTGCCCGGGCAGCGCTTGTCGCCGGTCTTGCCATCGGGGTCGCAGCGGCACCCGGCCCGGCCGCTGCCGCGGGACCGATGTTCTGTGGCAAGCGAGAGCAAATCATTGCCGATCTTGCCCGAAAATACGGGGAGACGCGGCGCTCCTACGGCCTGGCGCGCAATCAGGGCGTGATCGAGGTCTATGCGTCGGAGAGTGGGAGCTGGACCATTCTCATCGCCCGCCCGGGCGGGATCGCCTGTCTCATGGCCGCTGGCGAGGCGTTCGAGGCGGAGGAGGCGACGCTCCCGAAGCGTCCAATCTGAGCCGCCCGGGCCGACAGGTAGAGCCGTGCTGACTGCCGCAAACCAGCCGCTGAGCCGATCTCCGCCCTAGCGAGCGGGCGCGCGGTCCGTGCGCGTGCGGCTGAGAGCGAAGCGGGGCTGTCTGATCACGGCGTGTGGGGAATTGCGAATAAGGCGTGTGTGGCCTGCGGGTAGGCTCATCGCCACGATCCTCGCGCCCGCCGGCGCTTGGGCCGTCACGTCTTCAAGCGAACCCGACCTTGATGACAGACGCCGACGAAGATCGGCCAGCGTCGCCTTTTCTGGGGATGGTCGAGGCAACCGGCGAGCTGGTCGTGGGGTCCGTCATCGCCTCGCTCCTCGCCTCCCCCAACACCATGCCGCGATCGTTCTGCAGTCAACGGACGGCAGGGCGGTGTTTATCGTCTCTGACGGTGGCGGCAGTGATGCTGTCGTCGAGATCGATCTCGCCTTCGACGATCACGCAGCGGCGCCGATCGCGGGGCGGAGGGGCGCTGTCGTCCGGCATCTTACGGGTGTCGCGGTTCGGAGATGCGGAGAAGCTGCCCTGCTCTGCCACACCCGCTCCGAGGATCAGGGGGAAGTCCCTGAGCGCCTTTGCCGGGGTCGACTGGGACGGAACACCGAGCATCCTCGTCTTCGATAACGTGACCCGCGACGCGGGCTCGAGTGCTTGCGGTTTCGCGCCCGACTTCGCGTGCCCCGCGGAGGTGGCCGCGCCTGCGGCCGGCTTGCGCCTCGTCGACTTGCTCGGGCTTCCGCCGGCGCGCCGACCAGGTCGAGCAGGCGGGCGGCCGGGACGGGCCCCTTCGCGACCTGATCCTCCTTCGGCTTGCCTTCCGCGCGCCGATGGTGCAGTGCGGCTGGGCGCTTCAGAAAGCCGCTCCGCTATGCGGCACGACGGTCGCGATGCTGGTCGCGACGTCTGCAGGGACGCGGCGCCAACGGAGGGACAGATGGCAAGGAAGAAGATCGCGCTGATCGGCGCGGGGCAGATCGGCGGCACGCTCGCGCATCTCGCGGCTCTGAAGGAGCTTG
>JBCCDG010000198.1:0-4818 GCA_039030915.1 Pseudomonadota bacterium | reverse complement strand
CTCAGAAGAGGTGCGCCGAGCGCGGTCACGCCCTCCAGCAGCGTATCGACGAAGGCGTCTTCCGAGGCGCGCAGGTCCCGCAGGTCGAGCCGCGACTCCGCCAGAAAGCCCGGCGGATAGGCCCGCCCGGAATGGGGGCGCGTTGAAGACGATGGGGACGGTCTGGCGCGCGGGCGCGAGGATTTCGAAGGGCGGATCGATGATGTCCTGCGGCAGGGGCGACGGAGCGACGGGCTCGCCATAGGACGCGCGGGCGGCGCGCGGTGCGATCGCCTTCAGCGTGCGTCTGGCCCAGTCATCGCTCACACGGCTCTCCAACTGGGCTGCGCCGCTTCAGGCAGTGGCGTCGTCCAGCGGTCAGAATTAGCACGGTGGCGGCGCATTCCAAGAGGGATGTCGCGCACACCCCGCAAACGCCCGTGCGCCGGCGTGATCCCGCCGCCGCGCCCGTTCATCAAACCGGTCGGTGGGCGGACCTGCCCTCTTGGCACTGCCCGCCCGTCGTGCATGTATGCGCCGACACGTAGGCGGGTACGCTTCGCCGCGCCCTTTTTCCAGCCAACACCGCCCGGTGGTCCCTAGCGGCCGCCCGCGCGACGGAAGAGATTGACCGATGAGCGCCATGTCGAAGATCCTGCTCGCCGAAGACGACAACGACATGCGCCGCTTCCTGGAGAACGCGCTCGGCCGGGCCGGCTATTCCGTCGTCGCCTGCGACAACGGCCAGACCGCCTATGAGCGTCTGCGCGAAGAGCCCTTCACCCTCCTCCTCACGGATATCGTGATGCCGGAGATGGACGGCATAGAGCTGGCCCGAAAGGCAACCGAGCTCGACCCGGAGATGAAGGTCATGTTCATCACGGGCTTCGCCGCCGTCGCCCTCAACGCCTCGTCGGGCGCGCCGAAAGAGGCCAAGGTCCTCTCCAAGCCCTTCCACCTGAAGGACCTCGTACGCGAGGTCGACCGGATGATGGCGGCCTGATCTCAGATCTCGTCGCTCGGGTGGGTGACGCCGTCGTTGAAGCCGATATCGGCATAGCGCGTGATGTCGACGCCCGGGAAGTTGGCGATGTTGACGCCATATTCGTTCGGGTTCGAGCGGCGGCGGTGATGCGTGTAGATGCCGCAGACCGAGCAGAAATAGTGCTCCGCGACGCCCGTGCCCCATTGATAGAGCGTCAACGCTTCGGCTCCCTCGACCACTTCGAGAGCGTCCAGCTTGACGGAGGCCACGACGACGGCGCGCCGGCGGCAGAACGAGCAGTCGCAGCGGCGCGGGCTCTCGAACCGGCCGGTCCACGGAATGCGCAGCTTCACCGCCCCGCAATGGCACTGTCCGGTCAGGGTCTCCTGGGGGCGGGATTCGGTCATGTCGGGCCTTGTCGCTGCGCGTGTGGAATGTCGCACGTTTATGGCTGGCTGGCCGAACGCCGACAGCCTATCTAGGAAGCATGAACCTCCTCTTCGCGCTTCTCTCCTTCCTACCGCTCCTCGTTCTCCCCGCTCAAGCACAAGACGTGCCGGGCGAGGATGCCGCGCGGGTCACGATCCGAGCCCTGCTCTCGGTCTCGGGGCCGCCGGCCTCGGGCGAGACGCGGATGGTCGTCAACGGCTCCGGCGGCATCGTCGCCGAGGCAGACGGGGCGGTGCTGGAGATCGATCTGGCGCCCGGCAACTACACGGTCGAGGCCGTCAGCGGTCTCGCGACGCGCAGCGAGCGCATTCGGGTGCGCCCGGGCGGGGGCAGCCAGTCCTTCCGGGTGAACCTGCGCTCCGGCATTCTCGCCGTCCGCTCGCGCAGCGCGGCCCGGATGGTCCTGATGGAGGCGGAGCCCGACGTCTTCGGCGAGCAGCCCATCCTCGCCGAGACGGAGGAGCGCGTCTGGGCGCTCACCGTGCCGCAGGGGCGCTATCGCCTGCTCGTGGAGGGCGAGGCGGGGCGCAAGATCCTCGATCAGGACGTCGAGATCGTGCCCGCGCGCCGCGAGGTGGTCACGACCCGCTGACGCGACTTACGACGCGTCGTCGATCAGCTTGGCCATCTCGTCGAAATTGCGCGCGCCGCGCACTTCCTCGCCATTGATGTAGAAGGTCGGCGTGGCCGAGACGCCCAGCGCCTCGCCCCGGTCCTTGACCTCCGTGATGGCGTCGAGAAGCGCCTGGTCGCGTAGGCAGGCGTTGAACTTCTCTTCCGAGACGCCGATCTGGCGCGCCATGTCGAGCAGCGCATCGAGCGGGCGCTCGGTGAAGGCCCATTGGCGCTGGCGCTTGAAGAGCGCGTCGACGACGGCGAAATAGCGCGTGTCGCGCGTCGCAGCCTCCTCGCCCTCCATCGAGGCGAGGGTCGCGAAGTCCATGCCCGGCTCGTAGCCCGCTGCACAGTGAGCCAGCATGAAGGCGGCCATGGCGAGCGGGTCGAGCGGGAATTCGCGCATCACGATGCGGGCCTTGCCGGTATCGACATAGGCCTCCTTAAGCGCGGGATAGGTGTCGTTGTGGAAGGCCGCGCAATGGCCGCAGGTCATCGAGGCGTATTCGATGATCGTGACGGGCGCGTCGGCCGCACCCGCCGCCCGCTCGCCGAGCGGGCCCGGCACCATGAGCTCGCTGCCCATCTGCGCCCAGGCCTTCCCCGTCAGAGCCGGGGCGGCCGTCAGGCTGGCCGCTGCGGCGGTGAGGGCGGCGAAATGGCGGCGCGTCAGGGTCATGGGTTCAAGTCTCCGATGTCGGTGCGGCCCTGGCGATAGGGCCAAAAACTCGATGAGGGAATGGGTCGGCTGGACTATGTTCTCGCGGGCCCGCCAGAGGCAAGCCGCATCACCGTCGCAGCCCGGGGCTGAATGGAGGCTGAAGGATCACGTTGTCGTGTTCCCACCGCGCGTTCCCCTTAGCTTGGCGTGCGCCTTCGCGTCGATCGACGTGCCGAGCCGGACGAGCGCATCCTCCAGCCGCGCCTCGGGCCGCGCCGCTCGGGCGGGCGAAAGGGGTGCCGCGGCGGTGCCGCGATGGGTGGAGGGCTTGGGCGGTCGGCGCCCTGTCTTCAGCCGCACCGCCTCGATGGCGCGCCAGCCGAGAAAGCCGTTGATGCGCTCGGCGATGATGTCCTGCTGGTGCTGGAGGGTGAGCGCGTCTCCGCTGGCACAGCCGAGGACGAGCGTGCCGCCCGCATCGCGCCCCCGCCCCCATTTGATGGCTTCGGGCACCGCGATGGCGGCGAGCTGCGGCCCGACCACCGTCTCCCAATGCGAGAAGAGCCGCACATTGGTGAAGCCGCGCTTCTTGACGATAGGGTCGAGCGTCTTCTCGGCGAGATCGCCGAGGAGCCGAGCCCGCGCCTGCACTTGGGGGCGTGTGCGCGGCGGCTCGGGCGCGGCGCGCGGGGCATCGAAATAGGGCTGGACTCGTGGGCGGGGCGGTCGCAAAAGCGCAAGGTCTCCCTGACAGGCCTCCCTCGTGCCCGAAGCGCTCCCCGACATCAAGACCGAGGCCGTGCGGGATGTGCTGGCCTGGTATGACCGCCACCGCCGCAGCCTGCCCTGGCGGGCCGAGCCGGGCGAGATTTCGAACCCCTACCGTGTCTGGCTCTCGGAGATCATGCTTCAGCAGACGACCGTCGCGGTGGTGCGCGGTTACTATGCGCGCTTCCTGGAGCGCTTTCCCACTGTCGAGGCACTGGCGGCGGCCTCGCTGGATGATGTCTTCGCCGTCTGGGCCGGGCTCGGCTATTACGCCCGGGCGCGCAATCTCCATGCGTGCGCCCGCGTGATCGTGGAGGAGCGCGGCGGCGCCTGGCCCGACACGGTGGAGGGTTTGCGCGCCCTGCCCGGCATCGGCGCCTATACGGCCGCTGCCATCGGCGCGCTCTGCTTCGGCACGCCGGACGTCCCGCTGGACGCCAATATCGAGCGGGTGGTCGCGCGGCTGGAGCGGGTCGAGACGCCATTGCCGAAAGCCCGCGAGCCGCTGCGCCGCCTCGCTCAAGCCTATCGCGCGCCGGAGCGGCCGGGCGATATCGCGCAGGCCCTCATGGATATC
Source organism: Pseudomonadota bacterium (assembly GCA_039030915.1). GTDB lineage: Bacteria > Pseudomonadota > Alphaproteobacteria > Rhodobacterales > Rhodobacteraceae > Thermohalobaculum. Next base: position 783 of record JBCCDG010000198.1, on the reverse strand, counting down.
GGCGCAACGCTCTGCACGCCCCGCAACCCGGTCTGCGCGCTTTGCCCCTTGGAGCCGCATTGCGCGGCGTCCGCCGCCGGCGACATGACCCGCTATCCGGTCAAGCTGCCCAAGAAGACCGTGCCGGAGCGGCGCGGCGTCGCCTATATCGCCCGGCGCGGCGACGGGGCGCTGCTGATGACACGGCGGCCGTCGGAGGGCCTGCTCGGCGGGCTCTGGATGGTGCCGGCCTGGTGGGAGGGCGAGCCGGGCGATGGCGCGCCGCCCCTCGCGGCCGACTGGCAGCCGGCAGGCGAGGCCCGGCACGGCTTCACGCATTTCAAGCTGGTACTGGACCTCCAGACCACATCGACGAACGCCGAGGCGCCCGCCGGGCTGGCCTGGATGGAGCCGGACGCGATCGGCCGCTCCACCCTTCTCAAGCGCATCCTGGACGCGGCGAAGCCCGATCCCACTTAGAGCGTCTTCCGTTCGCACGGGCTCGCTACAAACGCTCTAGCCACTCGTTTTGTAGCACTTTCTTGTCGTTCAAATGATTCCACTTGAACGGAAAAGGGCTCTAGTGCCCGCCGGCAAGGGCTCCGGTGCGCACGCCATAATCGACGGCAAGGCCGTAATCCGGGTCGTCATCGGCATCGACGACGAGCTGGCCGGCCTTGTTGAGGAGCTTGTGGCAGTCGCGGCTGAGATGGCGCAGCTGGACGGTCTTGCCCTGCCCTTCATATTTCGCCGCCACGTCCTCGATCGCCTGGAGGGCGGACTGGTCGACCACCCGGCTGCGCG
>JBCCDG010000197.1:0-4898 GCA_039030915.1 Pseudomonadota bacterium | reverse complement strand
TCGCTCTCGCCGAGCGTTGTGCTGCCGCTGTCATCGGCGACCCCGGTCATGAAGCTGCCCGTCCGGTTGATCGCGCTCAGCTCCACGCTCGCATCGTCCGTGGTATCGGCGATTGTGAATGTCGCACGGGGCCCTGGACCGCCGCCAAAGCCGGTCGACGCGGACGTCACGCCGTCGCCGGCATCGAGATTGAAGAGGAGCCGGCCGACCAGCGTCTCGACGATCGGCGTGCCGGTGACGGTGTTGTCGTTGAAGCTGACGGTGGCGTCGCCATCGGTGAGCGAGACGGTGCCGATGGTGGGCGAGGCGACGTCGATTGCGAAGGATGTGATGTTGGCGGTGGTGACTGAGCCGAGCGTATCGAACTCGATGGTGAACTCCGCAGGCGCGCCGCAGGCCGAGACGGGTCCGTTGCACGGCACCGAGAAGTCGAGGCTGTAGACAAGCGCCGCGGCCGGCCCCGCGACAGCGATCAGCGCTGCCGCAAGCGTCAGCCCGGCCATCGGACGGAAAGTCATGTAGCGCCACCCCACGCAATGATCCCGCCACGCGAGGTACCACAGCGACGGGGTCGATCAACGCACCTCGGGAGCGGGGTGTGCCGCACGACACAGGGCGCGGCCGAAGGCGACGAAGGGCGCCTCGAAACCGGACAGGAGGGAAAGACGTCGTCCCGTCCCGAGGCGTCGAACCTGGCCGGTTTTGATGTCGCCGGCACGATGCGTGACCGTGCCGGCGACCGCCTCAACCCGCGGAGACGCGGATCCGCTTCGGCACGGCCTCGGGCTCCTTCACCTTCGGGATCGTCACGGTCAGCACACCGTCCTTGAAGCTCGCGGCGATCCCCTCGGGCGCCGCATCGACCGGCAGGCGGAAGCTTCGTTGAAACCGGCCATACTGACGTTCGGAGAAGAAGTAGCCGTCCTTCTCCTCGGTTCTCTCCAGCTTCTTCTCGCCCTTCACCACCAGCACGCCGTCATGGAGCTCGACATCGATATCGTCCTGTCCGACGCCCGGCAGCTCAAGGCCGATGCGATAGGCATCCCGCGCATCGGCAGCGTCCGAACGCGGGGAGAACCAGTCGGCCACGCGTTCACCGACAGCGCGGAAGGGTTGGAAGAGGTCGGGCCAAAAGCCGTGGGTCGGGTTTGTCTCCACCATCGTCATCTCCTTTCTCGCGGTCGCATTGGGCGAGGATGGAGCGGATGGGGCGAGCGGGCTTTGACGCTCCGCAACTGTCGGGCGTGCCGGCGCGCTCATCCGGTCGGGCGATTGTGTGCCATCCGAAACCGCATTACGCCGGTGGCATGCTGGAGTTCGCCGCCGCCGTCTTCTTTCTCGTCGTCACGCCCGGCCCCGGCGTGCTGAGCATCGCCGGCGTGGGCTCGGGCTTCGGCTGGCGGCCAGGGCTCGCCTACGGCACCGGCCTCTTCGTCGGCAACAACCTCGTGGGCCTCCTCGTCGTCTCGGGCCTTGCCGCGGCGGCGCTGGCGGTGCCGGGGTTGCGCACGGTCCTCCTCGTCGCCTCCGTCGCCTATCTCTGCTATCTCGCCGCGCGCATAGCGCTGGCCGGCAGCCGCGTGGCGTTCATGGAGGCCGAACGGGCGCCGGGGTTCCTCAACGGCCTCGCGCTCCAGCCGATCAACCCCAAGGCCTATGCAGTCAACACGGCGCTCTTTTCCGGTTTCGCGTTCATGAGCGAGGCGCCCGCGCTCGAGATCGCGCTCAAGTTTCTCATCTTCAACGCGATCTGGGTGCCGATCCATCTCGGCTGGCTCTGGGCCGGGGTCGTCCTCCGGCGGATGGAGCTGCCGGAGCATGTGAACCGTGCCATCAACATCGGCATGGCGACTTCGATGCTGCTGGTGGTCGGCCTCGCGGTCGCGTCCGAGCTTTGATGCCGCTTTGCGCCCGGCCTCTGCTACCATCCCGTCATGACTCTGCTGCTTCGGAGCCCGAGATGACCTGCGCCCGTCCTGCCGCCCTTGCTCTTGCCGCGATCCTGACCCTTTCCGTGCCGGACGCGGAGGCTGCGGAGCGCACCTCGCCCGCCTTCGACTGCGGCCGCTCGATCGGCAAGGTGGAGGAACTCATCTGCCGCGATCCGGGGCTCGCCGCACTCGACCGTCGCCTGACCGCGCGTTTCGCCGCCGCCGTAAAGTCGCTGCGCTCGGCGCCGGACGCAAAGGCCGCGGTCAAGGCCGTGCGCAGCGAGCAGCGGGGCTGGATCAGCGGGCGCAACGAATGCTGGAAGGCTGACAACATGCGGGCATGCGCCGAGAACGCCTATCTCGCCCGCGAAGGCGCCCTCGTGGCGACCTATCTGCTCGACACACCGGTCTCGGAAGCCGCCTTCGTCTGCAACGCCAATCCGGCGGACGCTTTTGACGCCGCCTTCTTCGGGACCGCCTTGCCGAGCGTGCGTGTCGAGCGAGGCGACACCGTCATGGCGGGCACGCTCGTGCCGACCGCGTCCGGCGCGCGTTACGCGCTGCCCTTCGGCCGGTCGCTCTGGCTCAAGGGGGACGAGGCGGTGCTGGTCTGGCCGGAAGGGCAGGAGCACGTCTGCCGGAGAGCGCCTGGCAGCGGCTGATGGCCGTGGCCTGACCACGCCGCCCTATCGGCGGCCCGTACCCTCGCGGAGCACGCTCTCCGCCATCGCCTCGAGCATGTCCAGCACCCGCTCGAACCCGCCATCGCCACCGTAGTAGGGGTCGGGCACCGGCTGGCCATCGGGATGGGCAAGGCGCAACGCGGCGCGCGCCGCCACGGGTCGAAGGCGCTCGAGCGAGGCCAGGTTACCTTCGTCCATCGCCAGGATCAGGTCGAAGCGCTCGAAATCGACCATGCTCACCTGCCGGGCGTGCTGACCGGCGATATCGATGCCGCGGGCCGCGGCGGCAGCGATCGCCCGGGGATCGGGCGCATCGCCAACATGCCAGCTGCCCGTGCCCGCGCTGTCGACCTCGAGGGCGACGCCCGCCTCCCGCGCGCGCGCAGCAAGCACGCCCTCTGCCATGGGCGAGCGGCAGATATTGCCGAGGCAGACGCATAGCACACGGATCATCGGCTCTCCTCAGCTGCCGGGCTAGGGTAGGCTCGCGAAGAACGCCGCGATAGTGGCGCTTTCCGGGATCTCGGACGGCCGATCGGCGGGACGAAGAAAGTTGCGGGCAGAGCATGAGGGAAAGGGGTACGGGAGTGCGGAAGAAAGCAGGTGAGCGCGCGGGCATCTCGGAGGCCGAGGGACGGCGCCAGGCCGGCACCACCGCTCGGCGCATCGTCATCCTGACCGGGGCCGGCATCTCCGCCGAGTCGGGCCTCGGCACCTTCCGGGACACCGGCGGTCTCTGGTCTGAATACGACCTCGCGGAGGTCGCGACGCCCGAGGGCTACGCCGCCGATCCCGCGCTCGTGCTCCGATTCTACAACGCCCGGCGCGCCAACTGCCGCACCGCTGCCCCGAATGCCGCGCATCATGCGCTCGCGCGCCTCGCCGAGGCGCATGCCGGCAGCCTGACGCTGATCACTCAGAATATCGACGATCTGCATGAGCGCGCGGGCATGCCGGCTGTCCACCACATGCATGGCGAGGTCATGCGCGCCCTCTGCTCCGCCTGCGGCGCCCGCTGGCGCCTCACAGGCGACATCGCGGTCGAGGACAGCTGCACAGCCTGCGGCACCGCGGGACGCGTCCGGCCCGATGTCGTCTGGTTCGGCGAGGTGCCCTACGGTCTCGACGCCATCGGCGCGGCGCTGGCCGAGGCCGATCTCTTCGTCGCCATCGGCACCTCCGGCGCGGTCTACCCAGCCGCGGGCTTCGTGGCCGAGGCCGCCCGCAACGGCGCCGCGACGCTCGAGCTCAATCTCGAACGCTCCGAGATCTCCCCGCTCTTCGAGGCGCATCGGCTCGGCCCTGCCACGGTAATCGTGCCGGCCTGGGTCGACGAGATGCTGGGGACATGAGCGGGCCGCCCGGGCAGCGTATCGCGCCGGCCGCGGGCCGCCCTGGCGGCGCCGGAGGGCGCTGACAGCGCACAAAAACGCATTGCGGCCCACGGGCCGCGATACCGCAGGCTCGAAGAGACCTGCGCCGTATCAGGCCGCGGCGGCCGCCAGCTTCTTCTTGACCTCGAGCGCGCGCGTGCTGAGCTCGCCGTCCCGCGCCTTCATGAGGAACGCGTCGAGCCCACCACGATGCTCCACGGTGCGCAGCGCCGAAGCCGCCACGCGAAAGCGAAAGCTCTGGCCGAGCGTCTCCGACTGGAGCGTCACCACGTTGAGGTTCGGCAGATAGCGCCGGCGGGTCTTGATGTTGGAGTGGCTCACCTTGTTGCCGGTGAGCACGCCCTTGCCCGTAAGCTCGCAACGACGCGCCATGATCTCGTCCTTCCTCGTGCGCAAGCGTGCCGAGCATCCCGGCCGCGCGATCCTGTCTCAGAAATCGGGAGCCGGTCGCATACGCAATCCGCCCCATCCCGTCAAGCCGCGTGCCCGCCTCCGCCACGATGGGGCCGCCGGGTCGACATCCGCCTTGTCGTGCCCGGAAGCCGACCCCTAAACGCGACCACGGCGGCATCGGACCCGAACGCGCCGCACCGGCGCTGCGCGGACTTACGCCCCACCTCCGGCTCGCGCGGCCGCGAGCGTGATCCCGATCTCCGACACCAGCGCCTCCGCCGCCGCGTCGGGCGGCGATCCGCCTGCCGCGACCGCAGCCTCCACATCCCCCAGCCGCTCGGCCAGCACCGGATCGCGCGCGATCCGGTCGAGGAGCCCGCGCTACAGCGACAGGCGGAACCAGGCAACCGACAGCTCGGCCCCCCGCGTCACCCGCCAGCCCACCGCAACCCCCCCCACGTCGAGCGCCCTCAGCCCCACCCAAACACCCACCACCC
>JBCCDG010000196.1:0-4964 GCA_039030915.1 Pseudomonadota bacterium | reverse complement strand
CGGCGCGCCGGGGCGGCGTGACGGGGCGGCTCAGCCGACCTTGCGGCCGGCCGACCATACGCCGGTGATCACCCCGATGCCGTCATGTTCTGCAAAGCGCAGGACATCGGCGCGCAAACCCTCCGCAAGCCGCCCCCGATCCTCGAGCCCCGCCGCCGCCGCGGGCGCGGCCGTCACCTTGGTCACCGCCGCCGGCAGATCCGCCATCGCAGCGCCTAGGCGCAGCATGCCCATGGCCAGCGCCGAAGGCGCATAATCCGACGAGAGCACATCGAGCAGGCCCATCTCCGCCAGCCGCATCGCCGCGACATTGCCCGAATGCGAGCCGCCGCGGAGCACGTTGGGCGCGCCCATCATCACCGGGATGCCCGCCGCCCGACAGGCCGCAGCCGCCGCCTCGGTCGTCGGGAACTCCGCAAAATCGACCCCCAGCGCTTGGCTCCGCGCCACATGTTCCGCCGTCGTGTCGTCGTGGCTCGCCAGGCGGGCGCCGAGCGCCTTGGCGCGCGACACGATCCCCTCCTCATGCTCCGCCCCCCAACGGTCATAGAGCACGCGGGTGAAGTCGATATGGCGGTCCATCTCCGCATCCGAGAGCTTGTACTTGCCCTGATGATACTCCCGGAACTTCGCGAGGTCGGAGAACTGCCGCTGGCCGGGCGTGTGATCCATGATCGAGACGATGGCGACCCGGTCGTCGCCGCCGAACTCGTCGAGCTCCTCCAGCACGGTCTCCGAGCAGACCTCCGCGCGCAGATGCACGCGATGATCGACGCGGGTCAGCCCGCCCGCCGCCAGAGCGTTGATGTGGTACACCACGTCGCGCGCGTATTTCGAATAGTCCTTCTTGGCACCGCCCGCATCCCGCATCGAGCCTACGCGCACGGCGTCGAAGACGGTGGTGATGCCGGCGCTCGCCAGCTCCCCGTCATGTGCCAGCACCGCCGCAGGGCCAGGCCATTTGACGCCCGGGCGCGGCATCAGGTGGCGCTCGAGATTGTCCGTATGGAGCTCCACGAGACCGGGGATGACAAGCTGGCCCTCGCAATCCTCCGCCCCCGGCGCGACGCCCTTGCCGAGATCGATACCGGCGATCACGCCTTCCTCCAGCCGGATCGAGCCTGCGACCACCTCGTCCGCCAGCACGAGGCGGGCATTGGCCAGCGTCACGGCGCTGTGGGGCCGACGCGTGGCGCGGGGCGCCGGCTCCGGGCTCGCGATGGCGGCGCTCTCGGTCATGACGGTCTCCGTTCGACGGCTGGCAGGGCGGGGGCGCGGCGGGACGACAGGGCGCCGGGCAGCGTCGGCGCTTGCGGCCGGGCGCGCCTGCGCGATAGCTGCAGGCGCTGGAAGGGGGGGACGACGGCATGCAGGCGGAAGAGATCGGCGGCTATGCGCGCTATGCGATCTACTGGGCGCCCCAGCCCGGCAGCGCGCTGGCCGAAGCGGGCATCGACTGGCTCGGCTACGACCCGATGACGGGGCGCGGCGATCCGGCTCGGGCGTCGGACCCCCGCGTCAGCACCCCGCGCGTCTACGGCCTCCACGCCACGCTGAAGCCGCCCTTCCGGTTGGCGGAGGGCGCGACACCGCACGCGCTCGATGCCGCCGTCGCAGCCCTTGCCGCGCGTCTGGCACCGGCCGTCGCGCCGGATCTTGCTGTCGATGGCGATCTCGGCTTTCTCGCGCTGCGCCCGTCGGGGCCCTGCCCAGCGATCGACGCGCTCGCCGCCCGGGTTGTGCGGGATTTCGACAGCTTCCGCGCGCCGCTGACGGATACGGAACGGGCGCGCCGGCGGGCGGATATGCTCTCGCCCGACGCCAGGGCGCGGCTCGAGCGCTGGGGGTACCCGCATGTCCTCGACGCCTTCCGCTTCCACATTACCTTGACCGGTCGCCTTGCGAGGGACGAGGCGGAGGCGACGGCCCGAGCGCTCCGCATTCGCTTCGCGCCGCATCTCGGCGGGCGCTTTGCGGTCGATGCCCTCGCGCTCTTCGGCGATCCGGGCAACGGCGCGGGCTTCCGACACCTCCGCCATCATCCGCTCACGGGCTCGGACGCTGCCTGAGGCGCAGGCGCGAAGGCGCTCACATCCACCTCCCGGTCGCAGACGCGCCTGCGGGCCTGCGCGTCGTGAAAGATGCCGAGGATGCCCGTCCCCTTTGCCTTGGCCTCCTCGATGAGCGCCAGCACCTCCGACCGGTTGGCGGCATCGAGGGATGCCGTCGGCTCGTCGAGCAGGAGCGCAGGGTAGGCGTGGACGAAGCCACGGGCGATGTTCACCCGTTGCTGCTCCCCGCCCGAGAAGGTGAGGGGCGAGAGCGACCAGAGCGCCTCGGGGATGTTGAGCCTGCGCAAGAGCGCCCCGGCCCGGGCCCGCGCATCCTCCGCGCCGACCCCCAGCACCGTCAGCGGCTCCGCGACCACATCGAGGCACGGCACGCGCGGCACGACGCGCAGGAACTGGCTCACGTAGCCGAGCGTCTCGCGCCGCAATGTGAGGATGTCCCGCGCCCGGGCGCCCCGGATCTCGAGCCCCGCGACGCGCAACGAACCGCCCGCGGCCAGGTAGTTGCCGTAGATCATGCGCATGAGCGTCGACTTGCCCGCGCCCGAAGGCCCCGTCAGCGCCACGCATTCGCCCGGCATCACGCGGAGCGTCGCCCCCGCCATCACTGGCAGCGCGATGCCGCCCTGCTGATGCAGCGTGAAGGTCTTGTCCGCACCCTCGACGACGATGATCGGCTCGCTCATGGCTCAGACCCTCAGGACGCTCGAGACGAGGAGTTGGCTGTAGGCGTGTTGCGGATCGTCCAGCACCTGATCGGTGAGCCCGCTCTCGACGATCCGTCCGCCTTTCATCACCACCAGACGATCCGCCAGCAGGCGCACCACGGCCAGATCATGCGTCACGACGATCGCCGAAAGGCCGAGATCGCGGACGAGCCCGCGAATGAGGTCGAGAAGCCGCGCCTGCACGCTCACGTCGAGGCCTCCCGTCGGTTCGTCCATCAGAACGAGACGGGGCGCCGTGACGAGATTGCGCGCGATCTGAAGCCGCTGCTGCATGCCGCCCGAGAAGGCCGTGGGCCGCTCGTCGATGCGCTTCTCGTCGATCTCGACACGGTCGAGCCAGTCGGCTGCCGTCTCGCGGATGCGCCCGTAATGCCGCCAGCCCGCCGCCATCAGCCGCTCGCCCACATTGGCCCCGGCGCTGACGCCAAGGCGCAGCCCGTCCCGCGGGTTCTGGTGCACGAACGCCCAGTCCGTGCGCATGAGCCGCCGCCGCTGGGGCTCGGTCATGGCGAGCACATCGACCGCCGTGTCCTCCGTCGCGTAGTCTACCCGGCCCGCCTCGGGGCTGAGCTCGCCTGCGAGACAGCGCAACAGCGTGGTCTTACCGGAGCCGCTCTCGCCCACGATCCCCAGCACCTCCCCCGGCCAGAGATCGAAGTCGACATCCGCGCAGCCGATCCTGGCCCCATATCGCTTCGTCAGCCCCGTCACCTCGAGGAGCGGCGCCTCGACGGCCGGGAGGGGCGGCTGTTCCGATCCGGCAGCTGCCGCGAGGGTTGCATTCATGCCGCATCCTCCTCGCGACCGCCGCCGAAGCCCGCGGGCGCGCCGGTGCCCTCGTGCCCTACCGCCCTGCGCACCTCGCAAAAGGCGGTGTCGGAGCAGACGAAGAGGCGACTGCCCGCATCGTCGGTGATCACCTCGTCGAGATAGCTCTCCTCCGCCCCGCAGAGCGCACAGGCATGCCCCGTGCCACCCCGCTCGAAGGGGTGGTCCTCGAAGTCGAGGCTGACGACCGCCGTGTAGGGCGGGATGGCATAGATCCGCTGCTCGCGACCCGCCCCGAAGAGCTGGATGGCCGGACAGTCCGAAAGCTTGGGGTTGTCGAATTTCGGGATCGGGCTCGGGTCCATCACGTAGCGGTCCTCGACCAGCACCGGATAGGCATAGGTCGTGGCGATATGGCCGTGCCGGCTGATGTCCTCGTAGAGCTTCACCTGCATGAGCCCGTATTCCTCGAGCGCATGCATCCGCCGCGTCTCGGTCTCTCGCGGTTCGAGAAAGCGCAACGGCTCGGGGATCGGGACCTGGTAGACGAGGATCTGTCCTTCGACGAGATCGGCTTCGGGAATGCGGTGGCGCGTCTGGATGATGGTTGCGTCCTCGGTTGAGGTCGTAACCGCCACACCCGCGGTACGCTCGAAGAACTTGCGGATGCTGACCGCATTGGTCGTGTCGTCCGCGCCCTGATCGATGACCTTGAGCGTGTCCGAAGGCTCGAGACAGGCGGCCGTCACCTGCACCCCGCCCGTACCCCAGCCATAGGGCATCGGCATCTCGCGGCTCGCGAAAGGCACCTGATAGCCGGGGATCGCGATCCCCTTCAGGATTGCGCGACGGATCATCTTCTTCGTCCGCTCGTCGAGATAGGCGAAGTTGTAGGCCTCGATGTCCTGATGCTGTGTCACACTGGCAGCCCCCGGTCGCGCAGCGCGGGTGCTAGGACGCTTGGCTCGGTGAAATGGATCGCATCCATGCCCGCCTCGCGGGCGCCGGCGACGTTCTTCTCGGTGTCGTCGATGAAGACACAGGCCTCGGGCGCGAGAGCGTTGCGCTCCGTCAGGAGACTGTAGATGCGGGTATCGGGTTTCGCCATCCCCACAGCGCCCGACACGACGACATCGGTGAACCGACCGAGGAAGGGGTAGGCTGCGACGGTGCGTCGCCACTCGTCCTCGGGAAAGTTGGTGATGCCGTAGACCGGCAGTCCCGCTGCCTCGAGCTTCTCGAAGATCGTGACGCTCTCCTCGATAGCGAAGGGGATAGTGTCGAGCCAGCGCGCATAGAACTTGGCGATGGCCGGCGCGAATTCGGGCGCCTGGCGCTCCATCTCCGCCACTGCCTCCTCGACCGTCCGACCCCGGTCCCGCTCGCCGTGGAAGGCCGG
>JBCCDG010000195.1:0-5093 GCA_039030915.1 Pseudomonadota bacterium | reverse complement strand
TGGGAGGAGCCTGCCTGGGGCACGCAGCTCCGGCGGGAGCTGATGGATGCCGTGCGCCCCATCGTCGAGCGCGATCTGGGCGCGCCGGTCCGCTTCGTCGTCCGCCAGCTTCGGATCGATGGGGATCGCGGCTTCGGCTGGCTCGAGCCGCAGCGCCCCGGCGGGCGGCCGATCCCCTTCGACGAGACGCCGCTCGCTGCGATCAGCCGTGGCTCGGACGCGATCGACGGCACCACCGTGCATGTCTTCTACCGGCGCGAGAAAGGCCGCTGGTTCGCGGAGGAGTGGAGCATCGGCGCCACGGACGCGTGGTGGGCGGGCGATGAGAGCTGCACCGAGTTCCGGGCCGTGATCCCGGAATACTGCGGCTGAGCGCCATGCCCTATCTTCAGCTCGACACGCCCTTTTCGCATAGCACGGACGAAAAGCGCCGCCTGTCCAAGCGCTTCGGCGAGGTCTTTGCGGAAGTCATGGTCGCGAGCCCCAACCGCATCACCGTCTCGATCCGGGAGCTCGGCCGCGGCGGATGCTGGCGCTGCCAGGGGCCGGCGGAGGGCGGGGAGCCGCGCGAGGCCGCGATCCTGATGCTCGACATCCGCCGCGGCCGCCCGCCCGGGCAGCGCGCGGAGCTTGCCCGCCGCCTGATCGACGCGTGCAAGGAGATCCTCGGCTACGAGGACCGCGACGTGAACGCCGAGTTCACCCAGCACGCCGGCGACGAGATGTACCACACCCTTCACGGCGGCCTCTCCGATGACTGGCAGGCGGGCGAGCCCGACCGGCTGGAAGCGGCGGCGCGGTCATGAACGTGCGTCCTTACGCTCCGGCCGATCGCGATGCGCTCGTCGCGCTCATGGTCGAGATGGACCGTCACTACGAAGGCGACGGCGGCGAAGACGCCGAGGAGATTGGCCGACACTTCGACCATGCCCACGCGACGCTGACCGACACGCTTTTTCTGGTCGCCGAAGCCTCGCTCAACGGGGGCCCGGCGCTCCATGGTTATCTCACGGCCGTACGCACCTTTCCCGGCAACAGCTTCCGCATCGCCTGGTGGGTCAAGGAGGTCTACGTGGCTGCCGCCGGGCGCGGGAGCGGTGTCGGCACCGCGCTCATGGAAGCCTTCCTCGCCCATGTCCGTCTGACGGATGGCGAGCGGGTGGATGTCACGACAGACCGAACGAATGCAGCCGCCATCGGGCTCTACGAAAGCCTCGGGGGCAAAATGACCGACAAGGTCCTCATCCGATACGACGCCGAGCACCGGCCCGGCCCTGCCCCCCGCGAAGGAGACATCCATGCCTGACGGTGCCAAGATCCCGACCATCACCTTCACGCTCGACGGGCGGGAAGTGCAGGCCCAGCCGGGGGAGACGATCTGGCAGGTGGCCAAGCGGGTCGGCACCACGATCCCGCATCTCTGCCACAAGGATGCGCCGGGCTACCGGCCGGACGGGAACTGCCGCGCCTGCATGGTGGAGGTGGAGGGGGAGCGGAACCTCGTCGCCTCCTGCATCCGCCAGCCCGCCGACGGCATGATCGTGAGCAGCAAGGGCGAACGGGCGGAAAAGTCGCGCAACCTCGTCATGGAGCTCCTGCTCGCCGACCAGCCGGCGCCGGAGGAGGCGCATGATCGTGACAGCCATTTCTGGGACATGGCGGCGATGAACGGCCTCTCCGATAGCCGGTTCCCCGCCATCGAGCATGACCGGATCCCGCTTCTCGACGACAGCCATCCCGCGATGAGGGTGAACCTCGACGCCTGCATCCACTGCAATCTCTGCGTCCGTGCCTGCCGCGACGTGCAGGTGAACGACGTGATCGGGCTGGGCGGGCGAGGCCATGACGCCAAGATCGGCTTCGATCTCGACGATCCGATGGGGGAGAGTACCTGTGTGGCCTGCGGCGAATGCGTCCAGGCCTGCCCCACCGGGGCGCTGATGCCGGCGGCCGCGGTGGACGAGGCGCAGAAGGGCTCCTCGAAGGCATATGACCGCTCCGTCCAGTCCGTTTGCCCCTATTGCGGCGTCGGCTGTCAGCTCAGCTTCAAGATCAAGAAGGACGCCGCGGGCGAGGAGAAGATCGCCTGGGTCGAGGGCGCCAACGGGCCGGCCAACGAGAACCGCCTCTGTGTGAAGGGTCGCTTCGGCTTCGATTACATCCACCACCCTCACCGGCTTACCAAGCCGCTGATCCGCCTGCCGGACGCGCCGGAGAAGGGCCTCAATGTCGACCCCGAGAAACCCTGGACCCATTTCCGGGAGGCGACGTGGGACGAGGCGCTGGATGCGGCGGCGGGCGGGTTCGCCAAGCTCCGCGGCTTCTTCTCGGGCAAATCCGTGGCAGGCTTCGGCTCGGCCAAGTGTTCGAACGAGGAAGCCTATCTCTTTCAGAAGCTTATCCGCACCGGGTTCGGTCATAACAACGTGGACCACTGCACCCGGCTCTGCCACGCGTCATCGGTCTTCGCGCTGATCGAGAATGTCGGCTCGGGCGGTGTGACGGCGGGCTTCAACGAGATCGAGAACGCCGACGTCGCCATCGTCATCGGCGCCAACCCGACCGAGAACCATCCCGTCGCCGCGACCTACTTCAAGCAGTTCGCCAAGCGGGGCGGCAAGCTCATCGTGATGGATCCGCGCGGCCAGGGCCTGAAGCGGCACGCGTCGCACATGCTGCAGTTCCGGCCGGGCACCGATGTCTCGATGCTGAACGCGATCATGCATGTGATCATCGAGGAGAAGCTTTACGACCGGAACTATGTGGAAGGGTTCACCGAGGGCTTCTTCCAGCTCCGCGACCACCTGAAGGGTTTCAGCCCGGAGAAGATGGCGCCCATCTGCGGCATCGATCCCGAGACGTTGCGCGAGGTGGCGCGTGTCTTCGCAGGCTCGAAGGCGGGCATGATCTTCTGGGGCATGGGCGTCTCCCAGCATGTGCACGGGACGGACAATTCGCGCTGCCTGATCTCGCTCGCGCTCCTCTGCGGCCATGTGGGCCGGCCGGGCACGGGGCTCCATCCGTTGCGGGGCCAGAACAACGTGCAGGGTGCCTCGGACGCGGGCCTCATCCCCCACGTCCTGCCGGACTATCAGAGCGTGAAGGATGCCGGTGCGCGCGAGCTCTTCCGCTCGATCTGGCAGATGGAGCCCTTCGACGAGCCGGGCCTGACGGTCGTGGAGATCATCGATGCGGTCTATCGCGGCGAGATCCGCGGCATGTACATCCTGGGCGAGAACCCCGCGATGTCCGACCCGGATGTCTCCCATGCCCGTAAGGCATTGGCGCATCTCGATCATCTGGTCGTGCAGGATGTGTTCCTGACCGAGACCGCGATGTTCGCGGACGTTATCCTGCCCGCCTCCGCCTGGCCCGAGAAGACCGGCACGGTGACCAATACCAACCGCCAGGTGCAGATGGGCCGCGCGGCCCTTTCGCCCCCGGGCGAGGCCAAGGAGGACTGGTGGATCATTGTCCAGCTCGCCCGCCGGCTCGGCCTCAAATGGGAGTACGAGCATCCCTCCGAGGTCTTCGGGGAGATGAAGATGGGCATGAAATCGTTGAGGAATATCTCTTGGGGCCGGCTCGAGGCGGAGGGGTCGGTGACCTATCCCACCAGCGGGCCGGATGATCCGGGGCAGTCGGTCCTCTTCGGCGAGGGCTTTCCCCGCCCCGGCGGCCGCGCCCGGTTCACGCCCGCGCAGATCGTGCCGCCAGCCGAGCCGCCGGACGTGAAGTTCCCGTACATCCTCACAACGGGCCGCCAGCTCGAGCACTGGCACACGGGCTCGATGACCCGGCGGGCGGGTGTGCTGGACTGGGCCGAGCCCGAGGCCAACGCCTCGCTTCACCCCAAGACGTTGAGAAAGCTTGGTATTCAGCCGGGTGAGATGGTGCGGATCGAGACGCGCCGCGGCGCCATCGAGATCATGGCGCGCCAGGACAGGGCGGTGGCTGAGGACATGGTCTTCGTCCCCTTCGCCTATGTCGAAGCCGCCGCGAACGTGCTGACGAACCCTCAGCTCGACCCCTACGGCAAGATCCCGGAGTTCAAGTTCTCCGCCTGCCGCCTTCGCCCCGCGACCGGGGAGCCGCTGGTCGCCGCGGAGTAGCGTGCCGGCCCTAAGGGGGGCCGAGGCCGCCCTGCGCGGCCTCTCGCTCCCTTTTCGGGTCCCCGACGCAGTCTCCCGCCGTTGCAACTGCGGCCATCAAGCTGCGACCGGGCCCGCCTCGGGGCCACCGTGGCCCCCGTAAAAGACCGCCGATGGCGAGAGTTAACGGCCCCGCCGAAGCCACATGGCCACCGTGCCGCGCCGCGAGACGCCAATCTGCCGCGATATGCTCGTCGAGACGCCCTAGGCTCTCTTCATCGAGCCGGACCGGGTGCGGCGCGCCACCCGGCGGATCGCGAAGAGCGCGGCGGGCGGGCCAACGATCTCGAAGACGACCGTGCTTGTGATGGTGAACGCCATGATCGTGGGTCCCCATTGCGGGAAACGCTCCCCGGCAACGAGTGCCATGCCGATCGCGACCCCCGCTTGCGGCAGCAATGCGGGGCCGTACCAGAGCACCTCCTCGCGCGGAACGCCTGCCAGGCGCGCGCCGATCACGCCGCCCAAGATGCGCGACACGATCCGCAGCAGGATGAAGAGCGCGCCGGCCGTGCCGATCAGAGAGAGCGAACCGACCTCGAGCGATGCGCCTGCAAGCAGGAAGAACAGGATCATGAACGGCCATTGGACGTGCTCGATCTCGTGAAACGCGCGATCATGATGTCGAGCGAAGCTCGAGATCATCGCGCCTGCGGTCATCCCCGCGACGAGGAAGGAAACCTCGAGCCAGAGCGCCAGCCCGGCGGTGAGAAAGACGATGCCGATCGCCTCCGCCTGCAGGGGCTCGCCCGGGGTCAGTCGGCCGGTCAGCTTGGCGGATGGCAGACCGATGGCAACGCCGAGCGCGGCGGCGCCGCCGAGATCCCGGAAAGCGCCCGCGACGATCCCCGCGCCTCCTTCGCCTTGTCCTGCAAAGACGAGGACGATGCTGAAGACGACAAGGCCCCAGGCGTCGTCAATCGCCACGATGCCCTTCAATGT
>JBCCDG010000194.1:0-5204 GCA_039030915.1 Pseudomonadota bacterium | reverse complement strand
AGGGTCAGCCCGGAGAACAGGCCCGACAGAACCACGAGGCCCAGACACACCAACCACTGCAGGACCTGGCCGCCCACGCCGCCGCCCAGTTGATCGGCCGTCTGCAGGGCCCGGTGCATCATTCCGTTGTCAAGAATTTTAAATCAGGGTTATCAAGGGCCTTGACAGTCAGCCTGGCGGTTGCAGACGCCATCCCGTTCGGCAGCGGCCCGGCTGCGCGGGCGCCCCCGTGCGCCGATGAGGGGTGCCGGGCTGCATGAGAAAATCACGGGAGAAGCCTGATGGATTTCGAGCTTTCCGAGGAGCGGCGGATGCTGGCGGATACGGCCGCGCGATGGCTCCGCGAGCAGTACCCGATCGAACGCCGCATGAAGGCGGCCGAGGCGGCGGAGGGCTTCGACCGGGAGGTCTGGGCCGAAATGGCGGAGCTCGGTCTCGTGGGCGCGCTGCTGCCGCCCGAGGCGGGCGGTTTCGGTGGCACGGGCGAGGACCTGATGGTGGTGTTCGACGCGCTCGGCCGGGGTCTTGTGGTCGAGCCTTTTCTCGCGTGCGCGGTGCTGGGGGCATGGCCACTCTTCCGCGCGGGCGAGATGGCGCTTCTCGAGGAGGTGGCGGCCGGCACGACGCTCCTCGCCCTCGCGCATGGGGAGCCTGCGGCGCGCTACCGCGCCGCCCATGTGGCGACACGCGCGGAGGAGACGGGCGGGACCTGGGCGCTGACTGGCCACAAGGCCGTCGTCCTGAACGGCGACGCGGCCGACAAGCTGGTCGTGAGCGCCCGCATCTCCGGCGATGTTGCGGAGGAAGCGGGCATTGCGCTCTTCCTCGTCGAAGGCGATGCGGCAGGGCTCGATCGCCGCGCCTACGGCACCGTGGAAGGCGGCCGGGCGGCGGAGGTGGTGCTCGAGAACACCCCCGCCCGCATGCTGGTCGGCCCCGAGGAGGGGCTGGCCGTGCTCGAGGAGACGCTGGCGCGCGGTGCGCTCGCCCTCGCCGCCGAGGCGGTAGGGCTGATGGATGTCTGCAAGGATACGACGCTCGACTATCTCAAGCAGCGCAACCAGTTCGGCCGCGCCATCGGCAGCTTCCAGGTGCTGCAGCACCGCATGGTGGACCTCTGGCTGGAGGTCGAGCAGGCGCGCTCGGCGGTGATGTACGCCGCAGCTCTCCTCGACGGGCCGCGGGAGGGGCGGGAGCGCACGGTCGCGGCGGCAAAGCATCTGGCGGGTCGCGTCGGCCGGCTGGTGGCCGAGGAGAGCATCCAGCTCCATGGTGGCATCGCGATGACCTGGGAGTATCCGCTGCCGCATTTCGCCAAGCGTCTCGTGATGATCGATCATCTCCTCGGCGACACGGATCACAGCGCCAGGCGCTTCATGGCGCATGGTGGCGCTTTGGGGCAGGGTGGCGACGCAACGGCCGGTGCCTCGGGCGGTGCGGCAACGGGCTGAGGGGACAGACCATGCAGGAGCTCTGGCGGCTGCCCGCGGCGGTGATCGCGGATCTTGTCCGAAGCCGATCCGTCTCGGCGCGCGAGGTGGCCGAGGATGCGCTCGCCCGGCTCGACGCGGCGAACCCTGCGATCAACGCAGTCGTCGATCCGCTCCACGAGGAAGCGCTGGCGACGGCCAATGCGCTCGACGCGGCCACGGGCGAAGGACCGGCGGCCGGTCCGCTTGCCGGCGTGCCGGTCACGGTCAAGGTCAACGTCGATTGCCGTGGACGGGCCACGACGAACGGGCTCCGTCTCCAGGCCAAGCATCGCGCGGATGCGGATAATCCGGTCGTCGCCAACCTCCGGCGCGCCGGAGCCGTTATCATCGGGCGGACGAATACGCCGGCCTTCTCGATCCGCTGGTTCTGCCGCAACAGCCTGCATGGCGAAACGCTCAACCCGCACGATGGGGGCCTCACGCCGGGGGGATCCTCGGGCGGGGCAGGCGCGGCGGTGGCGGCCGGGATCGGCGCCCTCGCGCACGGTACGGATATCGCAGGCTCTATCCGCTATCCGGCCTATGCCTGCAACGTACACGGGCTGCGGCCGACCATGGGGCGAATTCCCGCGGCAAATCTGTCGGCGCCGGATCGGGGCATGGGCGCGCAGCTCACCGCCGTCTCCGGTCCGCTGGGCCGCCGGATCGACGATCTGGCGCTCGCTCTCGGCGCAATGGCGATGCCGGACTGGCGGGACCCCTGGCACGTTCCCATCGCGCTCGACGGAGCGGCCCTGCCGAGGCGCGTGGCCTTCGACAGGGCGCCGGACGGGCTCGCGGTCGATCCCGCGGTCACCGCAGCGCTGGAGGCCGCGGCGGCGGCGCTCGAACATGCGGGCTATGTGGTCGAGGAAGTGCCCGTCCCGCCCTTCCGCGAGGCGGCCGCGCTCAACATGGCGCTCTGGATGGCCGAGTTCGGCGCGGTGAGTATGCCGAAACTCGAGGCGGAGGGAGATCCGGACGCCACGGAGGTGGCCGCACGGCTGATGGCGCTCGGCGGAGACATCGGGCCGATGGAGGCGCTGCAGCGGCGCGTCGCGCTCATCCGCGCCTGGCAGGGATTTCTCGAGGACTGGCCGATCGTGCTTTGCCCCGTTTCCGCGGTGCCGCCCTTTGCGGCGCATGCGGATCTCGGCGGTGCGGAGGCGTTTGCGGCGGTCTACGAGGCGCAGCTCATCCAGGTGGCCCTGCCGCTCCTGGCGCTGCCGGGCCTCACGGTCGCGACTGGGACGCCGGGCCGGCCCATGGGCGTGCAGCTCATCGGCCCGCGCTTTCGCGAGGATGCCCTCCTCGCCGCGGGTCGTGCGGTCGAGGCGGCCGGGCCAGCCGTGTCGCCCATCGATCCTTTTCCGACCGACCGCGGCGTTTGAGCCGAGCCGGCCGGCCGGTCGAAAGGCGATGTCGGGAGGGCCTGTCGCGGGACGGGCAAGGGAGCGTTCCCATCGAAGGCGGTGCGGGACAGCCTGTCGGGACCCGTTCGCGCGTCGCGGCCCTTCGTGCCGCGCCTTGCTCCGCCCACCCGCCAGCCTGCCCCGTGGGCGCGTTGCCGCGCGACATCGCTCGATGCGGAAGGCGGGCTGACCCCGCCGGGCCTTTGCTGCCTGGACTTCCGCCGGAGAGCCGGGCCGCGCTCGCGCTGACGGTCATCGCAAGCAGGAAACGGTTGGCCGGCATCGGATGCCTCCCCGAACAGAACAGCTCCTCGCAGGCCGGGTCAGTCCTGATCTCAGACCACGGCTGTAGTGGAGACCTGCAGCACATCCGCATGCAGCGATGTCGCTCTGCCATGCTGACCGGTTGGGCCGGCATGCACGAAGAGCCGCGGTTGCGGAGGTACTGGACAATGCCAGGCAATGACCGTGGACGCGTCGTTCTGCCGCCCCGAAATGGCGTTCGACGCCGATGATCGTCCTTCTCAAGCGCACCTACGCGCGTGTGCTCCCTAAATGTTCACAGACGCCGCTATAGCCTGACGTGGGTGGGCGCGGGCGCCTTCGGATGCACGGCGGCGCGGACGGGTCCCGCTGGCGTGGCGCTCCGTGCCTCCTTTGGCGTCAGGATGCTGGCGCTGGCGCCGAGGGTTGGGCGAGGGCCGCCATGCGGGCGGCGACGCGCTCTACGGGCTCGGGGCCGAGGGCGGCGTCGGCGAGGTCCTCTCCGGAGAGGGCGCCGAACTTGAAGCCGTGGCCGGAGCAGGCGGAGACGGCGAGGAGCCTGCCTTCGCGGCGGAGGACAAAGCGCTCCTCCGGTGCCAGCATCCAGTAGTTGGCCTGGGTGAAGACCGTCGTGAAGCGCTCGATCCCGCGGAACCGGCCCTTGTAGGCCGAAAGGATCGCTGCACTCTCGGCCGGTGTCG
Organism: Pseudomonadota bacterium; assembly: GCA_039030915.1. Classification (GTDB taxonomy): domain Bacteria; phylum Pseudomonadota; class Alphaproteobacteria; order Rhodobacterales; family Rhodobacteraceae; genus Thermohalobaculum. Next base: position 1,355 of record JBCCDG010000194.1, on the reverse strand, counting down.
GGATGCGGTCGCCGTCATTAGCATCGACGCGGCCGAGGGCGCCGCATCCGAGCTTCGGCGCAAGCCCGTCGACCGGGGCGATGCCCCAGAGATCGCCCTCGCCGCCGAGAAAGGTCCAGCATGGCGCTTGGGCCCACGCCTCGGCCAGATCCTCGGGGGGGCGGGCATAGGCGATCAGGGTGCGGCGGAAGCCGAAATCGCCCGTGAGGCCGGGAACGAGCATGGGCAGCCCGGCGCCGGCGCTCGCGATAACGAGGTCTCCGCGCAGCCGTCGGCCGTCGGCCATCTCGACCGTTGCGGTTCCGGGGTCGATGGCGCGGACGGGCGAGAGCTCATGGATCTCGACGCTCTGGGCGCGGAGCAGATCCGCAAGGCCGGTGAGGATGCGGTTCGCCATCAGCGCGCCGCCTTCGCTCAGCGTCGCCGTCAGCGCGTTCGATCCGAGCGCCGCGATGTCGAGAAAGGGCAGCCGTTCGGCAATGGCGGAGGGCCCTTCGAGGAGCTCGTAGGGCGTGGCGAGATCGTCGAAGAGGCGCCGCGCCTCGTCACCGTAATCGCCGGGCCGCTCGGAAAGGGTGAGAACACCGCGGGCCGCGTAATAGCGGCTCTCGGCGCCGAGGCCCGCCGCGGCGAAGTCGGCATAGAGGCGGGACCACGCCGCGAAGGCGTTGTCCATGCGCGCGCCATAGCCGGGATTGCGCGGATAGCTCCGCCGGATCATGCGGTGATGGTCGGCGGAGGCGGCGGTGGGGCAGGGGATGGGGCCCCTCTCGACCACGGTGACGTCGGCGCCGCGTCGCCGGAGCGCCCAGGCGGCCGAGAGCCCGACGATACCGGCGCCGACGACGATGATCCTCAAGCGGTGTCCCCACACTCTCTGAAGGCGTCGAGATCGAGGAAGAACTGGTCGAGCGCCGGGCGGCCCGCCGCCCGCGCCCTCTCTTCGATGACCGAAACGGTCCCGCAGGCGGGCGTTCTGGGGAGGGACTTCTCGAAGGCGCGCAGCGTCTCCGAGTCCGGGTCTGCAAGTCCGTGCATCCGGAGCGCCAGCCTGTAGCCCGTGATCAAGTCGTGGAGCTTCGCGAGATCCGGCTCGGGGCCGAGATACATGCCGGGACGCTGCCGCACAGCATCGAGAGCGGCAATCAGGCCCCGGGGCGCCGCGGCTTCGCCCGTCACGACAGGCTGGCGCAGAAGCGTTGGATGCGACTGCAGGCATCCTCCAGCGTCGCCTCGTCCGTCGCATAGCTCGCACGGAAGTTCGGGCTCGTACCGAAGGCCGCGCCGTGCACGACCGCCACCCCCTCCGCGGCGAGGAGCTCGGTCGCGAAATCCTCGTCCGTCTCGATCGTCTT
>JBCCDG010000193.1:0-5315 GCA_039030915.1 Pseudomonadota bacterium | reverse complement strand
GACCCGTCAGGACCTCGCGGTTGCCGACAACACCCTGCGCACGGTCGATGCGAGCTTTCGCCTTCTCGAGATCATGCGCGAGGCGGAGTTGCAATTCGAGGCCCTGGAGGCGCTTGAGAGCCCGGGGCTCGACACGCTCTTCGAGAACGAGGAGCTCCGGCGCGAGTTCGAGAGCCTGTCCGACCGCCTCCGGGCGCCGTCCTCCTGATGGGCGAGGCTATCCATGGTGCGTTGCTTCTCGCGCTGACGGCGCTCGATCTGGTGCTCTCAGGTGGCGGTTGGCGGAGGGACGGGCGAGAGGCGAAGGATGGGAGACGAGAATGACCGATGACGGACAGGACGAGCGGGCGCGGCTCGAGATCGAGGCGGCCGTCTTCCGGCGGCTGCGCGATCATCTGCGCGCGCGCACGGACGTGCAGAATATCGACATGATGAACCTGACGGGTTTCTGCCGGAACTGTCTCTCGCGCTGGTACGAGGAAGAGACCCGCGCCCGCGGGGGGGAGACGGACAAGGCCGAGGCGCGCGAGATCGTCTACGGCATGCCCTATGACGAGTGGCGCGCGAAGCATCAGACCGAGGCGAGCGCTGCGCAGAAGGCGGCCTTCGAGAAGGCGGGCGGCGGGCACTGAGGCACCGCTCCGACGGGCGGGCCGGCAGGTGCCCGGCCTCCTCGCCGTGCGGCCATGCGGCCGCCCGGCATCCGCGGCCGCCCACCCGCCGGCCTGCTCCGGGACGAGGGTTGCGGTTCGACCGCGCCGGGGGCTGGCGCCGTGCGGGCGGAGCGGGTAGGGGGACGCCCTTCGCCAGAGGGAGATCGTGGGCATGGACGACGTTGAGGGTGTTGCCTCGGGCAGCGTGGCGGCGGGCCAGCTGCGGGCCTTCGTCGAGCGCATCGAGCGGCTCGAGGAGGAGAAAAAGGAGATCGCCGAGCAGGTGAAGGAGGTCTATGCCGAGGCCAAGGGCACCGGCTACGACGTCAAGATCCTGCGCAAGGTGATCGCGCTGAGAAAGAAGGATGTTGACGAGCGGCAGGAGGAGGAAGCGCTCCTCGAGATGTATCTCGCCGCCCTGGGCATGGTGGTCTCGCCGGACTGATGCTTCGCTCCCGCGCTTTCCGCGATCGGCGTGGCGCTGTGCACGCTCGATGCGCGGGAGGGGGCCCGGTGGTCAGGCGCGGCGACGGCTGAGATTGAGTTCCTCGAGCTTGCGGTAGAGCGTCGAGCGGCCGATGCCGAGGCGGCGGGCGACTTCGGCCATCCGACCGTGATAGATCGTCAGCGCGCGCTGTATCGCCTCGGCCTCGATCTCGGCGAGCTTGCGGATCTGGCCATTCTCGTCCACCAGCGCGTCGCGCGCCGGCGCGCCACCCGGGCGACCGCCTTCCCGGCAGGGCGTGTCGAGCCCCACCAGGTGCTCGGCCCGGATGATGGGTCCCTCCGCCAGTACGACGGCGCGATGCATCGTGTTCTGGAGCTGGCGGACATTGCCGGGCCAGTCCGCGCCCTCGATGAGCTGCACCGCGTCCTCGCTGAAGCCGGTGACCCGGATCCCCTCGGACGCCGCGAAGCGCGTGAGGAACATGCGGGCGAGCATCAGCAGATCCTCCCGCCGCTCCCTCAACGGCGGCAGATGAATGGGATAGGCGCTGATCCGGTAGAAGAGATCCTCCCGGAACTGCCCGTTGGCGACCATGCTGGACAGGTCCTGATTCGAGGCGGAAACGAGGCGGATATCGACGGGCACCGGCTTCTGCGCGCCCACGGGCTCGATCTCGCGCTGCTGGAGCGCACGGAGGAGCTTGACCTGCACCCCCGCCGGCAGCTCCCCGATCTCGTCGAGAAAAAGCGTGCCGCCCGAGGCTTCCTCGAACTTGCCGACGCGCCGCTCCCCGTTGCCGCCATAGGCGCCCTGCTCCTGACCGAAGAGCACGGCCTCGACGCTGCTGTCGCGGAGCGCGCCGCAATTGACCGCGACGAAGGGGTGATCGGCGCGGGCGCTGCCGCCGTGGATGGCGCGCGCGAAGACCTCCTTGCCCGATCCCGATTCGCCCGTGAGCAGGACCGGGATGTCGGACTGCGCGCCTCGGCGCGCGAGCTTGATCGCGTCGCGGAACGACGCGCTCTGGGCGACGAGATCTTCGAAATCGAGCGTCTTGCCTTCCTCCCGGCTCAGTCGACGCACATCGCTCGAGAGCGTGCTGATCTCGAGCACATTGCGGATCGAGACCTCCAGCCGCTCCGGCCCGATAGGCTTCACCAGGAAGTCGTTCGCGCCGGCGCGCATCGCCTCGACGGCCCGCGCGACCGAGCCGTCGCCCGTCAGCACGATCACCGGCATGTCATGCCCGGCGGCCCGCACGCGCTTGAGCATCGCGAGCCCGTCCATCGCCGGCATGTGGAGATCGAGAAGACAGAGCTGCACGGGCGCGCTCGACGTATCCGAGAGCCGCGTCATCGCAGCCTCGGCGGCCGCGACCGCCTCCACGTTGTGACCCGCCGATGTGAGCACCGCCGCGAGATAGCGACGCTGCTGGCGGTCGTCTTCCACGATCAGGATATTCGAGGACATTCTCACCCGCTCCACCTCTACGCACATTGCCCACAATCCCCCCGCAATTCGGTAATCTCAGGGCGTGTTCAGGGCATGAACTAGGCAAAGAGCGACTCACATCCGCTTGGTGCTGTGACGATTCGCCCACGGTCGGGCTTCTTGGGCTCGATTGATGTCCGGGAGGGTGTGGCGCTGTTGTTTATCTGCGACGGCGCCGATAAAAACCGTGGAACGTCCGGTCAGCACAGGCTGTTCCGTTGTCGCCCCATAAGGGGATGTGCCAAAGCACCTTTTGCGGAGCGGCGTGGACAGGCCGGCCAGCGAAATTCTGGGGCGTAACAGTCAACGGCCCGACACAGAACGGAGAGAGGGATGACGAAACTCACGGTTGTTATGCTCGCAAGCTCGGCGATTGCGCTTGCGGCCTGCAGCAAGCCGGATCTGCCGGGCTCCACGCTGGGCGCGACCTGGAGCGCCGAGCGCTTCTTGAACGAGGATCATGGCGGCGCGGGCTTCAATGGCGCGCTCGCCAGCGAGTACACCGAGCTCGGCCGTCGTGCCGCGTTCCGTGACATGCGCTGGTACAACTCGACCGCTTACATCGCGAAGGCCGAGGCCGCCGAAAATGGCGCGCAGGTCGGCCCCTGGAGCCCGGAGAGCCTGGGCGTCGCGGACACCGAGGCCGGCCAGCTCTATGACGAGACGGTCGCGATCATCGTCGCGAATCGCGACGAGCGTCCGGAGGCCTGCGCCCGCCTGCAGGCGATGTGGGACCAGTGGCTCGAGGCCCTGCGCGGCGGCGACGGCAGCTGCATCGACCCGGATGACGCCTTCGCGCTCTACCAGGAGGCTAAGGCTGCTTGCCTTCCGCCGCCCGCCGACACGAACTTCATCGTGTATTTCGGCTTCGATCGCACGAACCTGACGGCGCGCGCTCGCGAAGTGCTCGACGAGGTCGTGACCGCTGTCGACGCGCTCGGCGCAACCGCCCTCTCGGTTGTCGGGCACGCCGATACTGTCGGTTCGGACGGCTACAACCAGCGTCTCTCGGAGCGTCGTGCCCGCCGCGTCGCCGGTGCGCTCGTGGACCGTGGCGTCCCGTCGGATGCGATGACGCTGGCTGGCCGTGGCGAGCGTGATCTTGCCCGCGCCACCGCCGACAACGTGCGCGAGCCGCTGAACCGCCGCGTCGAGATCACCCTCTCGGAGTGATCGGGGACGGGGCCGCGCGCCGAGCGCAGCCAGCCTGACGTAGAGATCGAGCGCCCCGTGGTCCGCCACGGGGCGCTTGGCTTTTCGGGCCTGCACCGGGGCCCCGCCGCTTGCCGTCCGCCGCCGCCGCCCTCACATGACGCCGAGGAGGTGCCCGCCATGACACGCAACCTGACGCTCGCCGCTACCCTCGCCGCGCTGCTGGCGGCCATGCCCGCCGCGGCGGAGGAGCCGCGGCAGCGCTATTTCGACCTCGATGAGATGAAGCGCGAACTCGACCGCGTCTGGGACGACCTGACGCGTGAGGTGGAGCCTGCCCTGGAGCGGTTCGACGAGATCATCGGCATGCTCCGCGAGGTCGACGATCCACGCTACTATGAGGCCCCCGTCTTCCTGCCGAACGGCGACATCGTCATCCGCCGCCGCGCCGACGCGCCTCCCTGGGAGCCGCCGGAGCCGGAGGAGCGTGAGGCCGGACCTGCGCCGCTCGATCCCGACGAAGGCGTGCCGCTCTGAGCGCTGCGGCAAGGGCCCGCTCGATCGCACCCTTTCTGTGCGGCGCGGCTCGGCCTATGTCTCCCTGACCGTGACCTTCAGGAGAGATGCATGACCCGTCCGACGCCCCTCGTCCCCGCGATCCAGCCTGCCCGCGAAGCGGAGGGAGCTCATGCCGCCGGTGAGTACGGTGCGCTCCCGGTCTGGGATCTGGGCGCACTCTATCAGGGGCCGGACGATCCGGCGCTTGCGGCCGATCTCGAGACCTCGGGCAAGGAGGCTCAGGCCTTCGCGGAGCGTTACGAGGGCAAGCTCGGCACGCTGGATGGCGACGGGCTCGCTGAGGCCGTGAAGGCCTATGAGGCCATGCAGTCCCGTCTCGGCCGCGTCATGTCCTTTGCCATGCTGCGCTACGCCCAGAACACGCAGGACCCCGCGCGCGCCCAGATGATGGGCAATCTCCAGGTGCAGGTGACCGCGCTGACCCAGCCCATGGTCTTCTTCACGCTCGAGCTGAATCGCCTGTCGGCCGACAAGCTCGAGGCCGCCTACGCTGAGAGCGCGGCACTCAAGCGCTACAATCCTTGGCTCGATCGGGTGCGCGCCCTCGCGCCGCATCAGCTTTCGGACGAGCTTGAGAAGTTCCTGCACGACATGTCGGTCGTCGGCGCCTCCGCCTGGAACCGGCTCTTCGACGAGACGATGTCCGGACTCACTTTCAACGTCGACGGCGAGACGCTGGCGCTCGAGGCCACCCTCACGCTTCTGCAGGATCGCGACCGCGCCAAGCGCGAATCGGCGGGCCGCGCTGTGGCGCAGGTGCTGGGCGAGAACATCCGTCTCTTCACGCTCATCACCAACACGCTGGCCAAGGAGAAGGAGATCGAGGACCGCTGGCGCAGGATGCCGGCACCCGATCACGGCCGCCACCTGGCCAACCAGGTCTGCGAGGATATTGAAGGTGGGAAACGAGACCTCGACGGTGGGCCAGCTGGTCACCTACGCCGTAGATAACCGATCGGCGCAATAGTAGCTCGCACGGCGGGGATCGCGAG
>JBCCDG010000192.1:0-5450 GCA_039030915.1 Pseudomonadota bacterium | reverse complement strand
TGCTCGACCACGCGCGCCCGATAGGCCTCCGACGCCGTATCCAGGGTGAAATCCATACCGTCCTCCCGCGCCCTTTGTCGTTTTCGCCACGACCCTCGGAAGTATGCCGCGCCTCTGCAATCCCCCGCGCGAAAGTTCTGGGCCGCGACCTTTGGTCAAGGCACAGTCCGGCCGGTCCCGTGCGCAATGCAGAGTGGCTGACAGACAGATGTTCAAGACCCTTCGCCGCCTCATCTACCTCGTGCTCGCCGTGGTCATCGTCGGTCCCGTCGCGGTCCTCGTGATCGGTCGGGAGGATGCGCCGGCGGTGGGCGCGGACGGGGTGGTCAACAGCCGGCAGGCCGGCCGCGTGAACCGGCTCCTGAACGAGTTCCGCGCGATCACGCGAGGGGATGCCGAAGGCCCGCTTGTCGTCGAGACGGCGGACGTCGAAGGCGCGGTCGCCCTCGGCGCGCGGTTCCTGCCGGGCCTGCGCGGCAACGCGCGCGTCGGTCAGGGGCCGGACGGGACAGAGGAGATGGCGATCACCATCTCCGTCCCCATTCCGTTCATCGAGGGCGCTGGCTGGTACAACCTCAGCGCCGCCGTACCCGAAAGCGGTGAGGGCATCGGCTTCAGCCGCGTCGGGATCGGACCCATAGAGGTGCCGGGCGGATGGATCGTGCCCGTCGGCGCCGTTGTCATGGACCTCATGCTTGGCGACGGCACGGGCGATCTCGCGCGTTCTGCCGTCGGCGCCGTACGCCTCTCCGGCAACCAGGCGTCGCTCGACATCGACATGGACAAGGCGGGGCGGAACGCGCTCGCAGGCCGGCTCAAGGACACCGTGCGCGGCATCGCGTTCCGGAGCGAGCCCGAGCAAGTCGCCGCCTATCTCGCTGCCTTCGACGCCGCCGCCGCGTCGGGCAAGCGCTTCGGGACCGAGCTGGCGCCCCATCTGGCCCTGGCGCTGCGCACCGCTGCCGAGCGTGCAGCGGCCGGGGGCGCTGCTGCGGCGGAGGCGGAGGCGATGCTCTTTGCGCTCGGGCTCGACTGCGGAAGCTGGAGCCTGCAGCTCGTGATCGGCGACGTGGTGCCGGAGGATCGCGCGGGCGCGCCTTGCGGTGCAGCGCGCCTTGCCGGAAGGGACGATCTGCGCAAGCACTTCGCGCTGTCGGCAGCCCTTGCCGCGGCCTCCGCCTCCAGCGGCTCCTTCGCCATCGGCGAGGCCAAGGAGCTGATCGACAGCGACGGCGGCTCGGGCTTCAGCTTCGACGATCTGATGGCGGATCGTGCCGGTATCCGCTTCGCCGAGATCATGCTGGCGGGCGGGCCGGCGGCATGGCGCGAGCTGGCCGACCGGATCGGGCGGGATCGGGACGTCCTGCCGGAGCACCGAGACCTGCCGGCCGGCATGTCCGCCGCCGCCTTCGAGCGAACGTTCCGAGATATCGAGAGCGACGCCTACAAGGACATGGTGCGCCGCATCGATGAGCGCATCGAGACGGGCACAGTGCTCGGCGCCGGATAATGCGGGGCGGCGGGCGACCTCAGGCCGAAAGCGGCTTGCAGAGATGCCCGCCATCGACCGGCAGCGTCACCCCGGTGATGTAGCCGCCCGCCTCCGACAGCAGCAGCCGCAAGGGCCCGTCAAGATCCTCGTAACGACCGAACCGACGGAGCGGGATGGTCTTCATCATCTCCTGCCCCGCATCGCTGGCGAGGTAGGCATCGTTGATCTCGGTCGGAAAATAGCCGGGTGCGAGCGCGTTCACGCGGATGCCGTGGCGGGCCCATTCGAGCGCGAGGCAATGGGTGAGATGCACCACCGCGGCCTTTGAGGCGGCATAGGCTGCCACGCCTGCGCCCGTCCGAAACCCGAGGATCGAGGCGGTGGACACGATCGCGCCGCCGCCCGTCTTCACCATCTCCCGCGCCACACCGCGGGCGACGAGGAAGGCGCCGGTAAGGTTCGTGTCGATCACACGCGACCAGTCGTTCGACGACATATCGAGCGCCCGCCCGCCCCAGGCGATCCCGGCATTGTTCACCAGGCCGTCGATGCGGCCGAACCTTTCGATGGCAGTCCTGATCGCCGCGTCGACCGAGGCCGGATCGGTCACGTCGAGCGCAACGGGCAGGATATCTCCCCCGGAGACACCCAGGAGCCGCTCGAGACGATCCGTCCTTCTGGCTGCCGCAACGACCTGCGCGCCATCGGCCGCGAGAGTGGTTGCCATATGCTCGCCGAGGCCCGATGAGGCTCCCGTGACGAGAATCGTTTTACCATCGAGACTTGTCGAACTGTCAGATTTATGCGACATGGCTAATGTCAGGCTTCCTTAACTACTGTGGCCGATTGAAACAAAACGGCCCTGGAAGAGGTTTCTGATCACATTCTGCAGGCGGTGACGTGATCGTCCGGAGTGCAGACACCACTTCCATGCTACGGAAACCGTGTGCAAGGCGCACAAGCTTGGAAGGAATATGATGTGGCCGACTTAGAACAGGCAGAGATTTCGGCGATGACCGATGCCGTAAGGCAGATCGGTGATAGCTGGACACTGCTGATTGTTTGGGCGGCGCTCCGCGGCATCACACGGTTCGACACGTTCCAGAGGCGCCTTGGCGTAGCTCGGAACATTCTTTCGAACCGGCTGGCCCGGCTCGTCGATGAAGGTATCCTCGAGAAGCGGCCCGTGCACAGCGGCGCGCGGCGTCTCGAATACCGGATCACGCCGAAGGGCGAAGCGCTCCGGCCCGTGCTGGAGTGGATCGAGGATTGGGGCAGCAAGAACCGCAGGACCCTGCACCACCAGCGCTGAGCGATGGCCGGAATCGTCATTCCGGCCTTAGCGATATCGTTCGAGCACATTGGCGGCCGTCTCCAGTGACGTCGCCATACGGCTCACTTCGATTGCGGCCTGATCGCAGGTCCGCTTGCTCTCAACGAAGTTGTCCCCGCAACGTACGGCTTGGATCAGGATCTCCGCCTGGCGGTTGACCTCGTCCTTGTAGTCATCGAAGCGGCCCTGCGCCTGCGCCCGCGAGATCACCTCGCGAACCTCGCCGCAGCTCACACCCTGCCCCCGGGTCGCGGTGCCGAGCTCGGCTGTGGCGTCGGCGGCGAAGCAAAGCTTCCAGATCACGTCGAGCTGCACTGCCGGGAACAGACGGATGAGCGTGCGGTGCCGGGTGGCGAGCTTGGCATAGCCGTCCCTCACGCTCTCGGGCGACCAGAACTGGTAGGAAGCGAGAAAGCCGGACGCGCTCACCCGCTTCTGGCCCGGCGGCGGCGGAGAGATGAAGCCCTCCGGCGGATCCGGCAGCTCGATATCGCGACGGACGAAGACGAAGATCTGAGACTGGTCGGCGAGGAGCTTGCCGCCGTCGGCCACCGGCACGATCACCGCCTCGACGCCGATCTCGACGGGATCGAGCCGCATGAGCACCTGGCGGCCGTCCATGCGCATCATGCCCGCGGCGCCGCCGCTCTCCGCCTGCAGGCTGAAGCCACGGCTCGCGCCGGCGCCGTCGGTGATGGTTCCCTCGAAGCCGGTCTCGCCGCGGCTTACGCTGAGCTGTGCGCCCGCGGCTCGGTCGATGCCGTAGAAACGGCCTTCGAGTGGCCCTGCGGCCATAGCTGCCGTCGCCGCGAGGCACCACATGGCGAGGAAGAGGAGCGCGCGCCGCAGGCCGGCGCCAATCTGACAGAGCGGTTGCATGAGCGCGATATACTCACGGCGCTGGTGCGGGCACAAGCGATGGCGTCGCGATGGATGGCGCCTCAACGAGCAGGGCCGGGATGGCCGAGGCGGGTGGCACGATGATCGACTGGGACAAGCTCCGGGTTTTCCATGCGGTGGCCGAAGCGGGCAGCCTCACCCATGCGGGCGAGCAGCTCCATCTCAGCCAGTCCGCCATCAGCCGCCAGATCCGCGGGCTGGAGACTGCACTGCACACGACGCTCTTCCACCGCCATGCGCGCGGCCTGCTGCTGACCGAGCAGGGCGAGATCCTCTACGAAACGACTCGCGAGATCGCCAAGCGCCTCGTCTCCGCCGAGGCGCGCATCCGCGACGCGAAGGACGAGGTTTTCGGAGAACTGCGCGTGACCACGACCGCGGGCTTCGGCACGCTCTGGCTCGCGCCGCGGCTCGACCGGCTGCTGGACGAGCATGAAAACCTCTCGGTCGAGCTCATTCTGACCGAGGCGATCCTCGACCTGCCGATGCGGGAGGCGGATGTGGCGATCCGGCTTACCGCGCCGAGCCAGGCGGACCTGATCCGCCGTCCGCTCATGGACATCGCGATCCGGCTCTACGCGACGCAGGAGTATCTGGATCGAAACGGCACCCCGTCCTCGCCCGAGGATCTGAAGAAGCATCGGCTGGTCACGTTCAGCCCACGGGCGCCGCAGCCTGCAGGCGCCGCCGCCTGGCTGGCCTCGCTCGGCGCGGACCAGTCGCCCTCGCATCTGCGCATGAACAGCTATTTCGGGATCCTGAAGGCGGCGCGGAACGGCCTCGGCATCGCCGCCCTGCCGGACTACATCACGCGCGAGGCGGAGGATCTGGTGCCGGTGCTGCCTGAGGAGGCGAGCGAGCCGATCACGGTCTATTTCGTCTACCCGGAGGAGCTTCGCCATTCCCAGCGCGTGCTGGCCTTCCGCGACTTCATTCTGCGCGAGCTGGAGAGCTTCACCAAGCGCAGCGCGGCCGCATGAACAAGCGGGCGAACGACAGCGTTGTGCGCGCCGCGCGGGTTGCACGGAAAGCATATCGGGGTTGCCGAACAGTTGAATGCAAAAGAGTTGCCGGTCCCGTGCACTGGTCCTACTTTACCTCGTGAGCGCAGGGGACTGCGCTTAGGTTGTGATACCTCCCTGTTGAACTAGGCCGGGCCTCTGGGTCCGGCATTTTTTTTGCGCGCGCTGATGCAGCGTCTGGCGCAACGGCGCTGCGGGCGGTGGCATCAGGGACGGGCCGGGCGCGATGGGCGTGCCCCGTCCGCCGCAAGGTCCCCGCCATGTCCGCCGCCGTTTCCCAAGATCCCACCGCGTCCACGTTCTCCCGGGCCGTCGCGCCGCACGACAATCCCTATCCCGAGCACTGGCGCAGGATCAGCGATGTCTGCTTCGAGACGCCGCTGGTGCTTGCGCGGGCCGCGCGGGCGATCCCCTTTGCCGGGGACCGCGAGGCGCAATACGTGCTCGCGGCAGCGTACCGGGTCAGCTATCGGATCGACAACGAGCCCGCGCGGCGGCAGGTCGTGGTGCCGGCGGGCATGCTGACGGATCTCGCCTCGGTCCCGGCCATCGCGCGCTGGTTCGTGGGGCGGGTGGGGCCGCATCTCGAGGCCGCGATCCTGCACGACTACCTCTTCATCGCCTGGCAGGAGCTTCCGGGCCATGGCGCGCGCTCCCGCGACTTCGACTTCGCCAACGCGATGATGATGGCGGCGATGGAGGC
>JBCCDG010000191.1:0-5490 GCA_039030915.1 Pseudomonadota bacterium | reverse complement strand
CTCGATAGCGAAGGGGATAGTGTCGAGCCAGCGCGCATAGAACTTGGCGATGGCCGGCGCGAATTCGGGCGCCTGGCGCTCCATCTCCGCCACTGCCTCCTCGACCGTCCGACCCCGGTCCCGCTCGCCGTGGAAGGCCGGGAAATCAACCTTCTCGTGGAACTCCGCCAGTCCCGCCGGACCGCCGAGGATATCCTCCATCACCGGCATGGGATCCCAGCGCAGCAAAACCTGCCCCACATCGAAAACGACGTTCATGAAGTCACCCCAAAAAAGCCTGACTGCTCCCGATATGCTGCAACGCGAAGAACCACCGAACCGCGCAGGACCGCAGGAGACGATCTTTGGTTTTCAGGCATTTCTCGCTCACGCCACTCAGTCTCGCAGTCGCCTTGGCGCTGATCGTCACCATTCCCGCTGCAGCCGATGTCGAAGGCGGGAGCCGGAGCGCCGGCGGCACTTCCACGGTCGCCATCGTGCTCCTCTTTCTCATCGTCGCCGTGCTGGGTGCCGTAGTCTGCATCCTGCGGTGGCGCCACGGCGTCACTCGGCAGCGCAACCGCCACGGTTGGTCGCACGGCGGCGAGTCGGGCGGCACCTACATCGCCACCTCGGGATGGAGTAGTAGCGGCAGCTGTAACAACTCGGTCGATGGTGGCGCCGGAGGAGGCGGCGGCGATGGCGGCTGCTAAGGTCATTCAGCGGCCTCCTGCGCGGCTTGAGCCTCGAGCGCCTCGGCGCGGAGCTTGCGGATGAGCTGGAGCTCGGACTGGAAGTCGACGTAGTGAGGCAGCTTGATGTGCTCGAGAAAGCCCATCGCCTGCACGTTGTCGCCATGTGCGATCGCAAACTCCTGATCCTGCGCCGGCGCGCCCGTGTTGTCCTCGCCGAGTTCCTCCCACCTCAGTGCCCGGTCCACCAGGCTCATGGCCAGTGCCTTGCGCTCGGAGTGGCCGAGAACCAGGCCATAGCCACGGGTGAATTGCGGCGGCTCGGTGCGGCTGCCCGTGAACTGATTGACCGTGTCGCATTCGGTGAGCTCGACATGCGCGATTTCCACCGCGATCCCGAGCTCCGGGATCTCGACCTCAACCGCCACGAGGCCCACGCGCAGCTCTCCGACGAAGGCATGCGTGCGCCCGAAACCGCGCTGCGTGGAGTAGGCGAGGCCGAGGAGCCAGCCTTCGTCGGCCCGCGCCAACGCCTGGAGGCGGAGCGCGCGCTCGGCCGGGAAGGCAACCGGTGCACGCGTGAGATCCGGCGGCTCCGCCTCACACTCGGGCACCGGTTCCATCAGCCCCTCGCGGTCGAGGAAGCTCGCGACATGGGGCTTTGGCGCCGTATCGGCCTCCGCCTCCGGCGCGCGGGGCGGCAGGCCCTCGGCGGCGAGCGCGAAGTCCACGAGGCGGTGCGTGTAGTCGAAGGTCGGGCCCAGCACCTGGCCGCCCGGCACGTCCTTGTAGGTGGCCGAGATACGGCGAATGCACGCCATTCGCGCCGTCTCCAGCGGCCGCGAGGCGCCAAAGCGTGGCAGCGTGGTGCGGTAGGCGCGGACGAGGAAGACGGCCTCGATCAGGTCGCCGCGCGCCTGCTTGACAGCCAGCGCCGCGAGGCCGGGATCGTAGAGCGAACCCTCCGCCATGACGCGCGCGACCGCGAGGCACTGCTGTGCCTCGATCTGTTCGGGCGAGACGGCGGGGAGGGACGTGTCTCCGCGCCTGCGTTCGGCGAGCCATGCATGGGCGTTCTCGATCGCCCGCTCGCCACCCTTGACCGCAACATACATCGCCCGCTCCTCAGCCTGCCTCGAACCGGGTCGAGCGTGGCAGCCCCATGACCGCGTCTCCCGCGGTAAGGAAGAGATCGACGCCGAGGGGGAAACGCGCCCTGTTCGCCGCGAGCGTGGCGAGTGCGCCCTCAGGCAGCGCGGGCGCGACGGATATAGCCCCCTGGACGCCCGGGCCGGAGAGCCTGAGAGGCCGCCCGCCTTCTAGCGCCGGAAGCTCGGCGATGAGCGTTGCGGCCCTATCCGGATAGCCGGCCGTGCCGGCGGGCCAGTCGGTGAGCGGCATGAGCGCAGCCCAGGGGCCCAGGGCGAAGGCGGCGTCTTCCCGGCAGCTCGCCCTGGGCGCGCCGGTGTGGAAGAGCGCCCAGGCCGCCGGCCCCTCTGCGCCCTCCGGCAACCAGAGCGGCGTATCCGCATCGGCGAGGCAGAGAAGGAGGGCCCCGGCCGCCGGCGGCAGTCCTGCCGGCGGGCGGCAGCCTGCAAGCCGCTCGATCCGGCCGGGCCTTGCCAGCGCCTCCAGCGCACCGCGAAAGGCGACCGCGGCCTCGCGCGGCGCCTCGGCGAAGCCGCCCTCGTAGAGCGCCGCCCCGGTCACTGGTCCTCTCCGCGCACCATGGTGAAGAATTCGACCTTCGTCGCCGCAGCCTTCGCCGCCGTCTCGCGCGCCGCGGCCTCCTCCACGGTCGCCAGCGGTTCGAGCACGCGCTTCTCGACCGCCGCCCGCGTCTCGACGCGCTGGAGGAGCGCATCGGCTAGCGCCACCCGTTCGGCATGGGCCTTGTCGCGCCCAGGCACCATGGCATGGCCGACCGTGCCGTCAGGGAAGGCGAGCGTGCAACGCGTCACGGTCATCTCGCCGAGATTGAATGGCGCGCCCGTTCCGGCCGTGCGGCCGCGGAGCATGACCGAGCCGATCTCGGGCGGGCGGAGCCAGCGACGATCGGGCAGCGGAGCCATGGTCGCCTCGGCATCGACCATCCGCTCCGCCAGTGCCGGGGGGTTGGCCCTTGCGAGCAGCCCGAGCCAGCGTGCCCGCGCCGCATCACCCCCACTTTCCGCCGTCGCCGCTGGACCGACCATCTCGCGCCACCTCCCGGACAGGCTAGACAACTAGACAGCATCTCCTTACGCTCAACTTGCGGAGCATGGCAAGCGGCGGAGACGCCAGGAATGGCGAAGTTTTCGTGACGAAGCGTGGCGTGAAGGGGCGTGGTCAGGACCCGGTCGATGGGGTCGCTGCACGGCCGCGTCCGCTCTGGGCCGAGATCCGCGCAACGCTGGCGCGAGAAATCACGGACGGTCGCTACGGGACAGGGGCGAAGCTGCCTTCGGAACAGGCGCTGGCCACGCGCTTCAACGTCAATCGCCATACCGTGCGGCGCGCGCTCGCCGATCTGGCGGAGGCTGGGCTCATCCATGTACGACGGGGCGCGGGTGCCACGGTGCTCGCGGCGACGTCGGCCGCTCCCGGGCTCGACTATACGCTCGGGCCACGCACGCGCTTTAGCGAGAATCTGCGCGCGGCGGGCAGACTGCCCGGCCACCGCATGCTGCGGCTGGAGGCGCTGCGGGCGGATGCGGCGGAGGCCGAGGCGCTCGATATCCCGACGGGCGGCCCGGTGCTGGCCTACGAGTCGATCAGCACCGCCGATGGCGTGCCGCTCTCCTATGCCCGCAGCGTCTTCGCCCATGACCGTCTGCCTGGCATCGGGCGCGTGCTCTCCTCCGGCAAGGGGATCACCGCGGCGCTGGCAGCGGCCGGAATCGCGGATTATCGCCGCCGCTCGACCCGGGTGAATGCGGTGCTCCCGTCCTCGGAGATCGCGCGCCATCTGGCCATGGGAACGGACGAGCCAGTCATCGTGACCACCGCGATCGACGTCTCGTCCGACGGTGTCCCGCTTCGCATGGGCCGAACCTTCTTCTGCGCGAACCGCGTGACGCTGGTCGTGGAGGAGCCGCGCCTTACCTCGCAAGGCGACGCCCGAGCGGACTCCGAGGAGACACGATGACCACCCTGAGCGACGAGCTTTCGGCCTGCGGCTGGACCGTGAGCGAAGACGGCAAGGCGATCGGCAAGACCTTCCGCTTCGCCACCTTCCGCGATGCGATGGCCTGGATGGTGCGCGCCGGTTTCGAGGCGGAGGCGGCGGATCACCATCCCGAATGGCGCAACGTCTACAACCGCGTCGAGGTGACGCTGACCACGCATGATACCGGCGGCCTCACGGACAAGGACACGGCGCTCGCGGCGGCGTTCGATCGGCTGGCGGTCGCCCCGAAGAGCTGACGGCGTCGGCGGGCTGACCGCTGAATGTCGGGGCGGCATGTCCGGCGGGTCACCGGTCTTGCACGGTCACGGAGCGGCAGTGATCGATAAGCTCGGCGATGGTCTCGCGCCGAATGGGCTTCGCGATGAAGCCGTCCATGCCCGCCTCGGCGCAGCGCCTCTCATGCTCCTCAAGCGCATTCGCCGTCAGCGCCACGATCCTGGCGGGCGCCCGTCCCTCCTCCGCCTCAATGGCGCGCATGCGTCGCGCCGTCTCGGTGCCGTCCATGACGGGCATCGAAAGGTCCATGAGAACGAGGCACGGCGCGTCGTTGCGGAATGTCTCGAGCGCCTCCACCCCGGAGACGGCTTCGAGCACCCTGCACTGATGGCGGCGGAGCAGATGCGTGGCCACAAGGCGATTGGTGGCGTTGTCATCGACGAGCAGAACGAGTACGTGCGCCTCGGCCTCGCGCGACTTCGATGGTTCAGGCGTGCCCGCCGTGAATGAGGTCACGTTTGCTGTGGCGGCGACCGTCGCGGCCGCCGGCGCAAGGTCTCGCGGTCTCCCCGCCGTATGGGCGCGACCGTGCAGCTTGCGTCCCGGCAGCGTCGCGCCGGCGTCCCGGATATGCCCCGCCGATCCCGGCGCGTCTGGCGGCAGGCAGAGCGCGAGCCGCGCCACGGCAGGGGCGTTGTCACCGGTCTCCGGCAGGCAGACCAGCGCACCGCCCATTCCCTGCGCGGCAGCCGCCGCCAGCGCGAAGCCGATGCATTTGCCGTCAATCCGCTCCACCGGATGGATAACACCGGGATCGAGCCTCGCCGACAATCTCTGTTGGAGACGCGGTGTCAGCGCAGGACCGCTGAAGGCGATCTCGATGGTCGTATGACCATTCGGCAACGACACATCTCCGTGGTGGAGAGCGCTCTCGCTTTGGTGGAGGCTGATCCGCACCTCCCCCCCCTCTGCGAGCGATACGGTCTTGCCGAGGACGCTGATCAGGAGGCCGCGGAGCCGCAATCGGTCCGCCCCGAGCGGGCATGGCGGCCCCGGCACGAGCGTGATGCGCGCGCCAAGCCCCTCCGCCATCGGGCGGACGAGCCGCACGGCCTCGGCGACGACCTCGACGGCATCCACGGGCGCCGCCGGCAGCCAATGCTCCCGCCCCTCCATGCCCGTCAGAGCCACGAGGTCTTCTATGACGGCGACCATCGCGTCCCCGCTTTCGACGATCACCTCGCAGAGGCGGCGCTGGAGCGGCGTCAACCGGCCCTCGAGCAGAAGCTGCGCGCTGCCCGAAAGCCCATTGAGGGGTGTGCGCAGCTCATGGCTGAGCGTCCCCATGAGGGCCCGTGTCTGTCGCAACCCCGCTCCAGGGAAGGGTGCAGGTTCCTCGATCAAACCCGGCGCTACCGCCGATGATCCCTGCGG
>JBCCDG010000190.1:0-5513 GCA_039030915.1 Pseudomonadota bacterium | reverse complement strand
GCGTGAGGGGCTGGTCGTGAACCACAAGCGCACCTACCGCCTCTACACCGAGCACGGCCTGCAAGTGCGTACGAAGAAGCGGCGCAAGCTGCCCCGGCGCGACCGAGTCGCCCCGCAAGTGCCGGAACGGCCGATGCAGCGTAAGCGTCCGGCCTCGCTGCCTACCGTGTTCGCGGCTTCCACTTTTTCGCGAGTTTGAGAACGTCGAGGCGCAGCTCGTCGGCGGGCGGGAGGTTGGGGTCGAAGGGCCCGCCGTGCCAGTCGATGATCTCCTGGTGCTCTGGATGCTTTGGATCGGCGAGGATGTCGAGGAAGCGCTCGTAGCCCGGGAAGCCGCCGACGTCCTCGGGCGGGCATCGGCCCTCGACGTCGGTGAGGCGGGGATAGAGGTGCCGGGGTCCGGCTGGATCCGGTCCTCGACGACGATGCGGTGCTGCCAGCTGTCGCCGAAGTCGTAGAGGTAGCCGAAGGCGCTACCGTCCGAGGCCTCTACGGCATCGCCGAGTGTGGCCTTGGCGGCGGGGCGGATGTCGTCGCCCCACGATGGGTCCGGCAGGCCCCAGCGGGTGCCGCCCGCCTCGAACTCCCAGAGGTGGGAGGTCTGCCAGGGCATGGCGGCTTGAAGCGTAAGGTGCAGCCGGTCGAGCCGGATGGCCTCGGAGACTTCGAGGCGGCGCAGCACGGTGGGCTCGATATCCTCGAGCGTCACGCGCAAGCGCAGGACGCTCACGCCGTCCACCGCCAGGGCATCAACTCGTCGACGCGGGTGATCTTGTAGTCGGGGATACGGGCAAGGGTGTCGGCAAGCCAGGCATGGGGATCGACGTCGTTGAGCTTGGCGGTCTCGATCAGGGTGGCGGCGATAGCGAGCGCCTTGCCGCCTGCGGCCGAACCGGCGAAGAGCCAGTTCTTCCGGCCCAGGGCGCAGCCGCGCATGGCGCGCTCGGCTGCGTTGTTGTCGATCTCGATGGCGCCGTCCGACAGATATGGCCTGAGCCGCGGCAGGCGGCTCAGCGCGTAGCGGATGGCCACGGCGAGCGGGGTCTTTCTCGACAGGCTGGGCAGCTGATCGGCGAGCCAGGCCTCGAGCGCGTCGAAGACGGGGGTGGCGTGCTCCTCGCGAGCTTGGGCGCGCTCCTCGGGCGCCGCGCCACGAACGGCTTTCTCGACGGCGTAGAGCTCGGCGATGCGGGCGATCGCCTCCTCGGCGATGGCGGAGCCTTGGGAGCGGTGCACGTCGACGAATTTGCGCCGGACATGGGCGAGGCACGCGACCTCGCGGATGTCCCCGCCGCGGTAGAGTTCCTCGAACCCCGCATAGCCGTCGGCATGCATCCAGCCCTTGAAGCCCGCGAGGTGCTTTGCCGGTCGACTGCCCTTCCGATCTTCCGAGAAGCGGTAGAGCGCCGCGGGCGGTGCCGGTCCCGACCAGGGTCGTTCGTCGCGCACGTAGGTCCACAGCCGCGCTGTCTGGGTCTTCCCAGTGCCCGGCGCGAGCATCCGCACGGGCGTGTCGTCCGCGTGGATCGCGTGACCCGCCAGCACGTGGCGGCCGATCGCCTCAGCGAGCGGCTCCAGCAGCGCCGTGGATTTGCCCACCCAGTCGGCCAGCGTTGAGCGGTCGAGGTCGATGCCCTCGCGGGCATAGACCTGGGACTGGCGGTAAAGCGGGAGGTGGTCTGCGTACTTGCTGACCAGCACATGCGCGAGCAGCCCTGGCCCAGGACGACCGCGCTCGATCGGCCGCGACGGCAGCGGCGCTTGGGTGAAGCCGTCGCAGCCCGAGCACGCGAAGCGCGGGCGGGTGATGCGGTTCACGACGAAGCGTCCGGGGACGTATTCCAACTCTTCGGTCACGTCCTCGCCGACCTGTCGCAGGCGGCCACCGCAGGTCGCGCAGTCGTCCTGCGCGGGCAGCAGCTCGATCGCCGTTCGCGGGACGTGGTCCGGGATGGGCCGGCGCTTCGGCCTGCCCTTCTCCTGGGCGGGCTCCGGCAGGCGCAGCTTCGCGGTCATCGCCGCGGCCGCCAACTCGCTCGTCTCCAGCGCCAGCTGCAACTGCTCGGCAGTCTCCGCGGAGGCGCCGAACCGGTACGCCCGGTGCCCAGCCAGCTGATGACGGAGCTTCTCGATCAGGACCGCCTGCGCCTTCACCTCGGCGATCAGGCGCTCCGCGAGCGAGCGCAGATCGTCGGGATCGTCCGGGAGGGCGGTGGTCTCGTCGAGCATGGTACAGATGCTACAGCGGCCTGATCCGCCTGGGAATCCTCTATCCCGTCCGCAGTGGCCGCCACGTGCGCTGCGGGGTCCGCCAGTCGATGCCTTCGAGCAGCATCGCCAGCTGCGCGGGCGTCAGCGCCACCTTCCCATCCTTCGCAGCGGGCCAGACGAAGCGGCCCTTCTCGAGCCGCTTGGAGAACAGGCACGCGCCTTGCCCGTCCCACCAGATCACCTTGATCAGATCTCCACGGCGGCCGCGGAAGACGAACAGGTGCCCGGCATAGGGATCCTCCTTCATCGTCGCCTCGGCCTGCGCGGCCAAGGTCGCGAATCCGCGCCGCATGTCCGTCACGCCCGCCGCCAGCCAGACCCGCGCGCCGGTGGGGATCGGGATCACGAGGCGGGATCCGACAGCGCCCGCAGGAAGCGTGCCAGCGCGTCGGGGTCGTAGGTCCCCTCCACCCGCAGCCGGTGCCCGCCCGCCAGCGCGATCTCCATCACGCCCGTCGGGACGGGTTCGGGCGGTCCGTCCGGCAACGGCGCCGCGTCCACCTCCGCGACCAGCTCCACCGGCAGGAAGGTCGTCGTCGCGCCGTCTACCGTCTCGTCGGCCTCGACGGCCAGCGCCTCGATCGGCGGCTCCGCCTCCTCCGGCGCGAACCGCGCGTCCCGCAGCCACGTGAACACCAGGTTCGCGTTCACGTCGTAGCGCCGCGCCACTTGGCTCACCGAGATCCCCGGCAGCCGCGCCTGTCGGCAGATCATCCGCTTCTCGTCATCCGCCCAAATGCGCCGCTTCCGCGCCCGCTTCGCCATCCGCACCAGCCCCATAGTGTCCACTATCGCTAGTGGACACTATGCTCACGCTAGCAGCTCAGGCAGGGCAGCCAGACCGGACGCTTACGGTTCAGTTACCATCAACCTCGATGTAGCAGATGCCGACCACCGATCGTGGGTCCGCTCGCCGTTCAGCTCGCAAAGCACGTCGCGCCCCCGCACCGCCTGGACCATCCAATCACGTGCGTCCTGACTCCGGCGGGTGCCGCCCTCGGCGGCGTCCAAGCCGTTGAAACGGACCGGGACGCCTGCCACGATATTCGTATTCTCGTCGCGTACCCGATCGACCGGACCGAGCACCCTGTCCCCCGCCACAGCCTCGCCCACGAGCAGCAACACCGCCACGGCCGCCGTCATAGTCCACGCCCCAACATCACGCCGCATTCCGCACCACCTTCGCTGTTCTCCCGTCGTCACCAGAGCCGGCATCTCGGACACATGCCCTGCGTCCCCCGGGCCCACCTGGCGCCCTTCGCAGATCGAAAGACCGTTCGTTCCAGCTTCGCCACGAGCCCCTGTCATCCTTGCCAAAAGGCCGAAGCGATAGCTGACAGGCCTTACCGAAATCCTAAAGCCCGCCCCGGTCACCGACCCCTCTGCAACCCTGTCCTCATCCGTCTCCTCGGACGTGTTTCTCATCACGGAACATCGCTCGGGGGGCTCTTTGCGCCGGGCGTCCTTCAGCCGCCTTCAAGGAAAAAGACGGTTTCCAAACAAGATAACAGCCTGCTACGCATTCTTATAATCTTGTGAGGACCCTCCGTATTTTCCCTTGAGCGCATCGCCCCCCGGCGTGCCCGTTCTTCATCGAAACACTCAAACCGAGGAGACACACCATGAGAACCTTCGCAAAGTACGAGATCATCGGCCGGGTCGGGAAACTCAAGGACGTCGGCGGCACCCTTCGGGTCAGCGTCGCAGCCGAATATGGCCGCAAGGACGACCGAGGCGAGTTCCAGTCGAAGCCCTACTGGAACGAAGTCACGATCTTCAACGACAACGTCGCCAAGTGGGTTCGGGAGAACACCCAGAAGGGCGATGTCGTCCGGGCCGCCGGCACCATCCGCCAGACGCAGTGGGAGAACAGCGACGGCGGCACCGAATACGGGATCACGATGGCGGCCGAGGATTTCGACAACTTCAGCCAGGACGAGCGACGCCGCGCCGCGAACAAGGCCGAGCAGTAAGGGCCAGGGCGGGCCATCCGGCTCGCCCGATTTCCACCCCGCGACGGAGACCGACATAACCGCCTACAAGAAGACGCCCGATCCGCGCCACGACCTGCCCGACCGGCGCCTCTGCGAGACGCGCCGTATCTCGACCCCTGAAGGCCACACGATCCACCTGACCGTGGGCTACGACCCCGACGAGCCGGATCGCCCCCGTGAAGTCTTCTATTCCGGCGGCTTCCGCTCCGGCTCGCAGCTCGAATTCCAAGTGCAAGACGCCTGCGTCCTGATCTCCCTGCTTCTCCAGCATGGGCACCACCCCGCCACGATCCTCAAATCCCTCGCCCGCACCGAAGAGCCGGGCGTCTGGATCGAGGGCGACGAGGCCCCCGAGGCCAAGACGGTTCATGCGAGCCATGTCGGACTGATCGTGGCCGAACTGGCAAAGTCCTAGATCCCGTCCGGCATCAATCCTCCAATTCCATCGTCGATGCCAATGCCTGGAGTGTCGCTGCCTCATCTTTCGCCTGAGCGAAAAACAGCCCCATCAACGTGAAGACGAACGCCAGTGCAAAGGCGGCTCCGATGATTTCGCTCTTCCAAGTGCCACTTTCAGTCGGATCAAGGGCCGCGATGGCAGCAATGATCACCCAGGTTCCCAACAAGCCGATCACAAGAGCGCCCAACAGAGCCCCGATCGCTGTCGACCACGCCAGAACCGGGTGCATAGCGTCGAAGAAGGCAAAAGCCCTGAAAATCAGCCATCCGGCCGTGGCCAGGAGAGGCAGGCCCATCAGAACGCGCCAGCAGATCTTGTCGACCTTCGCGGCCAGTTCCTCACCTTCCGGTCTCAGTCCAAGTGGCATGGTATCCCCTTCGATCGTTCCGATGTTTTTCCCGTGTTTGCAAAAATTGGTTCTCGAACGACAGTTTTCAGTAGGCACCCTGCCCTCGCGTTCCGGTGCGGCCCCGGCTCTCATCGATCCTGACGTCCCTCTCGGAGCCGCGCAGTCCCAGACTCCCCTGCCCCGGCCACTTCACGGCCATCCGCCCTGCCCCGTCTCGTGTCCGAACCGCGTCCTAGCAGGCGGGGCATAATCGGCTGCTGCCCCACATCTCCGCCCTGACGGGTGACGAATCCCAAGGAGTCCGGGATCAGGCCCGCTCGGTGAGCGGTCCGAGCGGAATCCCTGCTGGGCCTTTCGGGGTTCGGACAAGCCGAACGCCGCTGCGCCGGTCAGGGGGGGGGGGGGGCGCGCCCGCCCCCCCCCCCCGGGGGGGGGGGGG
>JBCCDG010000189.1:0-5575 GCA_039030915.1 Pseudomonadota bacterium | reverse complement strand
TGCGGCGCAGCGTCTGCGCTAGCGTCCCTTGAAGTCGGGCCGGCGCTTCTCGATGAAGGCGGCCATGCCCTCGCGCCGATCCTCTGTTGCGAAGAGGAGCTGGAAGGCTTTGCGCTCGAGCATCAGCCCGGCCTCGAGCGACGCGCTCTCGCCCTGCACGATCGCCTCCTTCACCGCCTGTGCCGCGAAGGGGGGCATGCGCGCGATGGAAAGCGCCATCTTCACCGCCGTCGCCTCCACTTCCGCA
Organism: Pseudomonadota bacterium; assembly: GCA_039030915.1. GTDB lineage: Bacteria > Pseudomonadota > Alphaproteobacteria > Rhodobacterales > Rhodobacteraceae > Thermohalobaculum. The sequence goes on along the minus strand of JBCCDG010000189.1, from coordinate 5,328 downwards.
TCCGGCACGCAGTCGCAGGCGAGCCCCATGCGCAGCGCCTCGGACCCCGTCACCGGCTTGCCCGTGAGGCACATCCTCATGGCGTTGAACTTGCCGACAGCGCGCGTGAGCCGCTGCGTGCCGCCGGCGCCCGGCATGATGCCGACGCGGATCTCCGGCTGGCCGAGCTGCGCCTCCTCGCCCACGACGATGAGATCGCAGGCCATGGCAAGCTCGAGCCCGCCGCCCATGGCATAGCCCGAGATGGCCGCGATGACGGGCTGCGGCGTCTCGGCGACAGTCTTCCAGTAGCGCTCCGAGCGGCGCGCCATGATCTCGACCGCGTCCGCCTCGGCGAATTCCTTGAGGTCCGCGCCCGCCGCGAAGGCCTTTTCGTTGCCCGTGAGCACGATGGCTCGTACGCTCCGGTCGTCGTGCAGCCCTGCGAAGACCGCCGCCAACTCCTGGCGAAGCGCCATGTTCAGCGCATTGAGCGCATCGGGTCGGTTGAGCCGAACCAGCGCCACCCCCTCCTCCGGCCGCTCCAAAAGCACCAGCTCCGCCATATCATCCTCCCAAACTCGCTGTTCTATTCGACGCGTCCACCCGATACTGCGGCTATCGGGTGGACGCGTCCGCCGTGTGCGGAGCATGCACAAGACTTCGACCGTCGCCACCGTTCAAGAGCCGCCATCCAAAACGTTGGCAAAGGGAATATGAGGCGTCGATGACCAGGCTGACCCACCCTCCCGGGACCCTCCTGAGCTTTCCGACGGAGCCGATCTTTGCGTTCTCGCCCGCTCCGACCGGGCGATGGGGCACGATCCTTGTGCTCCGACACGAGCGCGTGCCGGGGATCGGCCCCGCAAGCGTGGTCGCGATCCTGGACTGTGTGACGACGACCCGACCGCGTGCAGCGGAGATGCAGGACGTCGGGATCATGAACGCTGCACCGCTCTATGGCACGGAAGATCGTTGGGCACTTATGTTCTTGTTGCTGCTCGAGGACGAAGACCGCTCTCGATGGCCTTCTTTCGAAGTCATAGGTGCCAGGCCCCTACCGAAGGAGGAGGCCGGCACGCCATGGCGGTTCATGGTGCCGGCGACATCGCTCTCGCTCCATGCCGAAGGAAGATGGCGGTACGACCATGATCGCGAGGCGCTTTTCCGGGAGCGCGAAAGGATGGACCGAGAGCGCGCGGCCCGTGAAGCCGAGATGGAGCGGCGCCAGCGGGAGAGGCTGCGTGGCCTTACAATCGAGATGCTGCTCGACGAGACGTTGCTGATAGCGTGGGAGGAGCGTTCCGCAGACATTCCGCCAGCATTTCTCGCCACCCTGCGCATGCGAGCACGCGAGATGCTCTTCGCCATTGCCGCGCTCGGCCCAAGGCCTCGCCGCCCTGCCGTGCGGGCGGAGATGCGCGCGTTCGTCGAATGGGTGAACGCGGCCGTCGCTGCCCCTGATGCAGACTTGATAGCGACCATGGAGCGTGAGGAGCTGCACGCGTTCCTCCAGGAAGTCGCATGGGCTTCGAACCAGCGCCCGCTCGTCGATGAGATCGAGGGTTGGCGCGACTGGTAGGCACGCCGCCCGTCCGATAGTTGCACCGCCCGTCTTCCCCTTCGCGCCATGCCTGCTACGGTCGCAGGAACCGGGGCGCTCGATCCCGGGGGCCAGGGAGGGAAGCCATGAAGGCGCCGGACGCGGCGGACTACTGCATCGGTGTGGCCGGTGCGGGCGCTATGGGACAGGGCATCGTGCAGGTCGCCGTTCAGGGCGGCATCCGCACCGTGCTGATCGATGCGCGCGAGGGCGCGGCGGCGGCTGCGAAGGAGCAGGTGGCCGGCCGGCTCCGTCGCCTCGTCGAGAAGGGCCGCATGGGCGAGGCGGACGCGGAGGCGGCCATCGCGCTGATCGAGCCCGGCGAGGGGCCGGCGGACTTCGCGCCCTGCGACGCGGTGGTCGAGGCGGTCTTCGAGGACCTCGAAGTCAAGCGCGCGCTTTTTCGCGAGATCGAGGCCGGCGTCTCGGCCGACTGCATCATCGCGTCCAACACCTCCTCGATCCCCATCGCCTCCATTGCCCGCGCTTGCGAGGGGCGGGGCCGGATCGCGGGGCTCCACTTCTTCAACCCCGTGCCGCTCATGAAGCTCGTCGAGGTTATTCGCGCGGCGGAGACGACGGACGCGACGGTCGAGGCGCTCACCGCGCTGGGGCAGCGCATGACCCGAGTGCCCGTTACGGTAAAGGACAGCCCCGGCTTTCTCGTCAATATGGGCGGGCGCGCCTTCACGACCGAGGGGCTGCGCATCGCGCATGAGCAGGTGGCGAGCCCCGCGCAGATCGACGCGATCATGCGCGATTGCCGGCACTTCCGGATGGGTCCCTTCGAGCTCATGGACCTCACGGGCATCGACGTGAACTACCCCGTCAGCCAGATCGTCTGGGAGGGCTACCAGCAGGACCCGCGCCTCGCCACGCGCCCCAATCACAAGGCGATGTTCGATGCGGGTCTTCTCGGTCGTAAGACGGGGCAGGGCTGGTATGCCTATGAGGGTGGCAAGCCCTCGGACATGCCCTCGCCCGATCATGAGACGGACGCCGCACCTGCAGGGCGCGTTGCGATCGCAAAGTTCGACGCGGCCTTCGATGCGCTCATCGAGCAACTCGGCGTCGATGTAGAGGCGCGCGAGCAGGCCTATGCGGGCGGGAAGCATCCCGACCTCATGCTGGCGGAGCTCGCGGCGGAGCTCGGCCTCGAAGTGGGGGAGGATGACGGGACTTGCCCGATCCTTGCCGCCCCCTTCGGCAAGGACGCGACGCACACGGCTTCCGACGCGGGCATCGATCATCGCCGGCTCGTCTGTCTCGATCTCTCCGGCGACACTTCGAAGCGGATCACCGCGATGACCGCGCCGGGGGCGGACCCTGCGGTCCTCGACGCCGTGGCATCCGCCATCATGACGAGCGGGCGGAAGGTCACGGCGATCAAGGACAGCCCCGGTTTCGTCGGCCAGCGGATCGTGGCGATGGTCGCCAATCTCGGCGCCTACATGGCCGAGGTGGACCTGGCGACGCCGGAGGATATCGATACCGCCATGAAGCTGGGGCTGAACTATCCGCTTGGTCCCCTTGAATTCGCAGACGAAATGGGCCCCGCGCGCTGCCTCGATATCCTCGAGCAGATTCACGCGCTCACCGGCGAGGATCGCTACCGCCCGACCCTCTGGCTCCGGCGCCGGGCCGTCCTGGGGCTGCCCATGCGGACCCCGTCATGAGCGGGCGGAACACCGTTATCGTCACGGGCGCCAGCCGCGGGATCGGCAAGGCGATCGCGGCGCGCCTCGCTGCGGACGGATACGATGTGGTCGGTCTCGCGCGCGGGGCCTTCGAGGGGCCCGGCGTGCAGCGGCAGGTCGACCTCGACGATCCAGCCGCAAGGGAGCGGCTGGCGGAGATCGCGGCCGAATGCGGGGCCTGCCGGCTGGTGGCGAATGCGGGGATCGTGACCGTGGGCGGAGTCGCCGACGTGATCGATGCGGACTTCGAGGTGACGATGCGCGTCAACGTGCAGTCCGTCATCTGGGCGGTGCAGGCCGTGCTGCCGGCGATGAAGGCGGCGGGCTTCGGGCGCATCGTGACGCTGGGCAGTCGCGCAGCGCTCGGCAAGGCGGGCAGGGCGTCCTATGCAAGCTCGAAGGCGGCGGTCACGGGGCTCACGCGGTCTCTGGCCCTCGATCTCGCGCCTCATGCGATCACCGTGAACGGCGTGGCGCCCGGGCCGATCGATACGGAGATGTTTGCCGTCGATCAGCCACTGGGCAGCCCGGCGCGCGAGGCGCTGCTGGCGCGCGTGCCGCTCCGGCGCATGGGCGCGCCCGACGAGGTGGCCGCCGCCGTCGCGCATCTCGTCTCGGACGAGGCGGGCTTCACGACGGGACAGATGCTGCATGTCTGCGGCGGGCTGAGCGTGGGAGGAATGGGCGCATGAGCACGGCGGAAGGACCCGCACCCCGGCCTTCCTCTCCGGAGGGGGCGATATCGGCAGGTGGTCGCATCCGGCAGACGACGCTTGCCGACCTGATGACGCCCTCCTCCATCGCGATCGTCGGTGCCTCGGACGACCCGACGCGGATTGGTGGCCGACCGCTCAGCCACATGAAGAACCAAGGGTTTCCGGGCGCGGTCTATCCGGTCAACCCCAAGCGGGACATGGTGCAGGGCCTGCCCGCCTATCCGAACCTCGCGGAGGTGCCGGGCGCGGTCGACTTCGTGCTCATTGCCGTGCCGGCGAAGGCGGTGCCAGAGGTGATGCGCCAGGCGGTCGCGAAGAAGGCGAAGACGGCGCTCATCTTCTCGTCCAACTTCGCGGAGGCTTCTCCCGACGGCGCGGCGCTGCAGGCTGAGGTGGCCAGCATCGCGCGGGAGGGCGGGGTCAGGGTGATCGGGCCCAACTGCCTCGGCCTCTTCGACAGCGCGCACGGCTTCTATCCGACCTTCTCCAGCACCATCGACCGCGCGACCCCGAAGCCCGGCGGCATCGCCATCGCATCCCAGTCCGGGGCCTATGGCAGCCACATCTACATGGTCTCCCACGAGCGCGGCCTCGGCATGCGCTACTGGCTCACGACCGGGAACGAAGCGGACGTTCATGTTGCCGAGGTCATCAGGCTGATGGCGGAGGACGAAAGCGTCCACACCATCATGGCCTATGCCGAGAGCATCAAGGACGGGGATACACTCGTATCCGCCCTCGAAGTGGCGCGCGCAGAGCGCAAGCCGGTCGTTTTCATGAAGGTGGGCCGATCCGATGTCGGCGCCGCCGCTGCCTCGTCGCATACTGCATCGCTTGCCGGGGAGGATGCGGTCTACGACGCGGTGTTGCGCGCCCACGGCGCCTACCGCGCGCGCACCACGGAGGAGATGCTCGATGTGGCCTATGCCGCGCGGCCCCGGATCTACCCCGCGGGGCGCAAGATCGGGCTCGTGACCATCTCGGGCGGTGCGGGCGTGCTGATGGCGGATGCGGCCGCGGATTACGGGCTGGAGGTGGCGCCCATGCCCGAAGCAGCGCAGGCCGAGCTGAAGGAGCTCGTTCCATTCGCGTCGCCGGTCAATCCGGTCGATGTGACCGCGCAATTCTTCAACGACCTTAGCATCGTGCCGCTTTTTACGAAGGCGATGCTCGATGAGGGCGGCTATGACGGCTTGATCGGGTTCTGGACGTCCGTCGCCGGCTCCCCGCACCTCTCGGCGCCGCTCCTCGCCGGGCTGAAAGAGGCGATGGCGGGCCGGGACGAGAGCCTCTTCATCCATTCCGTGATCGCGAGCCCCGAGATCCGGGCGCG
>JBCCDG010000188.1:0-5583 GCA_039030915.1 Pseudomonadota bacterium | reverse complement strand
TTTTGGCGGCGCCCCACGGGTCAATAAGACCGGCGCTGCCCTCGCAGAGCGGCGCCGGGCGTCCAAGGGCGTGTCCAGAGTCGGGCACTCTGGGCGCGTCTTGGCGCAGTCCGGTCGTCAATGCCGCGACGGGGGCTGACCGCCTTGCGAGCCGCGGTCGGCGCTGTCGTCTCGGCCGGCCGTGTCGTCCGCGGCGCCCACGGGTTCGTATTCCCCGTCGATGGTCGCGTTGCCCTGCGTGTCGCGCCGCGGACCCTGCGCGGCGCCGCCGCGGTGCATGTGCACGGTGCCGGCGACAACGACCCTTTTCGCAAGATGCGCGATCAGGAAGCTGCGGAATGTCGGGACCAGCAGGAGAAATCCGACCGCATCGGTGAAGAACCCGGGCGTCAGAAGCACCACGCCCGCGACCAGGATGAGCGCGCCATGCGCCAGCGTCGATCCGGGATGATCGCCCCGGTCGAGCCTCGACTGCAATTCACGCAGCGTGGCCAGCCCCTGGGAGCGCAGGAGCGCCGTACCGATCACCGCGGTCAGGATCACGACGGCGATGGTCGGCCAGAGCCCGATCCAGCCGCCAACCTCGATGAACAGCCCGATCTCGATGAGTGGCACCAAGAGGAGGAGCAGGAAGAGCCACATGGTCATCACCTCGCTTCGACTGGCGGGCACGCCGCCGATGGGCCCGGGAACTGCCCGCGACCGCAGCCCGCAGCGCTCCTTCGTGGACTTGCTGCGGGTCCGTCTCTAAATAAGCTCGTACGGAGATACCGCTACCGCCCATGGTACCGGGGGGTGAGACGCCGGCGACATCGCCGTCGGCGACACCATGGGGCGAAAGACGCATCCGAAGAGGCTGAAAGCGAGATATGAGCACGCAACTGGTCGAACTCCTGATTCTTGGCGCAGTGGCCGCCTTCATCCTCTACCGGCTGCGCAGCGTGATCGGGACACGCACAGGCTATGAAGCGCCGCCTGATCGGTATAGCGCGCCCGGGGGGCAGGGGGCGGATGACAATGTCGAGCCGATCAGCGAGCCGCAGCCCGAAATCGACGTGGACGAAGCGGATCTGCCAGCGGAGGCCCGCGAGGCCGTGGCTGCGATGCGCGCAGCGGAGCCGGACTTCCATCTGGGCGAGTTCCTGGGCGGCGCGCGGCAGGCCTATGAGATGATCCTGATGGCCTACGAGGAAGGGAACCGCGATCTTCTGCGCGATCTCCTCGCGCCCGATGTCTACAGCGCCTTCGATGGCGTGATCGAGGATCGGGAGAACGAGGGCCTGACCGTCGACGCCCGTTTCATCGGCGTGCGCGATGTGCGTGTGGAAACGGTGGCTTTCGATCCGGAGACGAGCGAGGCGGACGTAACGATCCGCTTTACCGGGGAGCTCATCACCGCCGTGCGTGACGCGGAGAACCGGATCGTGGAGGGCGACCCGAACGAGATCCGGCGCCAGACCGACATCTGGACATTCAGCCGCGTGATGGGTGCGCCCAATCCGAACTGGCTCCTTACCGCCACCGGCGGATGAGATGGGCTCGGCGCGTGCCGGTGGGGCGCCCGTCAGGCCTGGCCGCCGCGCACTGATCGCGGGGGTTTGCGCCATGGCGGCAACCTCCTTCCCCGCGCCGTCGGTGGCATCGCCGGGGCAGTCCGGATGGCATGCCCTGAATGGCTGGAGCGACGAGGCGTTCCGGGCCGCGGCCGTTGCTTTCGGCGGGTTGCCGGGCTTCGCGGCCGGGTCGCGCACTGCGCTGGAGGCCGCCTTCGTGCCCGAGCCGCTGGCCGCGCCCATCCACCTCACCGCCTATTACGAGCCCGAGATCCCTGCGCGCCGTCGCCCGGGGGGCGGCTTCGACACACCCGTCCTCACGATGCCCGAGGGTTGGGAGGGCTCGCTGCCGACGCGCGCCGCCATCGAGGGCGGGGCCTTGGGCGCCTTTGCCCGCCCCATCGCGTGGCTCGACGATCCGATCGCGCTCTTCTTTCTGCAGGTCCAGGGATCGGGTCGCTTGCGGCTCGAGGACGAGGGCGGGCGCGTCCTGCGTGTCGGCTACGCGGGGCGGAACGGCCACCCCTATGTTTCCATCGGCGCGATCCTGCGCCGCGAGGCGGGGCTCGAGACGCTCGATGCGGAGGGTTTGCGCAGCTGGCTGAGCGCGGATCGGGAGCGTGGGGCGGCGCTGATGGCGCGCAACCCATCCTATGTGTTCTTTCGCGTCCGCGAGGATCTGGCACCCGCGGATGGACCCGTGGGTGCATGGGGTCGGCCGCTGCCTGCGGGTCACGCCATCGCCGTCGATCCCGCGCATCACGCCTATGGCGGCCTGTTCTGGATCGAGCGCGGCGATGGCGGGGCCTCGGCGCTCTGGATGGCGATGGATACTGGCGCCGCGATCCGCGGGGCGGGTCGCTTCGATCTCTTCCTCGGCTCGGGCCATGCCGCAAGGCTCGCCGCGTCCGCCGTGAACGGCGGTGGGCGCGTCTTCCGGCTTCATCCTCGGCAGGCGAGACATGCGGCACCAGCGGCATCCGGCTCCGCGGGTGCCGGCCAGTGAGCAGGCGCCGCCGCGGGCTCAGTGCGGACGACCGCGCGGTTTGGGAGAGCGTCGCGCGCCGCACCCAGAAGTTGCCAGGCCGCGATGCCCCGGGGCGCGATGCTCCGACACGCGATGTGCCGCAGGCCGGGTCGTCGGCAAACGGCACCGGGCATCTCCCGCCATCGCACGAAGGTCCACACCCCTCGACGGCGCTCGGCACCGGCACCCTCCCGACGGATTGGCGCGACATGACCCTCCGCCCTTCCGGCCGCCGCGGCGGCGCGACAGGCCCGGTCTTCACCCCTGCGGAGCCACGCCCCGCACCGGTCGGGCGGCCCGAAGCGGGGCTCGACCGTCGCACGGCCGAGCGGTTGAGGCGCGGCACGCGCGCCCCCGATGCGCGGCTCGACCTCCACGGCATGACGGCGGATCGGGCTCATGCGACGCTTGACCGCTTCGTCGCAGGCGCGCTGGCGCAGGGTCATCGCTGTATCCTTGTCATCACGGGCAAGGGCGGCCGCCGCGCGCCGGAGGATGCACCCTGGCTCGAGCCCGGCTTCGGCGTGCTGCGCGACGCGGTGCCCCGCTGGCTCCGCAGCGGCCGCCACGCCCGCGAGATCGTCGGCATCTTCGAGGCGCATCGGCGGCACGGCGGCACGGGCGCGCTCTACGTCTATCTCAAGCGCCGCCGCTCGACCTAGCACCCCGCGTCGATGCGGCGACACGGCCGGCCGCCACCTACCCTTGACCCATCCCGCGCTTCCGCCTAGGTAGCCACCCCACGCGGCGAGGCTCGATCCGCCGGCGGGGGCCATTAGCTCAGTTGGTAGAGCAGGTGACTCTTAATCACTTGGTCGTAGGTTCGAGTCCTACATGGCCCACCATCACACACCTCACGAGCCTGAAACCCCTCTAACATATTGAAGGGTAACGTGGTTTTTGGGGTTCTAGTTCCTGTTTTCCGACAGTAGGCGAGACGCTCGGAAAACGCGAGTCTGAGGACCAATCTGCGCAGCTCTGGGCGCCCGGAAGCCCAGACTTTCCAGGGGCTTGCGAAGAACTGGAGTGCGGGTTCTAGACACTCTTCTATGGTGCCCTTCGGCTTGAACCCATTCTCTATCTGGCTCTGCAGCTGTAGCCGCTCCGCGTCGAGCTTCTCGATCCGGCGCTCGTAGGCAGTGACCGCTGTTGGGCTCGCGGCGTCGGCGATCCGATCTAGGAAGTCGTCGATCTGGCGCTCAAGGCCGGCAAGCTTGGTGCCCGCAGTTCTCTGCATCTCAGCTACCTGCGCCCGCCGTAGCTCCCACGCGTGCAGGAACATCTCCCGGACGAGCGTGAGGAGCGCTTTGGTGGGACGCATATCCCTCAGGAGCGCTTCGAAGTCGCCCTCCAGCTGATCGCGCCGGATGGACTTTCCGTAACTCACGCAGCCCTTGGTTTGGCAGAGGTAGTAGGGATAGCCTTTCCCTAGACGTCCACGTGATACGCAGGAGTAGAGCGGGTTTCCGCAGTCTGCGCATTCAACGAAGCCGCGGAGGGCGAATTTCGTCCCGAGGTCCTTCCGTGCGGGGGCGCGCACAGCGCCGTTCAGCCGGTCCTGAATCTTGTTAAACGTCGACGCATCGATGAGGCCTTCGTGGCGTCCCACGCGACGAGACACTCCCCAGCACGCCGCTTCGACGAAGCCTGCGTACACGGGTTGCCTCAGCATCTTTCGGACGACGCAGAAGGACACCTTCCTCGTTCGCGTTTCACTTAGCTGCAGCTGTGCAGCCAGGAACCGTCTGACTTCTGCTTGTGACTGCAACCTGCCAGCTGCGTAGCCTTCAAGCGCCTCTTGCACGATCAAGGCGAGCGGTTCATCCCGCACGAGGATATGCCCATGTTCGCGCGATCTCTCGTACTTGTAGCCCCAGGGCGGCTGCGACATCACCGCATATCCCTGCTCGACCCGGGCCGACATCTTCTGGATCACCTGTCTGCGGTTCTGCTTGCGCTCGAGTTCCCCTTGGGCGGCGATGATGGTCTCGACGAACTCGCCTTCGGGCGTGTCCTCGAAGCGGAAGTTGAGGCATTCGGGCGTGGCGCCGTGCTTGTCGAGGGTGCGGCGGAGCTTCTTGTGGAACTCGATATCGCGGGAGAAGCGCTTCAGGTCGTCGAAGACGATGACGAAGTCGGTCTCGCGGCGGGCTTCGAGATAGGCAAGGAGTGCGACCATGCCGGGCCGGTTCATGAAGTCGCCGCCGCCCGAGGCATCATCCGGGAAGACTGTCTCGACCTCGTAGCCGCGGGCCTCGGCATATTGACGGCAGCGATGCTCCTGGCTTTCGAGGCCCGAGCCTTCGGCGGACTGCTTCTTACTGGAGACGCGGCAGTAGATGATGGCTTTTGTGCCCGCCTGGGGCATGGCCGCACTGCCCTTCAGGTTGGTGGTGGCTTTGTTCATGAAGTCTCTCTTTCTGCCATGCGCTCCGGGGCGGCGTTCGGGGTCGGTCTCCGGTCGGATGGCTCTGAGCATTCTACCGCATCCAGCACGGACGGGACGCCGTCGGGCCCGGTCTGGCCAAGCTGTCCACAGCTTTGTTGAACCGGGTGGAGCTGGTAGCCGAGATCGACGAACTGCAGCACGATGGACCAGACGAGCTGGAGGTATTCGGCCTTCTGCGCGTCGGTCATCTCGGCGCTGTCGAGCCGGTGCTGGAACTGGTCGAGATCGACCTCCAGCACCTTGCGGCGTGCACCGCCAGCAACGCTACTGGCCGCCCCGCCCGCGGCCTTTGCAAAGGCCACGGGCGCACCGGCTCCAATATCTTTCTTCACGTCAAACTCCTTTCAGTTTGCACTCCCTTTCTTCTTCACGAGTGAGAACAATACAGGAACATTACCTGAGACTTTTGTTCTTGTGAAGAGCTTTCGACTTGCTGTTTTGGCAAGTCAGCGTGCGGGGCCGCGGTCTTTACTCTGGGCGTGCTCGGCACTGCTGCGCTGCTGATCGAAATACTGGGCGCGGTCCTGCTCCTTCAGGCGGCCGACGGAGGCATA
>JBCCDG010000187.1:0-5595 GCA_039030915.1 Pseudomonadota bacterium | reverse complement strand
GGGGGGCTGGGTGGATGTGGTTCTGGGGCGGTCTCCGGGGGGGTGGCGCGCGGCGGCTTTGCCCCCGGCCGGCCGGCCCTCCGGCCCCGAGGCTGGCTGGAGAGGTCTAGCCTAGGCTCGGCAGCCAGAGCGCAAGCCCCGGGATGGCGAGGAGCAGGAAGGCCATTGCGAGCATCGCAGCTGCGTACGGCGCCGCCCCCTGCATCACGACACCGAGCCCGCCGGGGGCACCCGCCGCCCGAAGCGCCGCCTGGACCACGAAGAGGTTGAGGCCCACGGGTGGCGTGATCAGCGCCATCTCCACCAGCAGGATCAGCATGATGCCGAACCAGACGGGGTCGTAGCCGATGGCGACCACGATGGGCGCGACGATGGGAATGGTGGCGACCATCAGGCTCAGCGTCTCGATGAAGAAGCCGAGCACGATATAGAGAACGATGATCGCCAGCATGGTCTCGAGCGGGCCGAGGTCGAGGCTGTCCAGCAATTCCTGCAGCTCGCGCCCCAGGCCCGCGGCGCCGAGGGTGTAGTTGAGGAAGGAGGCAGCGAGGATGATGAAGATGATCATGCCCGTCACCTTAACAGTGCCCAGCAATGCGGCGTGGATGGCCGAGAGCGTCAGCCCCCCCACGGCCGCGGCGATGCAGGCGGCGATGGCGACGCCGACAGCGGCCGCCTCGGTCGGCGTGGCCCAGCCTGCGTAGATCGAGCCCACGATGGCGCCGAAGAGGATCAGGATCGGGATAAGGTCCCAGAGCCCGCGGAGCCGTGCGCTCCAGTCGGCCTTGGTGCCTGGGCCGCCATAGGACGGTTTGAGCCAGCAGATGATCGCCGTGATCGCCATGAACATGAGGGCAAGCAAGATGCCGGGCAGGAGCCCCGCGAGGAAGAGCTGCGGGATCGAGGTCTGCGTGAGAAACCCGTAGACGATCAGGTTGATCGAAGGCGGGATCATGATGCCGAGCGTCCCACCGGCGGCGATGGCGCCGGCGAAGAGCCGCGGGTCGTAGCCCAGCTTTTCGCCCTGCGGCGTCGCGACCGTCGCCACGGTCGCGGCCGTCGCGACCGAGGAGCCCGAGGTGGCGGAAAAGGCCGTCGCGGTCGCGATATTTGCGTGGATGAGCCCCCCCGGCAGCCAGGAGAGCCAGGCATCGAGCGCCTTGTAGGTGCGCGCCGCCTCGCCCGAGCGCACGAGCAGCTCGCCGAGGAAGATGCAGAACGGGATCGCGATGAGGAGCGCGGAGTTCGAGGAGCTCCAGATCACCTGCCCCATGCCGCGCGCGAGCGGGAAGGCGGAGAAGAACCAGTCCACCCCGAAGGCGAGCGCGAAGAGCGTGAGCCCGACTGGGGCGGAGACGACCAGAAGAGCGAGGAGCGCGATCGTGAGCCGGGTGATCATCTGGCATCCTCCCTGCCGCTCTCGGCCAGCTCGGCCTCGATGGCGCTTTCGTCCGTTTCGGGCGCTGCGGTGGCGGCGGCGCTCGTCCAGTCCGCCTTCATTGCGAAGCGGATCGTCAGGATGAGCAGCACCAGAGCGGCGACCGCAAACCAGAGCCAGCCGGCGAGCCAGATGAGCTGCGGGATCCAGAGCGGTGTCTCGAGCGGCGTGTTGGCTGTCGAGCCGGCGTCGAGCGATTTCGAGAGCACGCCCCAGCCATGGTAGAGAAGCGCTATCGCGACGGCCAGCAGGCCGCCGAGACTGAGGATATCGAGCGCCGTGCGACCGGCAGCGGGCAGGCGGCGGTGCAGGATGTCGATGCGGATATGCGCCCGCTCGACAAGGGCGTAGCCGGCGGCGAAGCTCGCGACGCCAGCCATGACATAGCCCGAGATCTCGTCCGTGCCGCCGAAGATGCCGAAGGCGACCCTGCGCATGACGATCTCGAGCAGGATGAAGCCGCAGGCCAGCAGCAGCACAAGCCCGCAGGCGAGCCCCACGCCGGCATTCGCGCGTCGCAGGGCTTCAAGGGTGCGTTCCGCGGTCAACGGGCTGGCTTACGGTATCGCCACGCCGGTCGCGGCGCCGACGCTCTCGTTCCAGCGGGTCTTCCACTCCTCGCCCGCACGCTCGGCCCAGTCCGGCAGAACCGTGCCGACCAGGATCTCGCGCGCCTTGGCCTCGTCCTCGGCGCTGACGGGCACGAGGGTCATGGAGGCGGCATCGCCCATCGGGCAGTCCGCCCGGCCGGTCAGGCAGTCGAGATCGGTCTCGAGGCTGGCTGAGGCCGTGTCCCAGGCCGGCTGCTCGAACTTCTCGGTGATCTCCTTCTGGATGAGCGCCTGCGTCTCCGCGTCGAGGCTGTTCCAGCGGTCGAGGTTCATGGCGGTGACGACCGGGTCCCAGCCGCCCAGCGGCAGGGGCATCACATGCGTCGTGACCTCGTGCCAGCCGGCGCTGTAGCCCGACCCCGAACCTGTAATCGCGCAATCCACCACGCCACGCTGGAGCGCGCCCGGCACCTCGGAGAAGCCGACATTCACACCCTCGGCGCCAAGCGCCTCGAGGAGCTTCGTCGTCATCCTGCCCGAGCCGCGGACCTTGAGACCCTCGAGATCGGTGAGACCCTTCACCTCCGGCTTGCAGAAGATGATCTGCGGGGGGTAGGGCGCGATGGCCAGCACCTTGGCGCCGAAGGTGTTCTCCATGATGTCGTCCACCATCGGGCGGGCGGCATCGACGGCCTTGCGCGCCGTCGCGGCATCGGTCGCGATCAGCGGCACGTCGAGCCCTTCGAGCTCCGGCGCGTCGCCCACGGTGTAGTCGGCGACCGTCATGCCCACGTCGAAGACGCCGTCATTGAGGAGGCGGAAGACGTCTCCGCCCGCCACGCCCATCTGGTTGAAGGTCGTCATTTCGACGGCGATGTTGCCGTTCGAGGCCGCGGGGAGCTGCTCGGTCCAGAACGGCGCCTCGTAATCGTTGTAGAGCGGGAGGCTGGACCAGCTTCCGACGACGGAGAAGGTCTCGGCCGCGCTGGCGGCGCCGGCGGAGAGTGCGAGTGCGGTGGCGGCGGAAGCGATCAGGCGGGGGGTGGTCATGAAGTCTCTCCTCGTCTGTTTGTCTTTTTTGTCTTGGGGGCGCGGCCGCACGGGGCGACGCGCGCGTGGAAGGGTGGCTCAGGCGGCCTGCCAGGCGGCGAGGCCGGGGGCGGCGGCATCCAGATCCGTCACCAGCATATGGCCCGGCTCATGCGCTGCGGCGAGCGGCAGGCGGGCGTGGCGCAGCGCCATCTGCGCCGTTACCCCGCAAGCCCAGAAGGCGAGCACGTCGCCTTCCTCCAGATACGGGTCGTCGCCGAAGTCCGGATGCTCGATATCCATGATGCCGATTTCCGCCGGATCGCCAATATGCACTGGCGCGCCATGGGCGAAGGGATAGCGCGCGCAGAGTGCGTGCAATTCGTCGGCCCGGTCCGCCGGCACGCCGCGCATGCTGACGACCATCTTGCCGCCGAAGGGGCCGGACGGCTTGGTGTCGATGCCGGAGATATACATCGGCACATTGGCCTTCTTCAGCCAGTGGCGCACCGGGATGCCGGCGTCTTCCATGGCGGCCTCGAACGAGAACGAGCAGCCGATAGCGAAGACCACCGTATCGTCGCTCCAGATCGGCGTCAGCGTCTCGAGCCTTTCCGCCGGCTTTCCGTTGCGGAGCACGCGGTAGGCGGGCACGTCGCGCCTAATGTCGAGCCCCTCGGCAAGCTCAGGCATCGCGACGCTGCCGGGTTCAGTCCGCCCCAGCATCGGGCAGGGGCGGGGATTGAGCTGGCAGTACCTTTCGAAGGCGGGGGCGTGGGCAGCGGGCATGATCGCAAGGTTGGCCTGTAGCGCACCATGCGCCGCGCCGCTCGTGGGGCCTGTCCACTCGCCGCTTCGTACGCGACTGCGAAAAGACTGTGCATCCGCGGCAATGTCTTCGCGCGATCTGCCGAACATGACTGCATCCTCCATTTGACCCTAGGCCAACAGAGTTTGTTGTCATCGTCAACCGATCAAGTAATGATCATTGTGTTCGGATTTTGCGAACACTGGAGGCGGAAAGCGGCATGTTCGGCCTGAGGGATGCGGAAATCGTGCGCGAGGTGGCGCGTGCGGGCGGCTTTCGTGCGGCAGCCGAGACGCTGAAGATCGCCCCCTCCGCCATTTCCGAGCGAATCGCGCAGCTCGAGGAGACGCTGGGTCTCGTCCTCTTCGACCGTTCGCGCCGCGGGGCGCGCCTCTCGCCGGAAGGGCGGCGCTTTCTAGAGCGTGCGAGCCTTCTCCTCGATCTGAGGGACAGCATCGCGTCGGAGCTGGCGGCGGGGGAGGGGCTGGAGGGCACGCTCCGCATCGGCGTGGCCGAGACGATCGTGCACTCCTCGCTGCCGCGCCTCCTCGAACGGCTGCGCGATGAAGCGCCGAAGATGCGGCTGGAACTCTCGGTCGATGTTTCGGAGGATCTGCAGCGCGCCCTGGTGGAGGACGCCATCGATATCGCGCTCCTCCTCCGCCAATGGGTGCCGCGGGGGGCGCCGACCCTGCCCATCGAGCGCGTCGATCTCGGCTGGTATGCGGCACCGGGGCTGCTGCCGCGGGCGCTGGGGCAGCTGGAGCCTGCCGGGTTTCTCGAGCTTCTGACCGTGCGCGAGCTGGCCGTGATCACCTTTGCGCGGCGCACGCCGCCGGCGCGGGAAGTCATGCGTCTCCTGACCGTGCCGGGCGCACCCCAGCCGGTGCTGCACGGCTCCTCCTCCCTCGCGACAATGACGCATCTGGCGCGCGCGGGTTTCGGGATCGGCACGCTGCCTGACCGGCTGGTGGCGGACGAGGTGGCGGAGGGGCGGCTCGTCCGGATCGAGCCCGGGCCGCTCCTGCGCCTAACCCCGCTCGAGTTCGATCTTTGCTATCTCGCGCCGTCGGCCGCGCCTTTCGCATCGCTTCTTGCGTCCCCGGCAACGGAGCGTTGATGGCCCGCACCTTGCCGCCGGCAGCCCGGGCCATAGCTCGGGTCCCGAGCCAAGCGCGAAAGGACATCCCATGAGCAAGCTTTTCGAGCCCCTCGAGCTCGGCGGTCTGCGCCTCGAGAACCGCATCATCGTAGCGCCGATGTGCCAGTATTCCGCCCAGCAGGGCTCGGCGACGGACTGGCACGTGATGCATCTCGGCAGCCTCGCGCTCTCGGGCGCCGGGCTTTTGATCCTGGAGGCGACTGGCGTGAGCCCCGAGGCGGGCATCACGGCCTGGGATCTGGGGCTCCATTCGGACGAGAACGAGGCGGCGCTGGCCAAGGTGCTGGCTGCGATCCGGGTGCATTCCGACATCCCCGTCGCGATCCAGCTTGCCCATGCAGGGCGCAAGGGCTCGAGCCTGCCGCCGTGGGAGGGAGGCAGCCAGATCCCGGCCGAGGCGCCCAACGGCTGGCGCACCGTCTCCTCCTCCGCGCTGCCGCACGGGGAGGGGGAAGAGGCGCCGGCGGCGCTCGACGAGGCGGGGCTGGCAAAGGTAAGGGCCGATTTCGTGACGGCGGCGGAGCGGGCGGCCCGGCTCGGCATCGATGCCGTCGAGCTCCACTTCGCGCACGGCTACCTCTTCCACCAGTTCCTCTCGCCCGTCGCC
>JBCCDG010000186.1:0-5646 GCA_039030915.1 Pseudomonadota bacterium | reverse complement strand
TTGAACGGGAAGGTGAGAGCCGCGCCCTTGCGGTGGCAATCAGAGCGCGAGGCGTGCGCCGGGCTCAATCGGGCGGCCGAGCGCCCCGAGAAGCCGTGCGGCGGCCTCGTCGATGGTCGTGAGCCGCGCCCTGTCCTCGCCGGGGAAGAACTTGGAGCGCAGCGCCGTCGGCATCGGCGGCGGGGCGACCTCGGCCACGGTATAGTCGCGCCGCGCCTCCGCGGCCCAGGCGCGCGTCAGCGCAGACTGCGCGGCCTTCGTGGCGGCGTAGTTGCCCCAGAAAGGTTCGGGCGACTGGTTGTCCGCGGCCACCAGCGCGACGCCGCGGGGGGCAAGGCGGAGGAGCGGGTCGATCATGCGAATAAGCCGCTGGAACGCCTTGACGTTCGTGCCCCAAGCCTTCTCGAGGTCCTTCTCGAGGATATGAGCCGCAGGCTCGAGCTGCGGGCCGAAGGCAGCGGTATGGAGCCAGAGATCGACGCGCTGGAAGCGGGCGTGGAGCGCCTGCGCCATGCGCTGGATGCCCGGGTCGTCCGCGATGTCGAGTGGCACAAGCGTTGCCCCCTCGCCGGCGCCCCCGGCGCTCTCCCGGTCCTCGCGGATCCGGTCGTCCAGCTCCTCGAGCCCGCCGAGCGTGCGCGCGACGGCGACCACATGTGCCCCCTCCGCCGCGAAGGCCCGTGCCGCCGCAAAGCCGAACCCGCGGGAGGCGCCGGTCACCAGCGCGATCTTGTTTTCCAGGAGAAGCATCGTGGCACCGTCATGAAGGTTTGCGGGGCAGGGCTACGAACCCCTCTCGGACGCGTCAAGCAGACGGTCGGGCCGCTGTCCTGATCGCGCGCCAGTCTGCGCGCATTCGCGCGAACGCCGCGGCTGCCGCGCCGAGGTCATCGAAGTCGTCCTCGATCACGAGCGGCTGGGCGTTGGTGGTGTCGAACACCTGGAACTCGAACAGCCCCTGGGGCCAATACTCGATCGCTCCCGCCGCGTTATCGACTGACAGTTCGGCATACCAACCACCGGCCATGTAGGTGTTCCCGACCACTCGATCGATGACGATATCCGGGTGCTCTGATCGGAGGCGCTCCAGCAGCGCGTGAAACATCGCTGCGTCAACCTGTCAGGCGGGGGTCTTCTCGGATTTTGGGGCCACGTGGAGGGCGCCGCGGCGTTCGGCGTCGACAGGCTTTATCGGATAGTCGCCCGAGAAGCAGGCATCGCAGAAGCGGGGGCTCTTGTCGTCGCGGCCCGCGGCCTCGCCGGCTGCGCGGTACAGGCCGTCGAGCGACACGAAGCGGAGCGAGGTGACGCCGAGATGCGCGCAGATCTCCTCCTCGCTCATGCTGGCCGCCAGCAGCTTGTCCCGGTTCGGCGTGTCCACGCCGTAGAAGCAGGGCCATTTCGTGGGCGGAGAGGCGATGCGGAAATGGACCTCCGCCGCCCCCGCATCCAGCAGCATGTCCTTGATCTTGCGGCTGGTAGTGCCGCGCACCACGCTGTCGTCCACCAGCACCACGCGGCGCCCGCGCACGACGGCGCGGTTGATGTTGAGCTTGAGGCGCACGCCCATGTCGCGGATCTGATCGGTCGGCTCGATGAATGTGCGGCCCACATACTGGTTCTTGATGATCCCCATCGCATAGGGGATGCCGCTCTCCTGACTGTAGCCGATGGCCGCCGGCGTGCCCGAGTCCGGTACCGGGCAGACGAGGTCCGCCTCCGCCGGCGCCTCGCGCGCCAGCTCCACGCCGATGCGCCGGCGCGCCTCGTAGACCGAGGTGCCGCCGATCAGGCTGTCGGGACGGGAGAAGTAGACGTACTCGAAGACGCAGAAGCGCGAGCGCCGCGGCTCGAAGGGGCGCGAGGTCTCGACGCCTTCCTCCGAGACGATGACCATCTCGCCGGGCTCCACCTCCCGGATGAACTCGGCACCGACGATATCGAGCGCACAGGTCTCGGAGGCGAGGATGTATCCGTCCCCGCCGGGCCCCGTATGGTTCGCCATGCGGCCGAGCACGAGCGGGCGCACGCCCAGCGGGTCACGCACGCCGATCATCTTGGAGCGGGTCATGGCGATGACCGAGAAGGCTCCTTCGACCAGTCGCAGCGCGTCCTTCATCCGCTCGGGAATCGTTTTCTGGATGGAGCGGGCCATCAGATGCACGATGCACTCGGTGTCGCTGCCCGACTGGAAGATCGAGCCGCGCTCGATCAGCTGGGCGCGTAGCTCGTCGGCATTCGTGAGGTTGCCGTTATGGGCGATGGCGCAGCTTCCGAGTGCGAACTCGGCATAGAGCGGCTGTGTGTCTCGGATCGAGGGGACGTTCTTGTCGCCCGCCGTGGAGTAGCGTGTGTGCCCGAGCGCGATGCGGCCGGGCAGGGCGTCCATCACCGGCTTCTTGGTGAAATTGTCCCGCACGAGACCGATGCGGCGCACCGTGTTGAAGCCCGTTTCGGAATGGTAGGAGACGATGCCCGCCGCCTCTTGGCCTCGGTGCTGGAGCGCGTGGAGCCCCAGGGCGACGTAGTTTGCCGCCTCATCCACTCCAAGAACGCCGTAGACGCCGCACTCCTCGTGCAACGCGTCGTCATCCCACGGCGTCGACCCGCCGTGGTGTCGCTCTTCGATGTCCATGATCGGGCTCCGTGACACGCGCCGCCTTACGGGCCGCATATAGCGGTCGCCGGCCCCGCTGTCATCACATCGTCGCGAATGTCGGCATTGCCGGGCGCTGCGCGGCGGATCATTCCGGAGCAGGAAGGAGCCTGGCCCAGAACTCAATGAAGCGATGGTCGGCGGTGAAGAAGCTGTGATCGGGCCGATCCTCTACGATGGCAGCGAAGCGGGCGGCGTAGTCCCCCGGCGCATCGTCGATCCACATGGCGAGGATGAGGGCGGCGGGCAGGGTGTTCTCCTCTGAGATCGTGATGAGCGCGCCGCGGGGATGCGGCGCCGCCTCGAATGTCGCATGTGTCACCGCGCCGCCATCGATATCCTTGCCCGCACCGACATTCCGGACGGAAGCGCGGTAGCGCTTGCCCGGAACATGCTCGAGAATCGTGACGTCGGCGATCCCGGCTTCCTCGCCGGCAACGCTCTTCATGTAGAGCCGTACCCGGGTCGGCTCGCTTTGGTCGCGCTCGATACGGTCGACCTCCGGATGCCATTTCGGTTCGTCGCCCGCACCTTCGTCGTTGACGAGAAGCTCGAGCGCTTCCGCGGGCGGCATGGCGACGGCGGCTCGGCCGCTCACGGCCTGGGTCAGCTTGCCGAGCGGTAGCGATACCATGATGAGCGAGCGGAAGAGGCCAAGCACGAGGCCCAGAATGATCGCCATGACGTAGAAGCCGCTCGTGCCGAGGCCGAGGAGCGTGGCGTCGACGATGGCGGTGAGGAGAAAGCCGAGGGCAAACCCGCTCGCCATGCCGCGCCCGGCAGGCATGATCCCGATCCAGAGCGCGCTCGCAACCGCGCTGGCGGCCATGACGCCAAGGAGAAAGAGTGGATCGCCGCCGCCGGTGGCAACCATCCAGGCAAGGCCGCTCAGCAGCGCGACCAGCGCAATTCGCCGGCGCTGGCGCCAGGCGCGTTCGAGAAGGCGATCCATGATGGCTGTGGTCAGCTCTGATCCGCGCCCGTGGCCGCGCCGCCATCGTCCGGAGCGGACGGCGTTGTCGTCGGGGTCGTGTCGATGCTCGCGCCGCAGGGGGTCATCAACGCGTCGATGCGCTCGCCGAACCACGCGGGCACCTGCGCCGGCATCTGCTCCTCGACGATGCGCACGGCGTCGTCGAAAATCACCTTGGAGGCCGCGTTCTCGAGCGGAGCCCATTCCTGTCCGCCGGCAAGGTTGAGATAGAGAAAATATGCGACGGCCACGAGCGCCAGACCGCGTGCGACACCGAAGACGAAGCCGAGCGTCCGGTCGACCGGCGCCAGCGGGCTGTCGAGCACGAGCGAGGAGGCGAGCGGCGTGAAGACCGAAAGCACCAGCAGGCCCAGTGCCACCACCAGCACAAAGGCTGTGACCATCGAGATCACGCAGGAGGAGGCCAGGAAGGAGCCGATCACCGGCGCCTCGCGGATGAGCGGCTCGACGAACGGCGCGAGGTAGAAGGCGAGCCCCGCTGCCGCCACCCAGCCAAAGATCGCGAAAAGCTCGCGCGTCAGCCCGCGCGCATAGGCCAGGATGCCAGAGATGAGGGCGATCGCGCCCACGCCGCCATCCACGATGGTGAATTCCATGCTGTCCCCCAGGCTCCGGCTTTTTGCGTCTTGCTCGCTCGCTGGTCGTTATAGGCCGGGGCGCCTAGTCCGCGGCGCCGATAGTGGTAGCAAAACTCGCCAAATCCGCAACGCGTGTCAGTTCGACAGCCTTGTCGGTTGTCTGCGATGTGGCCGGCATGTCGCCGTTTCGGGCAGTTTTTCGCGCCGAGCCGGATGCTTCGGGAAGGATGGCGTGCGCGAAGCCGAGCTTGGCCGCCTCGCGCAGGCGCGCCTCCGTCTGTGCGACGGGCCGAAGCGCGCCGGTCAGGCTGATCTCTCCGAAGACGACCGTCTCGGCCTTGAGCGGGCGGCCGGTGTAGGCGGTGAGGAGCGCTGCGGCGGCCGCCAGATCCGCCGCAGGCTCGGCAATGCGGAGCCCGCCCGCTACGTTGAGGTAGACGTCATGCCCCGCGAAGGAGAGCCCCGCTCGCGCTTCGAGAACGGCGAGCGTCATGGCGAGGCGGCCGCCGTCCCAGCCAACGACCGCACGGCGCGGCGTGCCGAGCGTGGAGGGTGCGACGAGCGCCTGGAACTCGGTCAGAAGGGGGCGCGTCCCTTCGATGCCGGCGAAGACAACGGTGCCGGGCGCGGGGCTGCCGCGCTCGCCCAGAAACAGCGCCGAGGGGTTCGAGACCTCAGCGAGGCCCGTGCCGGTCATCTCGAAGACGCCGATCTCGTCCGCCGGACCGAAGCGGTTCTTGACGGCGCGCAGGATCCGGAACTGGTGCCCCCGCTCGCCCTCGAAATAGAGCACGGTGTCGACCATGTGCTCCACGACGCGGGGTCCCGCGATCTGCCCGTCCTTGGTCACATGACCGACGAGGAGCACTGCCGAGCCGCGCCGCTTGGCAAAGGCCACAAGCTCATGCACCGCGGCGCGAAGCTGGGACACCGAGCCCGGCGCACTCTCGACCGTGTCGAGCCAGAGTGTCTGGATGCTGTCGATGATCGTGAGCGCAGGCGGCTCCGCGTCGAGCGTTGTCAGGATGTCGCGGAGGCCCGTCTCGGCGGCCAGCGCCACGGGGGCGGTCCCGAGGCCGAGCCGGGCCGCCCGCAGACGCACCTGGGCCATCGCCTCCTCGCCCGAGACATAAACGGTGCGCGCGCCCTGGCCCGCGAACGCGGCGGCGGCCTGGAGGAGGAGGGTGGACTTGCCGATGCCCGGGTCGCCGCCCACGAGCACGGCCGAGCCCGGAACGAGCCCGCCCCCTAGCACCTGATCGAGCTCCGCCATCCCGGAGGCGAGACGGGGCGGGGGTGCCTCGTCCGCATCTAGCGCCGAGAGGGCCATGCCCTTGCCACGTTCGCGCCCGAGCGCGCGGCTGCTGGCGGCTGGGCCCGCGGCGCCGAGGCCTGTGTCTTCCTCGAGCGTGTTCCAG
>JBCCDG010000185.1:0-5707 GCA_039030915.1 Pseudomonadota bacterium | reverse complement strand
GTTCGATCCAGCGGCGGAACCAGAAGGTGATCGAGGAGGCGCCGTCGCCGTTCCTGGATGAGCCGACGCGCAAGGCCATGGGCGAGCAGTCGGTGGCGCTGGCGCAGGCCGTGGACTACTGCTCCGCCGGCACGGTCGAGTTCATCGTGGACGGGGATCGGAACTTTTACTTTCTCGAGATGAACACGCGGCTCCAGGTCGAGCATCCGGTGACGGAGCTGATCACCGGGGTGGACCTTGTGGAGCAGATGATCCGGGTGGCGGCAGGGGAGAAGCTGCCCTTTGCTCAGGCCGATATCGAGCTCAAGGGCTGGGCGCTGGAGAGTCGGCTTTATGCGGAGGACCCGTATCGCGGGTTCTTGCCCTCGATCGGGCGGCTCACGCGTTATCGCCCGCCGGCGGAGACCGAGGGTTATCGTCCGGGGCTGCGGCCCGAGGCGCCGGTCGTGCGTAACGATACGGGCGTCTACGAAGGGGGCGAGATCAGCCGTTTCTACGACCCGATGATCGCGAAGCTCTGCACTTGGGGGGCGGACCGGGCCGAGGCAATCGAGACGATGCGCGTGGCCCTCGACAGCTTCGAGGTAGAGGGGATCGGCCACAACCTCCCCTTCGTCGCCGCCGTCTACGACCACGCGAAGTTCATCTCGGGCGACATCTCCACCGCTTTCATCGCCGAGGAATACCCGGACGGTTTTTCAGGTCCGATCCTCCCAAAGACAGTATTGAAAGAGATTGCGGTCGCTGCCTCCTGGATGATGTTCAGTCGTGAGCGACGCTCATCTGCAATCAGTGGGACCATTCGACCGTTTGACGATGTCGCTTTTCGTCGGAGCGCCTATTCGCGTGCCATTTCTTTGGCTGGGGAAGAGTATCTCGTTCGCGGGTTCTTTGATGAAGATGCCGACGGCAGTGGACCGGCCTGGAGAGCCGACGTCGAAGGGGAAGCTTACGGCTTTCTGTCCCTCGAGGACTGGCCACGCGATCCAGTGGCGGTTCTTGAGCGGGACGAGGGCGGTCCGCTCGTCCTTAAGGTTGATCCTCTGAACGAGGGTTTCCGCGTCCGGTATCGAGGGGCCGATCTCGACGTTGTCGTTCGGTCGCCTCGGGCGGCTGAGTTGGCGGCGCTGATGCCGGTGAAGGAGGCGGCGGATACCTCGAAGATGCTGCTCTGTCCGATGCCGGGGGTTGTGGTCAGTTTGGCTGTGGCCGAGGGCGATGCGGTGGAGGAGGGCCAGGCGCTCGCCACCATCGAAGCGATGAAGATGGAGAACGTGCTGCGTGCCGAGAAGAAGGGCACCGTGGCCAAGATCAACGCTGAGCCCGGCGCGTCGCTCGCCGTCGACGACGTTATCATGGAGTTCGAGTGAGGCGGCGCACAGCTCGGATGACGGCGCGGCTGGCGGTGCGATGCGGGCGTTTCTGAGCGACCGGGCGGTTGGGGCGTTTCTCGTCGCCGCAATCTTGTCACTGCCGCTCTTCGCGCGTCGCGCTCTCCATAGGGGACAGCATGCATAAAGCGTCTCGCGACCCGCACGCCGATCTTGCCCAGGTTCTGGAGGCGCGGTTCGGGCCTGGGCAGGGGGGCGACGCGACGGCCGTGGGGGCAGCGGCGGCGGCGTCCTTGGCGCGGTTGGCCGGGCGGCGGGCCTGTCGGCGCTATGCGGCTCAGCCCATCGGTGAGGGGTTGATGCGGCTGGTGCTGGCGGCCGGGTTCGCGGCGCCCTCGAAATCGGATCTGCAGCAGGCGGATGTGGTCTGGGTGCGCGATCCGGGCCTGCGGGCGGAGGTGACGCGCGACTGTGGCGACTGGGTCGTCGATCCTGACACCGGGCCGGCGGAGGTTCTGGTCATCTGCGGGGACGGGGCCCGGTTTGCGGCGCTTTATGACGGTGGCGAATTCCCGAACGACCATTTCGATGCGCTCTTCAATGCGACGGGGGATGCGGCGATCCTGTTGGCCAATCTGGTTGCGGCGGCGGCGCTGGCGGGATTGGGGAGCTGCCCGATCAGCGTGATGCGCAACCGGGCTGCGGAGGTATCCGAGGCGCTGGGTCTGCCGGAGCGGGTGTTTCCCTTTGCGGGGCTGGCACTCGGCTGGCCGTTGGAACCGGAGGCGCCGATCAGCGCCCGGTTGGGGCCGGCGGGTGCGCTCCATATCGACCGGTTCGATGCGGGCGGGCAGCCTGCAGCCGTGGCGGCCTATGACGCGCGCCGCGCGGCGGCACAAACGGGCAGCGACGGGCGGCCCTTCGTCTGGTCCGAGGCGAAGCGGCGGCAGTATGCGCGGGCGCAGCGGGCCGAGTTCGGCGCCTTCCTGCGCGCGCGTGGCTTCAGCATGGAGTAGGGCCGACCGAGGTTGCCTGGGGCCGGCCCCCTCTCGCGTCCCGTCAGAACCGCTCGGCGTTGCGGATGCGGCCGCTGCGGCCGCCGACACGAAGGATGAACGGGTTGCCGTTCCTGAGCGCGCTTACGCGGTAGCCGCGTTGGCGGGGGTCGATATCGATCTGATAGAAGCCGAGATCGCGCAGGTTCCGGCGGATCTCGCGCGGGCGGAAGCCGAGATAGCGGCCCTCGAGGCGGCGCTAGACCCGCTCCTCGCGGACGGCGCGGCGATAGGCGCGTTCGCCCCGGTAATCGCGATACTCACGATAGACGGGGCGCGGCTCGGGCACCACGAAGACGGGCGCGCCGAAGCGGAAGGAGAAGCTGGCATCCGCGAGTTGGATGCGGGCGACGGGCTCGGCCGCGGCGGGTGCTGCGGCGGCGAGGGCCGTGGTGACGGCGGTGGCCAGAGCGGCTGACTTCAACATGACGACGGCTCCCTTCGTTGCGTCTGAGCGATCAAACGCTGCGCGCGGCTCCCTTCCGTCGCCGTCAAGATCACAAGATTCTCAGGGGGTTGTGGATGGGCGCCGCGACGGAAACCGGAACGTTTCGCGTAGGGCCGGCTTCGCGTAGCCGTGGGCGCCGTGCTTTGGCCTAGAGCGCCTTCTGACCGGACATGCCCAGGGGAGCCGGGTCGTTGCCGGGTCCGATCCGGCAATCCGGCACCAGCGGCCGTGGATGCCTGGGTCGAGCCCGAGCGTGACAGGAGCGCGTGAGGTCGAAAGGCGCTCTGGGGCCGGGTGTCGTGCGCTCGGCCGTTGGATAGAGCGCGACGACGACCTGTCGGCGATGTCGACCGGTCAGCCGTCCTCGCGCATCTCGCTGCGGCGCATGGGCATCGTATCGATGAGGGCGTTGAGTTCCGCCGGGGCGACGACGCGGGTGTGGCGGAGTTTCTCGCCGCCGTCCTTGCCGACGAGGATGACGGTGAAACCCTTGGGGCGGAAACGATTTGCGATGGCGCTGTCGCCCGTTGTGTCGACGATGACGACGTTGTCGCGATCCAGAAGGGCGGCGGTGGCCTCGCTGAAGCGGCTGAGCTGTTCGGCAAGGCGCGGGTCGTCGGCAGTCGCGAAAATCAGGATCGGGCGTGCCTCCCAGCGATACGCCGTGAGGCGGGCGTCGAGGCCCTGGGCAGGAACGGGGCCGAGGGCGGGCCCGAGGGACAGGAGCGCGCTGGCGAGCGATAGGAGCATGGGTGGCCTCCGCTGGATCCTGATCGATCCGATGCGAGGGGAGGTGGTGCGTCAGCGGAGGGGCGCAAGGGCGCCGTAATGGGGACGGCCCGTGATGCGTTCGCGGAGCCAGCAGCCCAGACGCCAGCGCCAATGGGCGACGATCGCGAAGCTGACGGTGATGAGTGCTGCGGTGAGAAAGCATGCGCCGACCGTTGGCACCAAGAGCTCCCAGCTTGCGGCCTTGAAGATCCGCGAGGCGCCGAGGAAGAGGGCCGCGCTCCACCCCGCGACCGAGATCGCGCCGGCGAGCGCCATCGAGAGCTTTCGTGCGAGCGGTATCTCGGCGAGCGTCCAGCCTTCGTATTCGTCGAGCGTCGGCTGCACGATGCGTTTGATCAAGAGGACGTTCAGCGAGAGCGCCGTGACGACCGCGAGCTTCATCCAGAGTTTGGGCGAGAAGGTCTCGACGGCGAAGCCCGTTCGGAGGCCGATAAGGGCGATGCCCGTGACCCAGGCGCCGAGGAGCGCGGGGCCGATCAGCCGGTGCGCGACCTCGAGTGCTGCGCCATGGCGGCTGCCGATGGGCACGCCGAGAAGGCGCAGCATCGTGAGATCGGTCGCGATGACCGCACCGATGCCGGCAGCGATGGCCGCAAGGTGCAGGATGCGCACCGCATCGTCCACGAGAGCCGAGTTGTTCAGGATGACGTCGAGCATCGCGCCTTGCCCCTTTGACCATGTGGCCGGCTGGTGAGCCGGCGAGCGGACGGGAGAGCGACGCGGTCCGTGGGACGCAATGGCGCAGCATTGGCACAGCGACCGCCGGCGAAAAAGTCGGGAAACGCTATCGATTAAGCGTGAGTGGCGATTGGCGTCGAGACGGCGCGCAAGCTTGCATTCCCTGCTACACTGCGGCCATGACCGGTGAAGACTGTAGTCCTAGCGGGAGGCCCGGATGAGCGACGATATGAAAGCGTGGCGCACGCTGGCGGAGAAGGAGCTCAAGGGGCGGAGCGCCGAGGACCTCGTTTGGGAGACGATCGAGGGCATCCCGGTGAAGCCGCTCTACACCGAGGACGATCTTGCCGGCTGCGATCATCTGGGCTCGACACCGGGCTTGCCGCCTTTCACCCGAGGACCGCGGGCGACGATGTATGCGGGGCGGCCCTGGACGATCCGGCAATATGCGGGGTTCTCGACGGCGGAGGAATCGAACGCCTTTTACCGCCGCAACCTCGCTGCCGGGCAGATGGGCGTCTCCGTCGCCTTCGATCTCGCCACCCATCGCGGCTATGACAGCGACCACCCGCGCGTCGAGGGCGATGTGGGCAAGGCGGGCGTCGCCATCGACAGCGTCGAGGATATGAAGACCCTCTTCGACGGCATCCCGCTCGACAAGATGTCGGTCTCGATGACCATGAACGGCGCCGTGATCCCGGTTCTGGCGAACTTCATCGTGGCGGGTGAGGAGCAGGGCGTCGGGCGCGATCAGCTCTCGGGCACCATTCAGAACGACATTTTGAAGGAGTTCATGGTTCGCAACACTTACATCTACCCGCCTGAGCCGAGCATGCGGATCGTGGCGGATATCATCGCCTACACGGCTGCCGAGATGCCGCGCTTCAACTCGATCTCGATCAGCGGCTATCACATGCAGGAGGCGGGGGCTGACCTTGTGCAGGAGCTGGCCTTCACGCTCGCCGACGGGCGGGAATATGTGCGGGCGGCGCTCGCGCGGGGCATGGATGTGGATGCCTTCGCGGGGCGGCTCTCGTTCTTCTTCGCCATCGGCATGAACTTCTTCATGGAGGCGGCGAAGCTGCGCGCAGCACGGCTTCTCTGGCACCGGATCATGTCGGAGTTCGCGCCGAAGAAGCCGCAGAGCCTGATGCTGCGCACCCATTGCCAGACGAGCGGGGTGAGCCTGCAGGAGCAGGATCCCTACAACAACATCGTGCGCACGGCCTATGAGGCGATGTCGGCGGTGCTGGGGGGCACGCAGAGCCTTCATACCAACAGCTTCGACGAGGCGATGGCGCTGCCGACGGAGTTCTCGGCCCGGATCGCGCGGAACACGCAGCTCATCCTGAACCATGAGACTGGTGTTACGAAGGTGATCGATCCGCTGGCGGGGTCCTACT
>JBCCDG010000184.1:0-5936 GCA_039030915.1 Pseudomonadota bacterium | reverse complement strand
GTTTCTGCGCGATCTCGCGGCCCACCGCGCCCAGAACCCCGATTTCAACGTGGTGAAGGTGCACTTCTTCCCCTTGGGCGGCATTAAGGCCACCGCCGACTGGACCGACGAGCACGGGCAAGCTACGCCTGCGGCCGCCGCCAACGCCTGTGTGCTGCCGTACGGGGGGCGGTCCCCGCCCACCATCGCGGGGGGGGCGGGGACCGCCCACCCTACGCTTCCTCTTGGCCCGAGCCCTCTAAGGACCGTCTTTTCATGACCCGCACTGTCATCGAGTCGAAGACCAAAACCGTCGTCATGGGCTTCGAGGAGCCCTTCTGCGTCATCGGTGAGCGGATCAATCCAACGGGGCGCAAGAAGCTCAACGAGGAGCTCGAGGCCGGCGATTTCACGACCATCGAGAAGGACGCGATCCAGCAGGTCGCCTGCGGCGCTACCGTTCTCGACATCAACTCGGGCGCCGTCTTCTCGAACAAGATGGCCGAGGATCCGCGCTACGCCGATAACAACTTTGTCGAGCCGCCGCTGATGAAGGCGCTGGTCGAGCGCGTGCAATCCATCACCGACGCGCCCCTCTGCATCGACAGCTCCGTGCCCGGTGCGCTCCAGAACGGGCTCGAGGCTTGCGAGGGCCGGCCCCTCCTAAATTCCCTCACCGGCGAGGAGGAGCGGCTCGAGGTCGTCCTGCCGCTCGTGAAGAAGTACAACGTGCCCGTCGTCGCCATCTCGAACGACGACACCGGCATCAACGACGATCCGGATGTCCGCTTCGAGGTCGCGAAAAAGATCGTCCACCGCGCCGCCGACCACGGCATCCCCGCGCATGACATCGTGGTCGACCCGCTGGTGATGCCCATCGGCGCGAAGGACACCGCCGGCCTCCAGGTCTACGCCCTCGTCCGGCGCCTCCGCGAAGAGCTTGGCGTCAACACGACCTGCGGCGCGTCCAACATCTCCTTCGGCCTGCCGAACCGGCACGGCATCAACAACGCGTTCCTCGCCACCGCCGCCTCGCACGGCATGACCTCGGCGATCATGAACCCGGTCGATCTCGGCGTGACGAAGAAGGTCATCCTCGACCGCATCGCCACCCTCCGCGCCCAGGGTTTCGTGTTCCCGGAAGACGCGGACCCCCAGGCGCTCGCCCCCCTCCTCGGCCTCGGCGCGACCGAGGCGATGGTCGAGGCCCGCCGGGCCGAACTCGCGGCCATCGGCGTCACGGTACCCGACCGCCCCTGGACCGAGCTTGCGCCCCTTCTCGGCCTCGGCCACCCAAAGGGCGTGCCGTCGAAAGAGATCGAGAGCATCAAGGCCACCGATTTCCTCATGAACAACGACACGGGCGGCGCGAGCTGGATCCGGTTCAACAAACCCCCAGCCGCCCCCGGCGCCGCGGGCGGCGCCCGCGAAGGCCGCCGTCGCCGCCGCGCCTGACACCCAGCACCGTCGAGCGGTCTGACCAAGTAACCCACCACCGTCATTGCCGGACTGGATCCGGCAATCCAGGTCGCGATTGGATGGCATCGCTCCCTGGATCGCCGGGTCGAGCCCGGCGATGACGGCTTCGGTGGAGAACGATCGGGCACTCCAGGCTGCCACCAACCGCCTCGATTGCATGGCTCCTAGAGCGCCTTCCGACGTCGCGTGCTCACGTCATGCTCGGGCTCGACCCGAGCATCCAAGGCCGTGGGCGCAGGATTGCCGGGTCACGCGCGGCAATGACGGTTTCAAGTATCTCGCTCAGCAGTCCACGAGGGCTTCAAGAAACCCTTGCCTCCTCCATCACCTCGGCGAAGGACTGGAAGAACTTCGCCGCCAGTTTCTTCGCCGTTCCTTGGATCAGGCGGCTGCCCAACTGCGCCAGCTTGCCGCCGATTTCGGCCTTCGCCTCATAGCGCAGCACCGTCGTCTCGCCGTCGGCCTCCAGCGTCACATCCGCGCCGCCCTTGGCATAGCCGGCCGCGCCTCCGGTACCCCGCCCGCTCAACGAAAACGCATCCGGCGCGCCCGAGGTATCGAGCGTCACCGACCCCGCAAAGCGCGCTTTGACCGGTCCGACCTTGAGGACGACTTTCGCCTCAAGCTCCGTATCGGAGGTCTTGGTCAGCTCCTCACAGCCGGGGATGCAACGCTGCAGCACATCCGGGTCGTTCAGCGCTGCATAGACCACGTCTTTCGGCGCATCGATGGTGATCTCGTCGCTCAGTTCCATGTGCTTCTTCCCTGTTTGATTGTCTTCGTGCCCCGCCGCACGCGCCCTATGCGCCCCGATCGCTCGGTTCCTGCCTGCGCCGATACGCAGTCAGCGCCGCCATGATCGAGAGGGCGATCTCTTCCGGCGTCACCGCGCCGATATCGAGCCCAGCCGGCGCCTTGACCGCATCGAGCGCCTCGGCCGGCATACCGCTTGCCTTCAGCTTCCCCGCAAGCGCTGCGAATTTCCTGCGGCTGCCGACAAAGGCGACATATCCCGCGCCCGCGCCAAGCGCCTTCTCCAAGGCCTTGAGATCGCCCTGGCCTTGGGTCGCCACCACCACGGCCCGAACCGGCCCAGGGATCGATACGGCGGGGGGCAACGCCTCGGCCGCGCCCGCCCGCGTCAGCCGCCAGTGGAAGCCTCCCGCAAGCTGCACCAGCGCTTCGGCCACCGGTGAGCTGCCATAGACCACGAGCTCCGGCGCGGGCAGACAGGGCTCGATGAAGATGTCGATCGACCCTTGCGAGGGGCAGCCGTTCCGCGCGAAGCGCACGCCGTCGACCTCGTCGCCCGGCGCGGCTCCCTTGCGCGAGAGATCCGCATCCGGCGCGACCGATATGAGCCGCGGCTGCCCGTCCTCAAGTGCTGCGCGCACCGTCTCCCGCACCGCCGCCTGCGTGCAGCCCCCGCCGAGCCAGCCCTTCAGGATCTGCCCGTCCGCCGCCACCACCGCCTTGGCCCCGGGCTTCGCCGCCGTCGCCCCCGCCGTGCGCACGATAGTCGCAAAGGCGAAGGGCTCGTCGCGTTCGCGCAGACCGCTCACAGCCTCCGCCAGATCGAAATCGATGGGGCCGAGATGCGTCATAGGCGGACCAGTTCCGGTTCGAGCGCGGAGAGATCGTCGAGCGTGCTGGCCGCGGCAAAGAGGTCGAGATGCGGCATCGCCGCCGCCATG
Source organism: Pseudomonadota bacterium (assembly GCA_039030915.1). Classification (GTDB taxonomy): domain Bacteria; phylum Pseudomonadota; class Alphaproteobacteria; order Rhodobacterales; family Rhodobacteraceae; genus Thermohalobaculum. The sequence goes on along the minus strand of JBCCDG010000184.1, from coordinate 2,784 downwards.
CCGCCCGCGATCGGCTGATAGTCGCGCCAGCCCTTCAGCGGGTTGAGCCACAGGATGCGACACCCCCGCCGCGCAAGCCGCGCCATCGCATCGCCCAGAACACCAGGCGCACCGGTGTCGTATCCGTCCGAAAGGATCAGCACCGCCGTCCGGTTGTTCACGAAGCGCTTCGCATAACCATCCGCGAACTGGCCGAGACACTCGCCGATCTTCGAGCCGCCGCCGAACCCGTCCGCCATCAGCGACATCCGGCCGATGCCCCGCATCGTGTCCTTGTCGCGCAGCGCCTCGGTGATGCGCACGAGCCGCGTGTGGAAGAGATACGCATCCGCCGACGGGTCCGACCGCATCAGCCCGCCGAGAAACGCCAGGAAAACTTTCGCATAAACCGACATCGATCCCGAGACATCGCAGAGTGCCGCGATCCGAAGCGTCCGGTCCGGGCGCCGGGATTTCACGAGCCTGAGCGGCTCCCCACCCGAAGCAAGGCTCGCGCGGATCGTCCGCCTGAAATGCAGCCGGTCGCCCCGGCGCATCGCAGCGACCCGCCGTGCCCGCCTTTGGCGCAGCGCCTGGCCAAGCCGATAGGCGACCGCCTCGGCCTCGGCGATCTCTTCGGCGCCGACCAAATCGCGGAGATCCTTGCGGGCGAGATTGCGGACCTCGCTGGCGATCAGTTTGCCGACGCCATCGCTTTCGGCCTCGCCGCCATCGCCACCCTCGGGCGCAGACGGCGCCCCGGCACCATCCGCTTCGGGAAGCTGCCCGGCCACGTTCCGGCTGCTATGCACATCGCGGTGGGGCTGCTGCGTCCTGGTCGGCATCGCCTTCGTCCGCACCCGCCCTGCATCGAGCCAGAAGGCATCGAACAAAGCGTCAAAACGCTCAGCCTCGTCCTGGCAGCCCGTGCAGACGGGTTTCAGCGCGCGCTTGGCCTGGTCGGGCTCGGCCGCCTCCACATGGGTCAGCGCATCGAGCGCGAGCGCCGTCTCCGCAACCCCCAGTCGCAAGCCATTCGTCCGCAGATGCGCCATGAAGCCCGCAACCCGCGCCGCAGGGCCCGGGTCGCGCCCGGCAAAGCGGGTGACGCGGCTCATGCGGCCTTGCCTGCAAGGCGGGCGGTGACCTCCGGCGTGATCGCCGCCTGATCGCCCTGGGTTTTCAGCAAGGTCTTCAGCGCCGCGTGCAGGATCACCGGGTCCGAGGTCAGATCGGCAATCCCCAGCCCCATCAGCGCCGCCGCGAAATCCAAGGTCTCGGCGATCCCCGGCACCTTCTCCAGCGTCTCGCGGCGGAGATCCTGCACGAAACCAATGATCTGCCCGGCAAGCCGCGCCTCGACGCCCGGACACCGCGCGTTCAAGATCGCAAGCTCCGCCTCCCGCGTCGGATAGTCGAGATAGGTGTAGAGACAGCGCCGCCTGAGCGCGTCCGACAGATCCCGCGTCCCGTTCGCCGTGAGGATGACGATGGGCCGGGTCATAGCACTCAGCGTCCCAAGCTCCGGCACCGTCACTTGGAAATCGGACAGAACCTCGAGCAGATAGGCCTCGAACTCCTCATCCGCCCGGTCGATCTCATCGATCAGCAGCACCGGCGGCTCCGGTTGCCGGATCGCCGCCAAGAGCGGTCGCTCCAGCAGAAACTCCTCCGAGAAGATCCGCTCCTCGACGGCGCGCCCCGTCACCCCGTCCTCTGCCGCCGCACGGATCGTCAGCAACTGGCGCTGGTAGTTCCACTCATAGATCGCCTGGGCCGCATCCAGCCCCTCATAGCATTGCAGCCGGATAAGCCGCGTGCCCCGGGCCGCGGCCAACACCTTCGCGACCTCGGTCTTGCCGACCCCAGCCGCCCCCTCCAACAGGATCGGCCGGGAGAGGCTAAGCGCCAGGTGCAGCGCCACGGCAAGATCGTCCGAGGCAATATAGCCCTCGGCGGCCATAGCGGTTTGCAGATCGCTCCAATGCATCGCGCAAATCGGGCGGAACCTCGGCCCCGCCCTGCTCCCGATCAGGCGTGGAGGCCGAGATCATTGGCGGTCTTCCAGATCCGCCAATGGTCGTGGGGCATATGGCTCTGACGCAACCCGAACGCCCGGAAGGCGTCGTGCACCGCGTTCGAGAAGCACGGCACGCCACCCACATTCGGGCTCTCGCCCACGCCCTTGGCGCCGATCGGGTGATGTGGCGAGGGCGTGGTCGTGTGGTCCGTGATGTAGTTCGGCGTCTCCCAGGCTGTGGGGATGAAGAAGTCCATCAACGTGCCCGTCTTGCAGTTGCCAAGCTCGTCATAGGCGATCTCCTGCCCCATCGCGATGGCCAGCGCCTCGGTCAGGCCGCCATGGACCTGACCCTCGATGATCATCGGATTGATCCGGGTCCCGCAGTCGTCGAGCGCATAGAAGAACCGGATCTCGTGCTCACCGGTGTCGACGTCGATCTCCATCGCGCAGACATAGGCGCCGAACGGATAGGTCATGTTCGGCGGGTCGTAGTAGCTCACGGCCTCCAACCCCGGCTCGATGCCGGGGATCGCCTGGTTATAGGCGGCAAAGGCGATCTCTTTCATCGTCTTGAAGCGTTCGGGCGCGCCCTTCACGACAAAGCGGTCGATGTCCCATTCGACGTCGTCGTCATGAACTTCGAGGAGATAGGCCGCGATCATCTGCGCCGTCGCACGGATCTTGCGCCCCGCCATCGCGGTCGCAGCCCCCGCCACAGGGGTCGAGCGCGAGCCATAGGTGCCGAGCCCGTAGGGTGCCGTGTCTGTATCGCCCTCCTCGAT
>JBCCDG010000183.1:0-6171 GCA_039030915.1 Pseudomonadota bacterium | reverse complement strand
GTGGCGGGGGTGGGCGGGCGGGCCCCACCGAGCCTGCGTCGCGCAGGGCCGGGCAACGAGCCCGGCGGGTTCAGAAATCGAGATCGGCATAATGCTCCGGCGGCTTCGGAAAGCCGGGCAGGTGGTCGGCCAGGAGGCTCCGGAAGGAGGGGCGGGACTTGAGGACCGAGTACCAGTTCTTGACCGCCGGATACTCGTCCCAGGGCACGTCGCCTGTGTAGTCGAGACAGCTCAGATGCGCTGCCGCCGCCACGTCGGCGATGGTCATGCGGCTGCCTGCCAGCCAGTTATGCGTCTCGAGCAGGAAGGTCATGTAGTCGAGATGCACGCGGATGTTCCGGCTGCCTGCCTTGAGGCAGGCGCCGTCCGGATAGCCGAGCTTCGCGAGCCGCTTCGTTACCCGCTCGAAGAGCAGGTTCTCCGTCACTTCCCGGTTGAACTTGTCGTCGAACCAGCCGACGAGGCGCAGCACCTCGGCGCGCTCGACCGCATCGCTCGGCACGAGCTCGGGCTCGGACATCGTGCTCTCGAGATAGTCGAAGATCGCGTGGCTCTCGGCGAAGACGCGGTTCTGGTTCGTGACCAGCACAGGCACCTTGCCCGCCGGGTTCAGGCGCAGGAAATCCAGCCGCCGTTCCCAGGGCCGTTCCTCGATGAGCTGGGCCTCGAGCTTCTTTTCGGCCAGCACGATGCGGATCTTGCGGCAGAAGGGCGAGAGCGGCAGATGGTACAGGCGATGCATCGACGGTCCCTGGGGGTGCTGAAGCGTCTGCCGCCTTCACTGCCCGGCCCTGCCCTCGCATGCAAGCCGCCTGCGCTGACGCAGAGTCAGCGAACGCTCGCGTCGGGTCTGATTCGTGCTATCATGACGGGATCGGAGAGGCAGAGGGACCCGTCATGGATGAGCTTGTTCTGCCCGCAGCGATCGCCACGGCAGTGGTTGTCGCAGGGTACTTCCTGCTGCAGATGCAGCAGCACATCTGACGCCACCACCAAGGGTCGCGGCTAGCCCCCCGCCTGCCGCGACCCCTCTTCCGCCTCTCCGCCGTCATCCCGTGAAGCAGGCGTCGTCGTCACGCGCGGCGATCGTTCGCGAACCGGCTGCGATGCTGGCCGAGCGGCGCTCCTGCCCGCGGCTGAGCGCGCGCGGATCGCGCGCCTTGGGGTTCGGCAGGAGCACCATGAGCCGCGCGGCTTCCCGCTGGCTGAGCGCCGCGGCGGAGCGTCCGTAATAGTGCTCCGCCGCGGCCTGCACGCCGAAGACGCCCGTGTCGAACTCGGCGATGTTGAGATAGATTTCGAGGATCCGGCGCTTGCCCCACAGGACCTCCATCAGCCCGACGAGCGGCAATTCCAGCCCCTTTCGCACCAGGCTCCGCCCGTGCCAGAGGAACATGTTCTTGGCGGTCTGCTGGCTGATCGTGGAGGCACCGCGCACGCGCTCGCCCGAGAGATAGCCTTCCGCCGCCGACTGCAGCGCCTCGAGATCGACGCCGTTATGGAGGCAGAAGCGCGCATCCTCCGCCGCCACGGCCGCCCGCGCCACGTCGCCGCCCAGCGCCTCGAGCGGCATCCAGCGCTGCTCGATCCCCCCGAGCCTCACGCGCTCGGCGAGCATGTAGGTGCCCATTGGCGGATCGACCCAGCGCAGGAGCGCGACCGTCGCGACGACCAGCAGCACCGCGCCCGTGAGCGCGATCACGATCCAGCGCAGCACCCGGCGGACAAGGCCCGCGAGCGCGAGCATCCCCCGCGAGAGGAGGCCGCGCCTTCGAGCGCCGCCGCCACCACCGCCGCAAAGAAGGCCGGTGCGAGCAAGGCGCGCCCGGGCCGGCGCGGCGGTCTTCTTCGGGGCCCTGACGGGGCTCCGCCTTGTCGCTGGTGCAGTCCGGCGCGCGCTCTTGGCGCCGAGCCCCAGCGCCTCCGCCCGCTCCTCGGCGGTCAGTTCCCGCCGCTGGAGTGCCTTCTCCTCACGCTCACGGGCCTTGCGGGCCACCTTGTCGCGCATGCTGCCGAAGGCGTCCCCGCCGCCCTTGTCCCCCGCGCCGCTCTCGGATGTCGCTCGGCTCACATCAGCTCCATCGGGCAAAACCCGCCACGGCGCGAAAAATAGCGCACAAGGGTAGCTCAGAGACCAACGCAATCGGGCGCTTTGTGGGCGAGCGGGCCATGCAAGACAACCGCCGCTCGGAAAGAGCGTGTGCGTGGCGGCGCGACCACGCCCGCAGGGCAAAGAGCCGGCGAGATGCCGACCCTTCCATCGTGCCCGCGATCGTCGGCCCTCACTCCGCCGGCATCGCCCGCGCCGTGTCGTCGAGCGGATGGTGGAGACGCGACAGCATCTCCTTGGGCACCGCCTGCCAGAAGCGGCTCACCGTCTCGGGCCACTCGCGCAGCAGCTCCTCGGCCAGTACCGAGCCGGTCTCCGCCGCATGCGCTTCGACCAGTTCCCTCACCACCTGCTCATAGAACCGGCTGGCGATGCGCTGGACCACGAGCGTGTCGGGGTTGAGACGCTTCAGGAAGTCGTCGGTCCCGTCGAGGATGAACGCCATCCCGCCCGTCATGCCCGCACCGAAATTGTCGCCCACCTGGCCGAGGACCAGCGCCATGCCGCCCGTCATGTATTCGCAACCGTTCGAGCCGCAGCCCTCAACCACGACCGTCGCGCCGGAGTTGCGCACGCAGAACCGCTCCCCCGCCCTGCCTGCGGCGTAGAGCTTGCCGGCGGTCGCGCCGTAGAGGACCGTGTTGCCGATGATCGTGTTCTCGGCGGCCACCAGTTTCGAGGTCCGCGCAGGCCGCACGCTGATCACGCCGCCCGATAGGCCTTTGCCCACATAGTCATTGGCATCGCCGAAGACCTTGAGCTTGAGGCCGGGCGCCGCAAAGGCACCGAGAGACTGCCCGGCCGAGCCTTCCAGCCGCACGGTGAGATGTCCTTCCTGCAGGTTGTTGCGCATCCCGAACTTGCGGACGATGTGGCTCGAGACCCGCGTGCCGACCGTGCGCTGCGTGTTCTCGACCGTGTAGTCGAGCTGCATCTTCTCGCCATGCTCGAAGAACGGCTGCGCGTCCTTGACGATCTGCGCGTCCAGCGTGTCCAGCACCTCCTGACGCGGGCGGTGGCGGTCGAGCGTCACCTCCTCGCCCTCGTCAACCCGCACCAGCATCGGGTTGAAGTCGAGATCGTCGAGATGGGACGCACCGCGGCTCACCTGCGTGATCAGATCCGCCCGGCCGATCAGCTCCTCGAAGCGGCGCACGCCTACCGAGGCCATGATCTCCCGCACCTCCTGCGCCATGAGCGTGAAGAGGTTGACCACCTTGTCCGCCGTGCCGGTGAACTTCTCCCGGAGCGCCGGATCCTGCGTGCAGACGCCGACGGGGCAGGTGTTGGACTGGCACTGGCGCACCATGATGCAGCCCATGGCGATCAGCGCGGCGGTACCGACGCCGTACTCCTCGGCGCCCATCATGGCGGCGATCACGACATCGCGCCCCGTGCGGATGCCGCCATCGGTGCGCAGCGTCACGCGCTCCCGCAGGTCGTTGAGGCTTAGAACCTGATGCGCCTCCGTCAGGCCCATCTCCCAGGGCAGACCCGCATACTTGATGCTGGTCTGGGGGGAGGCACCCGTGCCGCCGTTGTGGCCCGATATCAGGATCACGTCCGCCTTCGCCTTGGCCACGCCCGCCGCGATCGTCCCCACCCCGGTCGAGCTCACCAGCTTCACGCAGACCTTGGCGCGCGGATTGATCTGCTTGAGATCGTAGATGAGCTGCGCGAGATCCTCGATCGAGTAGATGTCGTGGTGCGGCGGCGGGCTGATCAGCGTAACGCCCGGCGTCGAGTGACGGAGCTTCGCGATGGTCTCCGTCACCTTGAAGCCCGGAAGCTGCCCGCCCTCCCCGGGCTTGGCGCCCTGGGCTACCTTGATCTCCAGCTCCTCGCACTGGTTGAGGTACTCGGCCGTCACGCCGAAGCGGCCGGACGCGACCTGCTTGATCCGCGCGGACGGGTTGTCCCCGTTCGGCTCGGGGTGGAAGTGCTTCGGGTCCTCGCCCCCCTCCCCGCTGTCGGACTTCGCGCCGATGCGGTTCATGGCGACGTTCAGCATCTTGTGCGCCTCTGGGCTCAGCGCCCCAAGCGACATGCCGGGCGTGACGAACCGCTTGCGGATCGAGGTGATGCTCTCCACCTCCTCGATCGCCACAGGCGCCCCCGCCGGCTTGAAGTCCAGAAGATCGCGCAGATGGATCGGCGTCTGAGCGCGCATGCCGTCGGAGAACTGCTTCCACTTGGCGTAGGAATTCGTCGCCACGGCGTTCTGCATCGCATGGATGCCATGCGCACCCCAGGCATGCGCCTCTCCCTTACGGCGCCACTTGTAGATGCCGCCAATGGGCAGGACCTCGGCACCCGCCTTCCACGCCTGCGCGTGGAGCGCGCGCAGCTTCGTCTCGATGCCGGTGATCCCGATGCCGGAGATGCGGCTCGGCATGCCCGGAAAGAACTCGGCGACGACGGATCGGCTGAGGCCCACTGCCTCGAAGTTGCAGCCGCCGCGATAGGACGAGATCACCGAGATGCCCATCTTGGAGATGATCTTCAGGAGCCCTGCATCGATGGCGCCGCGGTAGTTCTCCATCGCCTGCTCGGCCGAGATCTCGAGCAACCCCCGGTCGATCCGGTCCATGATGCTCTCCTGGGCGAGCCAGGGGTTCACGGTCGTCGCGCCGACGCCGATCAGCACCGCGAAATAGTGCGGATCGATGCATTCGGCGGAGCGGACGTTGATCGAGCAGAAGGTCCGCAGCCCCTGCTTCGTCAGCCAGCTATGGGCGGCGGAGGTGGCGAGGATCATCGGCATGCCGATGCGCTCCTCCCCCGCGCCCTCGTCCGTCAGCACCAGGTGGCTGCAGCCGGCGCGCACCGCGTCCTCAGCCTCGCGCCGGATCCGCTCAAGATGCTTGCGGAGCGCGGGCGCGGCCTCATCGCGTGGCAGCGTGCAGTCGATGACCCGGTAGCTTTCGCCGAAGGCCTCCACCATCGCGTCGAACTGCCCATTCGAGACCACGGGGCTTTCGAGCGTGATGATCTCGGTCTGGCTCGAATCCTGGTCGAGCACGTTCTTGAGGTTGCCGAACCGTGTCTTGAGGCTCATCACCCGCCGCTCACGCAGGGGGTCGATGGGCGGGTTCGTCACCTGGCTGAAGTTTTGCCGGAAGAAATGGCTGAGCGGGCGATACTTGTCCGAGAGCACGGCCACGGGCGTGTCGTCGCCCATCGAGCCGATGGCCTCCTTCGCTTCCTCGGCCATGGGGTGCAGGATCGCCTCGAGCTCCTCGACAGAGTAGCCCGCCGCGATCTGGCGCCGACGAAGGCCTGCGCCCTCCAGCCGTCGAGGCTCCCGCTTGTCCTCGAGCGCCTTCGAGAGGTCGGTGATCTTGCCCGTCCACTCGTCATAGGGCCGCTCGGCCGCAAGCTCGTTCTTGATGTCGGCATCGTGGAGCAGCCGGCCCTCGGCCATGTCGACCGCGATCATCTGACCGGGGCCGAGCGCGCCCTTCTCCCGGATCGTCGCCTCCTCGGTCGGCACCATGCCCACCTCCGAGCCAGCGATCACCAGCCCGTCGCCCGTCACCACATAGCGCATCGGGCGAAGGCCGTTCCGGTCGAGCCCTGCAACGGCCCAGCGCCCGTCGGTCATTGCCAGCGCCGCTGGCCCGTCCCACGGCTCCATCACGGCGTTGGAATAGGCGTACATCGCCTTCCAGCTCTCGGGCATCGTCTCGTCCGAAGACCACGCCTCCGGCACCAGCAGTGTCTTGGCCATCGGCGCCGAGCGGCCCGTGCGCACCATCAGCTCAAACACGGCGTCCAGCGCCGCGCTGTCCGAAGAGCCGTCCGCGACGATCGGCTTGATGTCCTCCGCAGCCTCGCCCAGGAAGTTGTGCGCAATGCGGATCTCGTGGCTCTTCATCCAGTTGAGATTGCCCTTCAGCGTGTTGATCTCGCCGTTATGGGCAAGCATTCGAAAGGGCTGGGCCAGCCACCATTGCGGGAAGGTGTTGGTGCTATAGCGCTGATGATAAATCGCGAGCGCCGAGGTAAATCGCGGGTCCCTCAGGTCGGGGTAGAACTCGCCCACCTGCTCGGCCAGCATC
>JBCCDG010000182.1:0-6248 GCA_039030915.1 Pseudomonadota bacterium | reverse complement strand
CGTTGGGGCACCGCCTTCATGGGTTACGTTCTGCCTTGGGGTCAGATGTCATTCCACGGTACTGCTGTGATCACCGGCTTGTTTGGCGCGATCCCGTTTATCGGGGAATCTGTTCAAGTGTGGCTGCTTGGGACGCCAAATGGGGCCATCGCCCAGCCTGCGCTGAACCGCTTCTTCTCGCTGCACTATTTGCTGCCATTCATTCTGTTGGGGCTGACAATCGTGCATATCTGGGCGTTCCACACGACCGGGAACAACAACCCGGACGGCATCGATATCCGCAAGACGGATGTGGAGACGACGAAGAAGGACACGGTGCCCTTCCACCCGTTCTACACTATCAAGGACCTCTACGCGGTGGTGCTCTTCTGTATCCTGTTCGCGGTCTTCGTGTTCTTCATGCCGAACTATCTCGGCCACCCGGACAACTATATCGAAGCGAACCCGCTCGCGACGCCGGCCCACATCGTGCCCGAATGGTACTTCCTGCCGTTCTACGCGATGCTGCGCGCGATCGATTTCGACATCCTGTTCATCGACTCGAAGCTCGGCGGCGTGCTGGCGATGTTCGGCTCGATCGCGATCATGGCGCTGGCGCCCTGGCTCGATACGAGCCGCGTGCGCTCGGGCCGCTACCGGCCGAAGTTCCGGATCGCCTTCTGGGTGCTCATCGTCGACTTCTTCGTCCTGATGTGGGCGGGTGCGATGCCGGCCGAGGGTCTGATCCCGACGATCTCGCTCATCGGCACGATCTACTGGTTCGCCTACTTCCTGGTGATCCTGCCGGTGCTCGGCATCATCGAGACGCCAGAGGAGACGCCGACGACCGTCGAGGAGAGCTTCAAGAAGGCTCACCCGGACGCGCCGGCCATCGGCCACAACGGCGGCTTCATCGTCGGCACAGGTTCCGGTCAGACCGCGGGCGTCGGGCCAACCTTTGGCGGCAATGGTGGCGTCGGCGCGACGACGCCCGCCGAATGATCAGCGTAGGGAGAAAGAGCGCTATGTTCCGCAAGGCCATCACCGCCGCTACCCTCGCCCTTGCCCTGCCCGGGGCGGCCCTCGCCGCGGGCGCCGGGGGCGAGGTGACCGACAAGGAGTTCAGCTTCGAGGGGCCCTTCGGCAGTTTCGACCGCCTCCAGCTCCAGCGCGGTTTTCAGGTGTACCAGAATGTCTGCGCTGGCTGCCACGGCATGAAGTACGTGTCCTTCCGCTCGCTCGGCGAGGCGGGAGGGCCGGAGTTCCCCGAGGAACAGGTTCGGGCGATCGCCGCGCAATACGAGGTGATCGACAAAGTCACCGGCGAGTACCGCGAGGCGAAACCGTCCGATAATTTCCCAGCCAATGAAGCTGTCGGCGCCCCCGATCTCTCGCTGATGGCGAAGGCGCGTGCAGGCTTCCACGGCCCCTACGGCCTTGGTATCAGCCAATTCGTGAACGGCATGGGCGGGCCGGAATACATCTATTCCCTCCTCACCGGTTATAATGGCGAGGAGAAGGAGCAGGCCGGCACCTTCCTCTACGGGAACGACGTCTATCCCGGCGGCTACATCAGCATGTCGCAGCCTCTTTGGGGCGACGATGTCGAATACGAGTCGTTCGGTGAGGGCAGCGGCTACACACCGCCTGAGGCGACGCTCGAGCAACAGTCCGAGGATGTCGCGGCGTTCCTGATGTGGGCGGCCGAGCCGAAGCTCGTCGAGCGCAAGGAGGCGGGTGTGCGCAACGTGCTCATGCTCGCCGTGCTCGCCGTGCTGCTCTACTTCACCAACAAACAGATCTGGGCGGCGGTGAAGGGCAAGGAGCACTGACGCGATCCCACTGAGACAACCGAAAAGCCCCGCCCACCCAGGCGGGGCTTTTTCGTGTAAGACGCCAGCGGAGCGACCAGCGGCGGACGAGACGGTTCGCCAAGCGAAGGCAACGCCGCGCCCGCACAGCGCTGACCTGGATCCAGTGCATCTTCGCTCCTCGAAGCGCGCCCAACGGCCCCCGAGCGCCCCCACCCACGACAGGTTAGGGTGCGAAAGATGAAGATGCTGCGAACGCTGCATCCTCACGGAGCGCAACAGCTCTGCGCGATGGTCGCTGAAAGCGATGCGTCTGGCGGGATTGAGTCGGCGGGATACTTCCAACGCGATCTTTATGCATGGGGAGGGCATTTGCCGGTAGTCCGCACGGAAGCTTCCGCTCGCCTATAACGCAGCACCGCGGTGCCGCGCCCATGGGGTGGGATGGAGGGTGGGTTCAGGGCTTCGTCTGCAAAGACCGATGCGTCGGCTCCTGTACCAACGCTTGAAGCCCGCAGCGGACGACGCGGATGGTCGCAGCACCAAGGCCGGGAGGCATGGCGCTGATGCAAGGCGTCACCAACGGCTCCATCAGGTCTACCCTGATCGGCGCGGTGCTTCGGGTCGGATCGTCAGGCCGGCGCGTGGCCGCCCGCTCGCCCGCGGCGATCGCCGCCCTTGCCGAGTTTGGCGCAAGATGGTTTCAGGGGAGCGATGAACCGAGCGACCCCTCGCCACAGGACGTAGCCGGACGGCGCGCCCCCGTGGCATGTCTTGTTGGCGAGACGACGGTCGCCCCGATACCGCAATGGAACGCAGCGCCGGACCCGCCCCATGTCGCTCAACAGCTTCGGCCATCTCTTCCGTGTGACCACTTGGGGCGAGAGCCACGGGCCCGCCCTCGGTGCCACGGTCGATGGCTGCCCGCCGGGCATCGCCGTCGATGCCGCCCGGATCCAGCATTGGATGGACCGGCGCAAACCGGGGCAGAGCCGCTACACCACCCAGCGGCGCGAGGCGGACGCGGTCGAGATCTTGTCGGGTGTCTTCGAGGGCATCACCACCGGCACGCCGATCCAGCTCATGATCCGCAACACCGACCAGCGCTCGAAGGACTACGGCGACATCGCGCAGAAATTCCGTCCCGGCCATGCTGACTACACCTACTGGGTCAAATACGGCATCCGCGACTATCGGGGCGGCGGCCGGTCCTCGGCGCGCGAAACTGCGGCCCGGGTCGCAGCCTCCGGGATCGCGCGTGCGGCCCTCGCCGATCTTGCCCCTGGGCTCACGATCCGGGGCGCGCTCGTCCAGCTCGGCCCCCACGGCATCGACCGCGCGGCCTGGGATTGGGAGGAGGTCGACCGCAACCCCTTCTTCGCCCCCGACGCCAAGGCCGCCACCGCCTGGGCCGATTATCTCGACGACCTGCGCAAATCCGGCGACAGCGTCGGTGCCGTGATCGAGATCGTGGCCTCGGGCGCCCCCCCGGGCCTCGGCGCGCCCATCTACGGCAAGCTCGACACCGACCTCGCCGCCGCGATGATGAGCATCAATGCGGTCAAAGGCGTCGAGATCGGCGAAGGTTTCGCGGCCGCGGCCCTCACCGGCAGCCAGAATGCCGACGAGATCCGCATGGGATCGGACGGCCCCGTCTTCTCCGACAACCACGCAGGCGGCATCCTCGGCGGCATCTCCACGGGCCAGGACATCGTGGTCCGCTTCGCCGTCAAACCCACAAGCTCCATCCTCACCCCCCGCGCGACCATCGACATCGCGGGGCGCGAGACCGAGATCGTGACCAAAGGCCGCCACGACCCCTGCGTCGGCATTCGCGCCGTGCCGGTGGGCGAAGCGATGATGGCCTGCGTCCTCCTCGACCACCTGCTGATGCATCGCGGCCAGGTCGGCGAGAACCGCGGCCGCATCGGCGACAACCATGTCTGAGGCCGAGGCCCCGACCTCGGCCAAATTCGTCGCGGCGCGCACCTCTCAGATCCCGGCGCTCGAAGCCCTCGCCGCCGCGGCCTATGCACGCTACGTGCCACGCCTCGGCTACGAGCCGCCGGCCATGCGACCGGACTTCGCGCAGCAGATCGCGCGCGGCGCGGTCGAGATCGCCGGCTGCCCCGACGGGCTACTCGCCTACTTGATCCATTTCCAGGACGGCGCCGACTGGGTCGTCGACAACCTAGCCGTTGCACCGGCGGCCCAGGGACAGGGCCTTGGCCGCGCCCTCCTCGCCCATGCCGAAACGCGCGCCCGGGCGGCCGGTGCTGCCCGCCTCACGCTCTTCACCAATCTCGTCATGACCGAGAACCAGGCGCTCTACCGGCGCCTCGGGTTCACGGAAACCGGGCGTCGGCCCTACAAAGGCACCCATATCGTCGACTATGCGAAGTCCCTCGACGAGGCGGCGCCATGACGATCAAAGCCGCCATCTTCGATGTCTTCGGCACCTGCGTCGACTGGCGGCGGGGCGTGGCGGAGGCCGTGGCGCCTGCCTTCGCCGCGAAGGGCATCGCGACCGACGCCCACGCCTTCGCCGATGCCTGGCGGGCGGAGTATCAGCCAGCGATGGAGACGATCCGGCGCGACGGACGCCCCTACACCCCGCTCGACATCCTCCATCGCGAGAACCTCGAACGGGTGCTGGCGGCCCACGACCTCGCCACCGACTTCGACGACGACGAAAAGGCCGCCCTCAACCGCGCCTGGGAGAAGCTGCCGCCCTGGCCCGACACGGTGCCGGGGCTCGACGCCCTCAAGCAGACCCTAATCATCGCACCCTGCTCGAACGCATCGATCGCACTCAGCATCCGGCTCGCGCGCTTCGGCAGTCTGCCCTGGGACTGCATCCTGGGCGCTGAGATCGCGCAGGACTACAAGCCAAAGCCCGCCGTCTACCGCGCCTCGGCGGCAGCGCTACAGCTTGAGCCCGCCCAGGTGCTGATGGTCGCAGCCCACAACGGGGACCTCGCCGCCGCCCGCGCCGAGGGCTTCGCGACCGCCTTCGTCCCGCGCCTAACCGAGCACGGACCCAAGCAGTCGAGCGACCTCGAGCCGAGCGAGGACTGGGACATCGTGGCCGCCGATTTCGTCGATCTCGCGGCGCGGCTGACCGGCCCCTGACACCGCGCCCCATCAACACAGGCAGGCGCCCTCAGCGTCAGACGAGTTCCTTCAGCGCCTCAACATGGCCAACGCCGAGGCCACAACAGGTCCCGATCACCTGAACACCACGCTCGAGCCAGCCCTTGGCGTGATGCGCGTGGCGATCCACCGGCATCCGGTCGCCATAGATCTTCTTCCCGTCCTCCCAGCGCGAGGAATGGGCATAGACGCCGACGGGCCCGGACCAGCGTTCCTGCACCACGTCGAGGCAGGCATCCACATCCTCGACTTCCGTGTGCATGATGCTGAGGAGCGGCACGCCACGCCCGTCGAGCGCCGCGATCGCATCGGCGAGCGCGCCGCCCCGCAGAAGCCGCATGCCGCCCGCGCCATCCGCCTCGCAAGAGAGGCCGACCCAGACCGGCAGGCCCGTGGTCTGCGCCGCCTCCAGCACGACCAGCATGCTCTCGATATCGACCATCATCTCGAGCATCAGCAGGTCCACCCCTGCCGACGCCATGATCGCCGCCATTTCCGCCGTGCTCTCGCGCAGGTCCTCCGGCGCCGACCAGTCCCCGACCCAGGACCAGTACGAGATCCCGCCCGCGACCAGCACATCCCCCCGGCCCGATCGCTCCCGCGCCGCGATCGCGAGTGCGACACCCTCGCGATTATAGGCCTCGAACCGTTCCTCCTCGCCGGCCGCACGCAGCGCCTGGCGATGCGTGGCAAAGGTGTTGGCGATCACGATCTCGGCGCCTGCGCGGATGTAATCCTCGTGCACCGCCTGCAGGACCTCGGGATCGCTCAGCGCTCCGCCGCCGTTCCACGCATTCTCAAGCTGCGGCACGCCCCGCCGCTCGATCTCGGTGCCGGTGGCGCCGTCGATCAAGATCCGCTCGCCCCGCGCGATCCGCGCCATGAAACGCTCGTACCGGCTCATGCTTGCCCTCCTCGGCTCAACGCCCGGCGATCAAGCCTCGCCCGGTGGCTTCGGGACAATGCGGCCCAGCGTCCGCCCGCCGAGGACGTGGACATGGTAATGATAGACCTCCTGCACCCCGTCCTCGCCTGCGTTCGAGATCGTGCGGAAACCGCTGCCGCCCGCACTCCCGGCAACCTCCTTCTCCCGCGCCACCTGCGCCACGGCCCGGGCGAAATCCGCCAGCTCCGCATCCGAGGCCCGCATCCCGAAATCATCGGCATTCACATAGGCGCCCTTGGGGATCACCAGCACATGGCACGGCGCCTTGGGGTTGATGTCCTCGAAGGCCAGGCAATGCTCGGTCTCCAGCACTTTCGAGCACGGGATCTCGCCCCGCAGGATCTTCGCGAAGATGTTCT
>JBCCDG010000181.1:0-6379 GCA_039030915.1 Pseudomonadota bacterium | reverse complement strand
CGCCAGACGTCGCTGACACCGCCATCATCAGATCCCTACACCGTAGAAACCCTAAGCGGCCGATATGCAAACCGTCCAACCTGCCGAAACAGGCCAAACAACCCACATATCCCTTCTACTACAACAACTTGTCAAAGAGCGTTGCGCCTCTGGCGCATCCCGTTGGAGCAGTGTCTCTCGACCCCGTCTCTGCCGGTGAGCGCGGGGTATATGGAGATTCGGATTCCGGCGCAACCGGTTTTTTGACCCCTTGGTGGGCGACTTCGCGTCAGCCCGCGACACGGCGCTGAACGGCCCCCGAGAGCCACAGATGGAGCGCCAGCCCGACAGTCAGCATAGCTACCATGCAGACCGAAAGCGGCAACGCGGTATCGTGCGGCAACAACCCCGCGATCTGCGTGGCCACGCCCGCGGCAAGGAACTGGCAGCACCCCATGAGGCCCGAGGCAGCCCCCGCCCGCTCCGGTACGGCAGCGGTCGCACCGGCCATCGCATTCGGCACCGAAAGGCCCGCCCCTACCGATTGCAGCATCACGGGGAAGATGAGTGCTCCCGGATGCAGCACGCCCGCGACGGCGAGAAGTGCCGCGATCGCGAGGCCGCCAATCGCAAGGAGCGCGCCGAGGCGCAGCGCCCAGTCCCCGCCGAGACGGCGGGAGACCGGCCCGCAGGCGATGTTGGCCGCCATGTAGGCGGCGGCGACCAGCATGAACCAGAGGCCGTACTCGATTGGTCCCCGACCGTACGCCTCCTGCATCACGAAGGGCGCAGCGCCCACGAAGAAGAGAAAGCAGGAGAGCGACATCACCCCGTAGCCGGCATAGGCCCAGAAGGTCGCAAGTCCGGCGATCTCGCGAAAGCCCGCGAGCGTGTCGGCAAGCGTCGCCCCGAAGCCCTGTCCGGTGCGTCCGCCAGGGGCCGTTTCGGGCAGGCGCAGGGCGGCCGCGCCAAGAAGGATCGCCGAAAGCGCCGCCACGGCCCAGAAGATGCCGCGCCAGTTGCCTCCTTCGCCGACGCCCACGATGAAGCCCGAGAGTGCCGGGGCCATCATGGGCGCGACCACCATCACCGCCGTGATCTGGCCGATGACGTTTGCGGCGCCGTCGCGTCCGTAGAGGTCGTAGGCGATGGCGCGGCCGAGAACCATGCCCGCGATCGCACCCCCCGCTTGCAGGAGACGTCCGACAACCGCGATCTCGAGCGTCGGCGCGAGCGCAGCGATCAGCGAGCCAAGAAGGGCGAGGCCGACACCGATCAGGATCACGGGCCGCCGTCCCATACGGTCGGAAAGCGGGCCCCAGACAAGCGTCGAAACCGCCATTGCCGCGAGCGACAGCGAGAGGAGGAGCTGCGCCGCCCCTGCACCCACCGCGAGGTCCCGCGCGACCACGGGCAGCGCAGGCGCGAGGATCTGGAGCGAGAACGGGCCGAGGGCGGTCAGCGCCGCGAGGAGCGCGACGAGGCGGTAGTCGATCTTCATGAGTGTCCTTTCGCTCGCGCGGGCAGCTAGCGCAGCCGACCTGCATCGCCAGCCAAATCCCGGCCCAGCCCACTTCGCGGCGCCTCGTCCTGACGGCCGCGCCAGACCGCGCCGCCGGCGACGATCTTGCCATGCCCGGCGCGATGGGGGAGCCTCATGCGATGACAGACCGTTGGATCGTGACCCCGCAATACTTCGAGCATCTGGAGCCCGACCTCGTGAGCGAGGCGCCGGCATCTGCCGTCATCAACGGCCCGCACCCGATCGGCGGCCGGGAGCAGGACGACATGGCCCTCCTCCACCGACCCATTGCCGATGCGGTGGCCGATGCGCTTGACGCAGGCGCGCGGGCCGTGAGCCTTGCCGGAGACTGCTGCGCGGCGGTGCCGGCGCTTGCCGGCTGCCAGCGGGCGGGCCTCACACCTCAGATCGTCTGGGTGGATGCGCATGGCGATTTCAATACGCCCGAGACATCGCCCTCGCAGTTTCTGGGCGGCATGCCGCTGGCGATGATGGTCGGCCGCGGGCAGAAGTGGATGATGGAGACGGTCGGCGCGGTGCCCGTGGCCGAGGACGCGGTGACGCTGGTGGACGGGCGGGACCTCGACCCGGCGGAGGCGGAGGCGGTCGCCGGCTCGGGCCTCACACAGATCGAGACTGCGGCGCTGGCAGCGCTAAGGTTCGAAGGGCCGGTGCTCTTGCACATCGATCTCGACGTGCTCGATGCGGCGACGGCGCCGGCCTTTAACTACCCGGTGCCTGGTGGCCCGGATGCGGCGACGCTCGCGACGGCGCTGGCCGGCTTTCGCGCCGCGAACGACATCCGGTGCATATCGATATCCGCATGGTCGCCCTCGAAGGATCCGGAGGGTCGGACGGGTGCCGCCTGCCGCCGCGCGCTCGCCCCCCTCTTCGCCTGAACCGACACGCGCCTTCTCTTCGGCCGAGGATCGAGACGGTTGCCCCTTCCACCGACGCCCCGCATCCGTGCTAGGCCGGCAGGATCGGGAACACGAGAGAGTGCGGGATGGACCTGACACCGACCCTTCATACCGAGCGCCATCGCAGCATTGGGCGGCTTTACGACCTTGCCCATTTGGTCGTCGACTTCTTGGCCGCCGCCCTCTTCGTGATCGGCTCCGTCATGTTCTTCTACGAGGCGTGGCAGGTGCCGGGCACCTGGTGCTTTCTCATCGGCTCCATCTTCTTCGGCGTGAAGCCATCGCTGAAGCTCGCGCGCGCGATGCACCTCACCCGTCTGCCGCTGCCCGACGAAGCCGGGGCCGTCGAGGCTGAGGCGGCGGGACGGTGATGCGTCTCAGGGACGCGCGAGCGGCCCCTTGTCGGCGGTGACCGCTTCGCCGGCGTGATAGCAGCCCGCGCTGCTCGCATCGGGCACGACGCCGGGCGGACAGCCACAGCGTGCAGAGCGGGCGGCGAGACAGGCGACGAGGCGCGTCGAGCCGGGCGGCGGGACGGCGAGCGCGGGGGTAGGCACGGCCGCGGGCTCCGCCTCCTGGCTGGCCATCGCGATGACGAGAAGTACGAGCAGATCCATGGCGACGCTCCCTCCGGCTTTCTGTCGGCCGAGGGATGGTCGCAGGATTGTGTTATGGTTGCCTTTAAACGGAATGGGCGAGAGCGCTACCGCTCCCGCCCACGCAACGGCCCGAAGGCCGCGCCATCGCGATGGTTCTCGCGCGGTCCGCTACGCGTCGAGCGCAGCCTGAAACTCGCGCCACTCCCCGGCGGACATACCGCTCGTCTCCTGCGTCACTGCCTCGCCCGCCAGCATCCGGCGGAGGCAGGCCATGGCCGGACCAGAGAACTGCCGCGCGTGCAGGCGATAGTCCTCGAACGCTCCCCACGCCGCAGGCACCCAGTCCTTCACCAGATCGCCCATCACATCCGCATAAGCGCGGATCTCGTACTGGGCGTGCGGATCCCCCCGCAAACGCAGGAAGTGGAAGAGATTGTGCAGGTCCGTCTTCCAGTACCATTGCGTATAGATGCTCATCGGCAGGGTCATGCGCGCGAGCTCTCGCGCCAGGCCGGGCCCCTCCGGATCGAGCATCTCCTCATAGTGATCGTAGGACCGCGACGCGTCGTCCCGGAGGAGCTCCAGAACGCGCGCCGCGGCCTCGCCTTCGAGCACGGCGCCCCTGCCCTGGCGGTTACTGCTCGACTGTGCGGCCAGATGCTCAGGCGCCGGCACGTAGAACTCACGGTCGAGGATCGAATAGCGTGCGGAGATCTCGTTCACATTGGCCGTGCGGTGCCGGATCCACTGCCGCGCGACGAAGACGGGCAGCTTCACGTGAAGCTTGATCTCGCACATCTCGAAGGGCGTCGAGTGCCAGTGACGCATCAGGTAGCGGATGAGCCCCTCGTCGGATCGCGCGGTCTTGGTGCCGCGTCCGTAACTCACCCTGGCCGCCTGAACGATTGCCGCATCGTCGCCCATGTAGTCGACCACCCGCACAAAGCCGTGATCGAGCACAGGCACCGCCTCGTATAGCTTCGCCTCCATCCCGGCCGCCACGGCTCGCCGTGTCGGTTGCGGATCGTCACGCATTGCGGCCAACTCGGCCTGTCGCTCTGCGTCTTGGGACATATCATTCATGGGGCGGTCGGCCTCTGCTGCAGGTTCAGCCTGCATGACACAGACCGCGGTGGACTGTCCTGTGGACAGAAAGAATTGAACGGGGACAAAGCGACAGTCCCTGTGGAAAACGGATGAGGACAATGGGCACGAGATACCTCCATACCATGATCCGGGTGCACGACCTGGAGAAGACCAAGGGCTTCCTCGAGGAGTTCCTCGGCCTCGAGGAGACGCGGCGGATGGACAGCGAGCAGGGCAAGTTCACCCTCGTCTTCATGGCCCCCCCGGGCGAGAGCGACAAGCCGATAGAGCTCACCTACAACTGGGACTCGGACGAAGACTACGGCCATGGTCGCGCCTTCGGCCACCTCGCCTATGGCGTCGACGACATCTACGCCACCTGCCAGAAAATGATGGACGCCGGCATCACCATCAATCGCCCGCCCCGCGATGGGCGCATGGCGTTCGTAAAGACCCCGGACGGCATCTCGATCGAGCTTCTTCAGAACGGCGATCCGCTGGCGAAGGCGGAACCCTGGGCATCGATGGAGAGCACCGGCTCGTGGTGAGCCGCGCCCTTGGCCGGCTGGCGGGGACCGCTGCGCTCGTCGCCGGCCTTGCGGCGCCCGCCCCGGCGCTGGCAGTCGGCTGCAAGCTGGCGCTGGTGCTGGGGCTCGACATCTCCTCCTCGGTCAATGAGCGGGAGTACGAGCAGCAGCTTCACGGGCTGGCCGATGCGCTCGCCCATCCGCAGGTGATCGAGGCGATCACCACGCCCGAGGGCGCGGGTATCGCCGTCATTACCTATGAATGGTCGGGCTATGCGCAGCAGGACCTTATCACCGGCTGGGAGATGCTCGTCACACCCAATGACGTGGAGGCTTATGCCGCGCGGCTGAAGGCGCACCGGCGCATCTATTCGGATTTCCCCACCGCAATCGGCAAGGCGCTCGAATACGGCGCCAACCTCTTCGCTACGGCGCCCCCCTGCGCGCGCCGGACCATCGATCTTTCGGGCGACGGTGAGAACAATGACGGCGTCGGGCCGGAGCATTACCGCGCCAAGGGGATCTTCGAGGGCATCACAATCAACGGTATCGTCATCCTCGGCGCCTATCCGAACCCGGCGATCTACTATCGCGGCTATGTGATGCAGGGCCCGAACGCCTTCGTGGCCATCGCGCGCGATTTCGACGACTATCGCCGCGTGATGATCGGCAAGCTCCTCCGTGAGATCGAGACACAGCTCATCCTCGGCGGGGTCTTCGGCGAATGAGGTGGCCGGGGCGCATCCTGCGGGTAGCCGCGGCGGCGCTGGCGCTCGGCCTCGCGGCACCCGGCGCCGCACGCGCCTGCGCACTCGAGCTGATCCTGGCGCTCGACGTCTCGGGCTCCATTGATGCACGGGAATTCGGCATCCAGACCGAAGGCCTCGCCGCCGCCTTCGAGGATCCCCGCCTCATCGCCGCCATCGACGCCTTGCCTGGCGGTATTGTGGTAACCATGACCCATTGGTCCGGCATCTCTCGCCAGCGCCAGATGACGCCCTGGGCGCGGATCGAGGAGCCGGCGGACGCCCACGCCTTCGCCGCCAGCATCCGCGGCGCGGGCCGGGCCTGGCGGAACTTCTCGACGGCGATCGGCGAGGCGATCATGCACGCTCGCGACGTGAGCGAGACGGCGCCGGTGGACTGTACGCGCCGCGTCCTCGACATCTCGGGCGATGGCGTCTCGAACGAGGGTCGCCACCCCTCCTCCGCCTCCGACGTGCTGGCGGGCGACGGCTTCATCATCAACGGCCTCGTCATCCGCGGTGCCGAGCCCGACCCGGTACAGCAGTATCTCGAGCAGGTGATCGCAGGCCCCGGCGCCTTCGTCGAAGTGGCCGACGGCTTCGCCGACTATCCCCGCGCGATCCTCAAGAAACTCCTCCGCGAGATCGACAAACCCCTCCTCGTCTCCGAGCAAGCAACGCCGTCAAACGATCTCGCGAGAGCAGCGCCAGACACACCAGAGCTGCAAGAACGCTGATCGCGATGCCAAGGGTGGCCTCCATCGGCCGCTCGAGCTTGAGGCGCCATATCGCTTCGCCGGCTGGCAGCGTCGCCGTTATCAGCGGATTGAGTTCGCTCGCACCAAGTTGAACCGTCAGACCATCATCCAGCCTCTCCAACGTCCAGAAGTCCCAGA
This sequence comes from Pseudomonadota bacterium, assembly GCA_039030915.1. Taxonomy (GTDB): domain Bacteria; phylum Pseudomonadota; class Alphaproteobacteria; order Rhodobacterales; family Rhodobacteraceae; genus Thermohalobaculum. The sequence continues at coordinate 104 of JBCCDG010000181.1, read as the reverse complement.
AGTGCCGCCGAAACGTCACCGACATCCCGTCAGAACTCTCTGCCTCGAAGACGATCGCTCTCGGCTCAACGCTCAGGGCTTTCATCCGCGCCACAGGAGTTTCG
>JBCCDG010000180.1:0-6599 GCA_039030915.1 Pseudomonadota bacterium | reverse complement strand
GGTTGAACCCGGACAACACCCCGGGCCGGCTCACGCTCATCTGCCGCACTGGCGCGGGCAAGGTGGGCGAGCACCTGCCGGGCTGGGTTCAGGCGGTCGAGCGCGAGGGCCGCAAGGTCGTCTGGTCCTGCGACCCGATGCACGGCAACACGATCAAGGCTGCCGGTGGCTACAAGACCCGCCCCTTCGACCGGGTGCTCGCCGAGGTCCGCGAGTTCTTCGATGTGCATCAGGCCGAGGGCACTCATGCGGGCGGCGTGCATTTCGAGATGACCGGCCAGGATGTGACGGAGTGTACCGGCGGCGCCTTCGACATCACCGATGCCGATCTCGCCAGCCGCTACCACACTGCCTGCGATCCGCGGCTCAACGCCAAGCAGGCGCTCGAGCTCGCCTTCGTGCTCTCGGAGGAGCTGAGCCAGCTCAGCTCGGCGCCCGCGGCCCCAATCGCCAGCGCCGCCGCCTTCTGAGGGGGCGGTGAGCCGGCATGCTGCGTCGGCGGCCGAGGTCGCCGGCGCCTTCAGCCATCTCGGCCTCGACGGTTGGGTGGTCGTCCTCACCGCGGCGGCGGAGCGAGGCCTCTCGGACGCGGAGGTCGACGCCGCGGTCGCCGCGCTCGGGCTCGAGGACTGGCCCTCGCGGCGCCTCGGCCCCGCCGCGGCGGAGATCGCGTCGCCCTTTCGGCCCGATTTCGAGGGGCAGGGCCGGGCCGACATCCTGCCGATGGTCGACATCAATGCCGTGCCGCTGGAGGCGCGGCGGAAGCGCCTGCTGATCGCGGATATGGACAGCACCATAATCGCGGTCGAATGCATCGACGAGCTGGCGGATCTGGCCGGCGTCGGTGCGGAGGTTGCCGGCATCACCGAGCGGGCGATGGCCGGCGAGCTCGACTTCGAAGATGCGCTGACCGAGCGGGTGGCACTCCTCAAAGGGGCGGAGACGGCGCTTCTCGAGCGCGTCTTCGCCGAGCGCATCGCCCTCAATCCGGGTGCCGGCATGCTGGTGCGGACCATGGCGGCTCATGGGGCGCATACGATGCTCGTCTCCGGCGGCTTCACCTTCTTTACCGAGCGGGTGGCGGCCAGGGCCGGGTTTGCGGAGCACCGGGCGAACACGCTGGAGATCGAGGGGGCGCTGCTGACGGGCCGCGTCGTTCCGCCGATCCTCGGCCGCGCCGCGAAGCAGGCCGCGCTCGAGGAGGCGCTCGCCGCGCGCGATCTTGGCGCGGCGGCGGCGCTGGCGGTGGGCGACGGTGCCAACGACCTGGCGATGGTGGAGAGCGCGGGTCTTGGCGTCGCCTTCCGCGCCAAGCCGGCGCTGGCGAACGCCGCCGATGCCCGCATCGTGCATGCGGGGCTGGAGGCGCTGCTGGCGCTCCAGGGCTACGCCTCGGACGAGATCCTGCAGGACTGAGTGGCTCCGCGACGCATGAAAATCCCGCCATGGGGCCGCGGCAGATCGGGGAGACAGCCACGGCACCCATGGCGGGCGAAGGTTACCGGCCACCGCCTGGGACAGCGGTAAGTTCGACCGGTCTCCTCCCAATCAGCAAGTTCCGTGCCATTGACGCTTTTTGGTGTAAGGCGTGACTGACGGCGCCTCGGAGCATCCTCAAAGGCCGAAATGTCAAGCAGGGTAGGGATCTTTGGGCGGAACACCGCCCATCCTCGGCGGAGATCGGCGGAAATCCGCCGATCTCCGCCGAGCAGTCAGCGCCAGAGACGGTCGCCGTACTTCTCTTCGAGCCCCGCATACATGCCGGCCACCTGCTCGCCATAACCGTTCCAGCGGATCGTCGGAACGCGCTCGTCGGTTCCCAGCACGCGCTCGCTTGCCTGGCTCCAGCGCGGATGGCTGATCGCCGGGTTCACGTTGGCCCAGAAGCCGTACTCCGACGACTGCAGCTCCTCCCAGAAGCCCACGGGTCGCTCCTCGACGAAGCTGACCTTCACGACCGACTTGATCGACTTGAAGCCGTACTTCCATGGCAGATGCAGCCGCATGGGCGCACCGAACTGATGCGGCAGCACCTTTCCATAGGCGCCGACGACCATGAGCGTCAGCTCATTGGCCGCCTCCTCCATCGTGATCGCCTCGGTGTAGGGCCAGGGGTACCAGTGCTGGCGCTGACCGCGCGCCATCTCCGGGTCCATGAAGGTCTCGAACTTCACGAACTTGGCGGAGGAAAGGGGCTTGGCCTCCGCCATCAGCGCCGAGAGCGGAAAGCCGATCCAGGGCACGACCATCGACCAGGCCTCGACGCAGCGGTGACGATAGATGCGCTCCTCGATCGGCATGCGCTTGAGGAGGTCCTCGACCGCGATGGTCTTCGGCTCCTCCACCTCGCCGTCGAGCGTGATGGACCAGCCATCGGTATTGAGCGCCTGCGCAGCCTCGTAGATCTGCTTGTGGCTGCCGAACTCGTAGAAGTTGTTATAGGTCGAATTTACCTGCTCGTCCGTGATCGCCCGCCCCGCGTCGGCAAAGGCGGGGTTCATGGGGGGTGCGGGCGTGTAGGGCGTATTGGGCGCCGGCAGGCCCGAGGTCCTGGGCGCCGCCTCGCCCGCCGCATGCGCCATCGGCATCTCCCGGTTGAAGGCGATGCCAGTGAGGAGGGCCGCCCCCCCGGCCACGCCGCCGAGGGCGAGGATGTTGCGGCGGTTCCAGAACACCGTTTCCGGTGCCACCTGGTTCTCGGAGATCATCCAGCTCGGGCGCTTGAGGCGCTTCATCGAAGGTCCTTCCGGTAGCGTCAATTCGTAGCGCAGATAGGTATGCCGCGGGATCGGAGCATCGAGGGTCACGGTCACGTTACCGCAGCGGCCGGGCCTGCATGCACCGCCGGGGCACGACCTCGCCGCTTTTCCTTCCCGATTTCCGGCGCCTGGGGCAAGGTTGCATTCGATGACGCAGCTCTCCGACGCCCTCGCCGCCGACTGGCAGCGCCGCTTGCGGCTCCCGTCCTGGCGGCCGCTGGTGCTCAGCCTTTCGATCATGGGCGCGATCGTCATCCTCACCGCGTCCTACTACCGCACCAGCATCCGGGCGGAGGAGCGACTGGAGGCGGTCGCGCGCGCCGACGCACAGCTCCTGGCCGCGGCCCTTGCGGAGGATGCGGCGCGTGCGGTTCCGCTGGCCGCGCTGCTCGGCGATCTTGCGCGTGAGCGCGCGGAGGGCGCGTCGCGGGCAGAAGGCGCCGGGACGGGGCAGGCCGGATCGCCCGCCGCGCGCCGCGGCGCAACGCCTGCCAGCATCGAGGCGCTGGCGGCGGGCAGCGGGGCGGGCGCGCTCGCGCTCTATACCACCGACAGCCGGCCGGAGGGGGCCGAGGCCACGCCGCTTCGCCGCCTTGCTGCCGCAGGGGCGGAGGCATCCGGCGGCGGTGTGTACCGTGCCGCAGCGCTGGAGCGGGTGGCGCGTGCGGCTGCGGATACGGGCGCTGCCACGGGTGCGATCCCGCTTGGCAACGGCAGCGCGAAGGGCGGGGCGCCGCTCTCGGATCGCCGGTTCCTGCTGGCGGCCGCTCAACGCATGGCGACCGGGCGCGGTCCCGTCATTGCCGTAGCGGCATTGCGCCCGATCGCGTTCGAGGCGGCAGCGCGGGGCGTGGAAGGCGAGGTCAGCGTCGTGCCGGTGCGCGAGGGCGACCCGAGCGCCGGCGCCGTAGCCCGTTCTCCGTCTGGCACGCTCTCCGATGCCGCCCGCCTGCTCTCCGTGGCGGAGCCTGTCGATGGGCTCGGCCTTTCGATCGCGATCGGCCGCTCCCGCGCGCCCGTCCGCGAACAGGCGGCCAGCGTCGTCTCGATCGAGATCATGGTGATGGCGCTCCTCGCCACCCTCGCGCTCTTCATGGATCAGCGGCGCACGCAGCGGGCGATGACCGCGCTTACCAGCGACGCTGCCGCGCTCCACGATCTCAACACCCGCCTCCGCGCCGAGGTGGAGGAGCGACGGCGCATTGAGGCGGAGCTGCGCGCCGCGGAGGCGGGCTTGCGCGAGGCAGAAAAGCTGGCGGCGCTCGGCCAGATGTCGGCCGCGGTCAGCCATGAGCTGAGCCAGCCCGTCGCGGCACTCCGCACCTATATCGCGGGACTGCGGCTCCTGCTCCGCCAGAGGCGCGAGGAGGAGGCGACTGAAACGCTCGGCCATATCGACCGTATCGTGGAGCGCATGACCGGCATCACCCGCGAGCTGAAGGCGCTGGCCCGGCGAAATGCGCGGGCGGAGGCGGCGGCTGCCCCGGTGGTCGATCTCGCCGGTGCGGCCGCCGGGGCGGCGGAGGGGATGCAGCCCCTGATGAAGCGCGCCGGCGTCAGCTTTGGCCTCGAGGGCGGCAGCACGCCGCTCCCGGTCCGGGCCGAGCGCCACAGGATCGAGCAAGTGCTCTCCAACCTCCTGCAGAACGCGCTCGATGCGCTCGGTCCGCCGCCGGAGAATGCCGACAAGGGCTCCGCGGCTCATCCATCCGGCGCCCCGCCCCGCCGGATCGAGCTCGTGGTGTCGCGGGAGGGGCGGAGCATTCTCGCCGAGGTTGCGGACAGCGGGCCCGGGCTGAAGCCGGGAACAGCCGGCAAGGTCTTCGAGCCCTTCTTCACCACGAAGCCGCAGGGGGAGGGGCTCGGCCTCGGGCTCGCCATTTCCGCCGCCATCGCGACCGATCTCGGCGGCCGGCTCGATCTGATGCCGCCCCGCCGTTACGGGCCCTGCCGTGGCGCGCGCTTCCGCCTCACCCTGCCGGTTGCCAACGGCGCGGCGAAGGGCGCAGAGAACGCGCAGGCGGCGGGCGCGGCATGAACACCCGGCTCGAAACCGACGCCCCTGGCGCGGCGGGTGGGCCGGCCTCCGAGGCGCGCGGACACGCTGCAGCGACAGCCGCGCTGGCCGTCCCCGTGATCATCGTGGATGACGACGCAGAGCTTCGCCGCTCGCTCGCGCAATGGCTGCGCCTTGGCGGCTACAATCCGCGGGCCTTCGTGAGCGGGATCGAGGCGCTGAGGGCGCTGGAGGCCGAGGGTGCGGCGTTTCCCGGCGTCGTGGTGAGCGATCTCCGGATGCCGGAGCTCGACGGCATGGCGGTCCTCGCCCGTATCCAGGCACTCGACAGCGCGCTGCCGGTGATCCTGCTGACGGGGCACGGCGACGTGCCGATGGCGGTCGATGCGATGCGCAAGGGCGCTTATGACTTCGTCGAGAAGCCCTTCGATCCGGACCGGCTCATGGCGCTTCTCACTCGTGCCGTCGCGGTCCGGACGCTGGCGCTAGAAAACCGGCGTCTGCGCGCAGCGGCGGCTGGCGGGGGCGTGTCGGGCGGCATGCTGGAGGGGCGCCTCCTCGGCAATTCGCCGGCGATCCGCAGGCTCCGCGCGCAGGTGCTGGAGGCCGCGGAGAGCAGCGCCTCGGTGCTTATCACGGGCGAGACGGGCTCGGGTAAGGAGCTGGTGGCGCGCAGCCTCCACGATCTCTCGCCACGCGCGGCCGGCCCCTTCATCGCCGTCAATTGCGCCGCCGTGCCCGAGACGCTGATCGAGGCGGAGTTCCTGGGTCACGAGACCGGCGCCTTCACGGGCGCGGGCAAGGCGCGGCCGGGCTGGTTCGAGGCCGCTTCTGGCGGCACGCTCTTTCTCGATGAACTGACCGCGCTGCCCGCTCGTCTCCAGCCCGTGCTCCTGCGCGTGCTGCAGGAGCGGGAGGTGACGCGGCTCGGCGCGCGGCATCCGCAAGGGGTCGATGTGCGGGTGCTGGCGGCTACCAACGAGGATGCGGCCGCAGCCGTCGCCGAAGGCCGTCTTCGGCGCGATCTCTATTTCCGCCTCGCGACCCTCTCGATCGCCGCCCCCCCGCTTCGCCGCCGGGGCGGGGACGCAGCGCTTCTCTTCAACCATTTCGCGGCGGAGGCGGCGGCGCGGGATGGCGGGGAGGCGCCCGATCTCGGGCCGGACGACATCGCCGCGCTCGCCGCGCATGACTGGCCCGGCAACGTGCGCGAGCTCGCCAACCTCGCCGAACGTGCGGTCCTGCGCATGCGCCGCGGCAGGGTATCCGTCGCGGCCCTCCTTGCGGGCGATCTGGGAGAGCCCGAGGAGCACGAGGGGGGCCAGCCCGGCGAGACGAGCGGTCAGGGCACCCTCCGCGCGCGGCTGGAGGCGGCCGAGCGGGCGATTCTGGAGGAGGCCCTCACGCGCCACGCGGGCTCCGCCGCGGCGGTCATGGAAGAGCTCGGCCTGCCGAGACGTACCTTCAACGAGAAGCTGGCGCGCCACGGGCTGGAGAGGCGAAACTTCGCGGGCGAGGACTGAGCGCCTGGCGACGGCCTCGCTCAGATCGCGGCTGCGCGCATGATCTCGGGCAGGCGCACGAAGCGCGGCGGCGGATTGACGCCCCAGAACACGAGCCGCCCGACGAAGCTCGATACCGCCAGCCCGATCACCCGGCGGCGGAACGGTGCAACGCCGGAGGCCTCCATCGCCGCCATCATCATCGCGTTGGCGAAGTCGAAGTCGCGGGAGCGCGCGCCATGGCCCGGAAGCTCCTGCCAGGCGATGAAGAGGTAGTCGTGCAGGATCGCGGCCTCGAGATGCGGCCCCACCCGCCCCACG
>JBCCDG010000179.1:0-6705 GCA_039030915.1 Pseudomonadota bacterium | reverse complement strand
CGCCAGACGTCGCTGACACCGCCATCATCAGATCCCTACACCGTAGAAACCCTAAGCGGCCGATATGCAAACCGTCCAACCTGCCGAAACAGGCCAAACAACCCACATATCCCTTCTACTACAACAACTTGTCAAAGAGCGGAGACAAAACCGCCCGAGACCCATGTTTCATGGCCCTCAGCCGGAACTGTCTGATTGCCAGCTGCGCTTGCGCCGCCGACCAGCGGAGATATGGCGGATATGCCGGGTCCCGTCAACACCCAAATTCATGTGCCTGTCATTTTTCTTCACCGAGGCCCCGATCGCTGCGCGCCGCACCGCGCTCAAGCAGCTTGATGATGCGAAGGGCGCGCCCGAACGCGACCACGAGGGCAAAGGCGAACCCCTTCCAGCCGCCGGTGATATGGCGGCGCAGAAGCCAGACCTTGAGAAAGACCAGCGGCGTCTCGAACGGCAGGCGGAGGAGCAGACCCGCACGGCTCCGCGAGCGCGCATTCTCGGCCACATAGCTCGTGTAGCGGTTCTCCTTCTCCACCAGCGCCGCCCAGCTCAGGAACGGAAAATGATGGATCGGAGCCTTGAGGCGTGCTTCGGGCTCACCGGGATTGAGCTCCACCCGGTCGAATAGCGGATGGGGGCGATAGGCGGCGCGGCGCCGGTCGTAGAGCCGGACGACGCGGTAATCGTTGGCGAGGGGCCTCGGCGCGCGATCGCCGGGGTAAAGGTTCAGGATCGCGACGCGGTAGCCGGCTGCCGGCGGGGCTCCGGCATGCCGCGCAAAGAGGGCGCGGATCTCCACCGCCAGCGCCGGCGTGACCAATTCGTCGGCATCGAGGTTCAGGATCCAGTCGTGCCGCGCCTCCCGCTCGGCGCGCGCCTTCTGCGGACCGTAGCCAGGCCAGTCCGTCCGGATCACGCGGGCACCCGCCGCCGCCGCCAGCTCTGGCGTGCCGTCGGTCGAGCCGCTGTCGAGAAGCAGCACCTCGTCCGCGAACCCGACGGCGGCCAGCACGCGCGGCAGGCGGGCGGCCTCGTCCCTCGCGATGATCGTGACGCTAAGGGGGAGCGCGCTCTCCGCGATGCTTTCCGTCACGCCCTGCCTCCTCTCGCCGCCGCCTCCCCGCATAAGGGTCCCGCAGTGCCTTCGGAAGGGGCCTTGCAAGGCCGGCCTCGATCGCCAGAGTGCGCGCGGGTGGATTACTTGAAGGGGATGGCGGGATGGCGCGTATCGAGGCGGTGCTCTTCGACAAGGACGGAACCCTCTTCGATTTCGCGGGCACCTGGCGGGCCGTGGTCTCGAAGGTGATCGACACGCTGGCGCCGGATGCGGAAGCGGCCGTCGGTATGGCGCAGGCCGGCGGCTTCGACCGCGCGACGGGCGCCTTCATGCCGGGCTCGATCATCGTCGCAGGATCGGTCGAGGAGGTGGGCGCTGCCTGGGCCCGCTACCGGCCCGATCTGGGCGCGGCGGGCCTTGCGGAAGAGATAGAGCGCATGTCGCTCGAGGCCGCGGCGGACCCCACGATCCTGGCGCCCGCGGTGCCTGATCTCGGCGCGCTGTTGGCTGCCCTCTCGGCGCGGGGGCTAGCGCTCGGCGTCGCAACGAACGACAGCGCGGCGGGGGCGGAGCGGCAGCTCACCGCCGCAGGGGTGCGCGGCGCCTTCGGCTTCGTCGCGGGCTACGACAGCGTGCGGCGGGCAAAGCCGGCGCCCGACATGGTCCTGGCCTTCGCAGCGGCACACGGTCTTGCGCCACGGGCACTCGCGATGGTGGGCGACAGCACGCATGATTTGGAAGCGGCGCGGGCAGCCGGCGTCGGCCTTGCCGTGGGCGTTCTAACTGGGCCCGCAGGGCAGGCGGAGCTCGCTCCTCACGCAGACCATGTGCTGCCGACCATCGGCGGTCTGCCCGCGCTCTTCGATCGGCTGGCTGGGGTCTGACGCTTGCGGCGCTGGATCCCGGCAAGCGCCGAACCGTCGCTCCGCCGTCGCGCCACACCCGAATTGCGACAGAGGCTGACGCAAACCGCCTAGCACGACCGAGCCGTCCACCGCAGTCTTGCCCCCACAGGCGAACGATGGAGGACGATGCATGACCGGCCCGACCGGAGCGGATGAGCTCGCCGAGAGTTCAGGCGGCCCGGGCGCAGATGCGCCGCGCCCCGCACGTCGGCGCGGCGCCAGCCGCCGTGCACAGCGCGACGGCCCGGCCGCTCCTGCGATACGGCAGCGACCCGCCGCGGTTCTCCCCCTGCTCGACCGGCCGACCGAACCGCTGGACGAGGAACAGGTGGCCGCCATCGACAATGCCGCGATGCGGGTGCTCGAAGAAGTCGGCATCGAGTTCCTGCACGAGCGCGCCATCGAGCATCTCGGCCGCGCTGGCTGCACCATCGAGCCGGGCGGCACCAATGTCCGCATGGACCGCGCCTTCGTGCGCGAGATGGTTGCCAAGGCGCCGACGACCTTCACGATCACCCCCCGCAACCCGGCGCGCGCCGTCCCGATCGGCGGACGCTTTCAGGCCTACGTGAACGTCTCCTCGCCGCCCAACTGCATGGATCTCGACCGGGGCCGCCGGCCCGGCACGCAGGAGAGCTTTCGCGACCTCTTGAAGCTATCGCAGTACTTCAACTGCATCCACATCCTGGGCGGCTATCCGGTCGAGCCGGTCGATATCCACGCCGGCGTCCGCCACCTTCACTGCCTCCGCGACAAGCTGAAGCTTACCGACAAGGTGATGCACGCCTATGCGCTCGGAACGGAGCGTATCGAGGACGCCATGGAGATGGTGCGCCTCGCCTACGGGCTCAGCCATGAGGAGTTCGATGCTGCGCCGCGCATGTACACGAACATCAATTCCTCCTCACCGCTGAAGCATGACTGGCCGATGCTCGACGGGGCGATGCGGCTCGCCGAGCGTGGGCAGCCGGTCATCGTGACGCCCTTCACGCTGGCCGGGGCGATGGCGCCGGTGACGATCGCTGGCGCCGTGGTGCAGCAGACGGCGGAGTGCCTGGCGGCCATCGCGCTCCTCCAATGGATCCGTCCCGGCGCGCCCTGTGTCATGGGTACTTTCACAAACAACACCGACATGCGCTCCGGGGCGCCCGCCTTCGGCACGCCGGAATATGTGCGGGCGACCCAGATGTCCGGTCAGATGGCACGCTTTTACGAGCTGCCGCTGCGCGCCTCGAACGCCTGCGCCGCTAACTGCGCCGACGGCCAGGCGGTTTGGGAGAGCATGAACTCGCTCTGGGCCTGCCAGACCGCTGGGGCGAACATCGTCTACCATGCGGCGGGCTGGCTCGAGGGCGGGCTCTGCGCCTCGTACGAGAAGTTCGTCATGGACTGCGAGGTGCTGCAACAGTTCCAGGCGATGCAGGCGCCCATCGACACGTCGGAAGCCGCGCTCGCGGTTGATGCCATCGCCGAAGTTGGTCCGAGCGGGCATTTCTTCGGTACGCCGCACACCCAGGCGCGCTATAAGGACGCGTTCTACGGGCCCTTTCTCTCGGATTGGCGCAACTACGAGGCATGGGAGGCGGCGGGCGCCGTGCAGACCCCCGCCCGCGCCAATGCGATCTGGAAGGCGATCCTTGCCGAATTCGAACCGCCGGAACTGGATCCGGCGCGGGCCGAAGCGCTCGACGCCTTTGTCGAGCGGCGCGTCGTCGAAGGGGGCGCACCCACGGATTTCTGATCGGCGGGACTTGGGGTCCGGATGTGAGCACAACCTCCCACGCGGTGAGCCTCATTCGGAGACGGAGCTGGAACGAGCGCTGAGCGCCTTGATGGGCCGCTCTAGCGAATGCCTCACGGAGGACGTCCGGATGCCACTCAACGAGAGGCGAGACGAGCGATGCGCCTTCGTCAAGGCCGCTTCGCTCCCGGCGCCCGGATGCCGTCGACGAGGAGTAGGGCGACCGCACCGACGCATTGCCGAAGTCTCTCGATGCAACCCGCTTCGTCTCGCCGACGGCCGACCCTTCAGGCGCACCGCAAAGGGCGGCGTCGAAGCTACGGCAACGGGTTATCGGCGTTGGCCCGCGGCGCTGTCTCTTCTAGGCTCGGCCTCCTGTTGCTGGAGGACCCGACGCGATGAGCTGGAACCCTGCCTTGGACCCGCATTGCCCGACGGGCGACGAGGTCGACCGGATCGAGACCGTGATCGTTCCCCGGGCGCGCGATATCGGCGCCTTCGAGGTACGGCGCGCTCTGCCCTCTGCCGCGCGACAGATGGTCGGGCCCTTTATCTTCTTCGATCAGATGGGGCCGGTGGAGTTCCTCACCGATGAGGGCATGGACGTACGGCCGCACCCGCATATCGGGCTCGCGACGGTCACCTACCTGTTCCAGGGCGCGATCCACCACCGCGACAGCCTCGGCACTTCTATGGAGATCACGCCCGGTGCGGTGAACTGGATGATCGCCGGGCGCGGGATCACCCATTCGGAGCGGACCGGGACCGCGGAGCGTGCGAAGTCGCAAAAGCCGCTCTTCGGCATCCAGACCTGGGTGGCTCTGCCGGATGCGCATGAGGATACCGCGCCTGGCTTCGAGAACCAGCCAGCCTCCGCGCTGCCCGAGATCGAGGGTGAGGGAAAGCGGCTGAAGCTGATCCTCGGCCAGGCCTACGGAGAGCGCGCGCCGGTAAAGACATTCACCGAGATGTTCTACGCGGATGCGGCGCTCGATGCCGGCGCCGTGCTGCCCCTGCCCGATGATCATGAAGATCGGGCCGTCTACGTCATCTCGGGCAGCATCGGGGTGGCGGGCGAGACATACGAGGCCGGGCGCATGCTCGTCTTCCGTCCCGGCGACAGGATCGCCGTCAAGGCGCATGAGGCGACGCGGCTGATGCTGCTCGGCGGGGAGACGTTGGGCGGGCCGCGGCATATCTGGTGGAATTTCGTCGCGAGCTCGAAGGAAAGGATCGAGGCGGCGAAGGAAGCCTGGAGAGCCGGTGACTGGGAGCACGGGCGCTTCCAACTACCACCGGACGACCGTGCCGAGCACATTCCGCTGCCCGGCCGCTGACCGATACGATATCGGCATGAAGCCCGGGCACCTTTGGCCAAGACATCTGAAGGAAGGCGAAGCAAGCGGCATCGCGGCGTACCGCCGCGATCGGTTTCTTATGATGGAGAGGATGCCTCCCTGACGCGAGTAGACCTTAATGCAACCCGCCTTGTTACAACGCTGTGGCTGCTTCGGCGTCGGGCGTCACGATCTCTGACGGAATGCCAGCGTCGATGAACGGCCCGATTCATCATGGAGGCGCGCCCCGATGGGTTTCCGCGTGCATCGTCGTCGATGCCCCCGAGACATCGGCGGTAGACTTGCTGGTCGGTACATCGCTCAAGAAGCGCCGGCCTTGGAGAGGGCGCTGACGGCCGTCGTTCACGAGGCCTATGTGAACGGCGTCTCCACGCGGGTGATGGGCGGGACCCGCATCCTGCAGAGCCAGGTCAGCCGGCTCTGCGAAGATGAGCCACCGTCCGCCACCGGTCCGAGGACGATGGCGAGTGACGAGCGGGTCGACGCATTCCTAACCCGCCCGATCGAAAGCGGGTGGCATGCGCCGGCGGGCTCGAACCGGTGGCGCCTCGCAAGCGCCTCTGTGAATCGACACCACCTGCCTGAAGGCGCGTCGGGGCGGTCGCATCGTACCGGTCGCGCTCGCCGTCGTGCTTGCACCGATGGCGCACCCGGCCCGCCCCTCGCGATCGGCGTCAACATGGTCGGTCCCCGCGAAGTGCTCGGAATGGCCATCGGAGCCATCAAGGCCGAGCCATTCCGAACCGAGTTCCTGCGCGACCTCGTCCGGCGTGGCCTCGGCGGCGCGAAGCTGGCGATCAGTGATGCGCATGGGGGGGCATCGAGGCCGCGACGGCGCGGGTTCTCTCCACCACCCCGCAGCGGTGTCGCGTACACTTCCAGCGCAACGCTCTCGCACAGGCCGGCAGGAGTTGTCCCGGCCTTCATCGCCACTGCCTTCGCCCAGCCCGACCACACCGCCGCGAGCGCCCGGTGGCGGCGCGTAGCCGACCAGATGCGCCGCAGGCTCCCGAAGCTCGCCACCCTGATGGAATGAGCCATTGTCCGCCGCCGGTCCGAGGACGGTGGCGAATGCGGAGGAGGATGTGCTCGCCTACAAGGCCTTCCCCGTCCAGCACCGCGCGAAGCTGCACAGCACCAACTCCCTCAAGCGCCTGAACGGCAAGATCGAGCGACGCACCGACGTCGTCGGGATCTTCTCCAACGAGGCCGCCACCCGCCGTCTGGTCAGCGTTCGCCGCCGGCCTCGGACCGGTGGCGGGTCGGCGGCTCACCCTCATGGAACGGACCGGGGAATGGGCCGTCCAGCGCTCCCGCTACATGACGCTCGAAACCCTCGCGACCGTCGGCGATGATCCCGTCGTCAGCAGAGCTTGCCCCGTGAGACCGGACTGGGCGGTACAGTACCCCCAGGACGGAGGATGACGGACGAGCAAGCAAGCACGGTGGCATTTCACACCGGAGTTCAAGAAACAGGCTGTGGCGCGTTTGTCGGCGCCGGGTGCTACGCAGAGCAGCGTGGCGAAAGAGCTTGGCGTGACACCGACGCAGTTGAAGACATGGCGGCTTGAGTTCGAGGCTGCTGGATCGGCTGACGCCGTCAAGCGCCAGAATGCCGAGGCTGCCGGACTTGCCGAGCTGCGG
>JBCCDG010000178.1:0-6748 GCA_039030915.1 Pseudomonadota bacterium | reverse complement strand
CGGGCCTGGCGGCCCGCGGCTTGCTCCGCCCACCCGCCAGCCCGCCCAGGCAGTGGCGTCGCGGCGGGCGTTGGCGATGTGGCTGGGGGTTTCTTGGCGCCAAGCTCTAGGGCACGGTTGGGTTTCCGGGCGAAGGGGAGAAGCGCTGTGGTGTCGACCGAACTGCCGCCGGGAAGCGATCGGGAACGCGCGCTGACCGAGATGCTGGAGGCGGCCTATGCGGCGCTTGGGCCCGATTATCGGCCGCGCACGCATCTCTTGGGGCCCGATGGCCGTGCGCGGTTCGTCAATTGGCTGATCCAGGAGACCTCCCCCTATCTCCGTCAGCATGCCCATAATCCGGTCGATTGGCGCCCTTGGGGGGCGGAGACCTTGGCCGAGGCAGCCACGCTCGACCGGCCGATCTTCCTCTCGGTCGGCTACGCCACGTGCCACTGGTGCCATGTGATGGAGGAGGAGAGCTTCGACGATGTGGCGGTTGCGGCGGTGCTGAATGCCGGTTTCGTGCCGGTGAAGCTCGACCGTGAAGAGAGGCCGGATCTAGATCATATCTACATCACGGCGACCCAGCTTCAGCAGGGGCATGCGGGCTGGCCCAACTCGGTCTGGCTGACGCCGTGGGGGCAGCCCTTCCATACCGGGACCTATTTTCCGAAGGAGCGGTTTCTCGAGGTGTTGGACGCTGTCGGTGCGGCCTGGGCCAAGGATCGCGCGAAGATCGAGGATGTGGCGGAGCGGATCGGCGCGGCCGTGGCGGGGGCAAGCGCGCCGGCAGGTCGTGAGGACGAGGCCGAGACGCCGCTGGGGCCGGGCGTCTATTCGGCCCTCTCCGCGCAACTTGCGCAATTCTACAATGCGGCCGAGGGCGGTTTCGGCGAGGCTCAGCAGTTTCCGCAGGAGGGCTTTCTCCTCTGGCTTCTCGATCACTGGCGGCGCACGGGCGATGCCTCGGCCTTGGGGGTTGCCAGCCATTCGCTGCAGGCGATCGCAGCGGGCGGCATCCATGACCATGCAGGCGGCGGCTTTCACCGCTATACGGTCGATGCGAACTGGCGGACCCCCCATTTCGAGAAGATGCTCTACAATCAAGGTCTGTTGGCGCGGGTCTTCGTCGAGGGCTGGGAGGCGGTGGGCGAGCCTGCCTGGGCGCGGGCAGCGTTGCGGTGCGTTGACTATGTGCGTCGGGATATGACGGCGCCCGAGGGCTATTTCTACGCGGCCGAGGATGCGGACAGCCTGGATGCCGAGGGGCGGCGTGAGGAGGGCGCATTCTATGCTTTCACGCCCGCGGAGGCGGAGGAGGCGCTCTCGGACCTCGCGCCCGAGGAGCGGGCCTGGGCGACCGAGACATTGGGCTTGAAGGAGGCGCCGACGATTGAGGCAGGGGCGGTTCTGCACCTCGCTCCGGGGAGAGAGGCGGCCTTCGACCGGCTCGAGCCTGCGCTCGAACGCTTGCGCCGGGCGCGGGAGGCGCGGGCCCGACCGGTGCGCGACGAAAAGGTGATCGCCGGGTGGAACGGGCTGATGATCCGGGCGCTTGCCGAAGGGGCGGAGGCCTTCGGGCGCCCGGACCTTGCCGAGGATGCGGCGCGGGCCGGTGAGGCGCTTTGGTCCGCGCTTTGGGACGAGCTTAGGGATGGGCGGCAACTCTCGCGCCTGGTCGGGCTGGATGGCGGGCCGGATGGCGGGCAGGGTGCCGGGCTTTTGGAGGACTATGCTTGGCTCGGTCTCGGCTATCTGGCGCTCTCGGATGCGACGGGGCAGGCGGTTTGGCTTGAGCGGGCGGAGGCCTTGGCCGATGCGGCGGCCGAAGCTTTCTCGGACCCCTCGGGCAGGTTGCGCATGGCTCAAGCCGACGGGCCGCTCGGCCCCATCTACGAGAGCCAGGACGGGGCGGCGCCTGCGGGCGAGAGCAGCATGGTCGAGCTTTGGGCGCGCTTGGCGTTGAGGCGGGAGGCGCCGCGGTATGCGATGCGCGCCAGGGGCGTGGTCGCTGCGGTATCGGCGACACTGGCGCAGATGCCCGTGGCGCGGCCGGATCTGCTGAGTGCTGCGCGTGTTTTGGCCGGCGGGGAGAGCGAGGCGCGCCGCTGCCTCGCCTATGGTCGCCTGCGCGCGCGCCTAGCACTTTTTGGGGATGAGGGACCGCGGCTTCACCTTGCGTTGACCGAAGGCTGGCATATCGCGGCGGGCGGGGCAGGGACGCTCGCGCCGGTGCTGGAGGGTGCCGAGGCGCGTTGGCCCGTGGCCGCGCGGCGCTCTGCAGGGTTCGCAGACGGTGCTGAGATGGAGGTCCATGAGGGCAGATTTACAGTCGAGATCGAGCCTAAAGCGCGCGACGTCACGCTCCGCGTTCAAGTCTGTAGTGAAAACCTTTGCCTTGCGCCGGAGGAGGCGCGCTGGCGACTTGCATGACCGAAGTCACGCATCGGTGTCTGAACGCTTGCGTCAGGCGCCATAAGCGCGGAAAATAGAAGTTGGTCGGGGGGCCAGAGAACGGGGTCGTGATGGGGTTGGGCGCAGTCCTGAAATGGATGAAGCGGTTCATGCCGGTGCTGCTGATTGCAGCGCCGACGTTTTCTTGGGCGGGTTCTTTGGCGGGCGAGCCGACTTTGACGGGTGAGCCGATGACACCCGAGGAGTTCCGCGATTACGCCGAGGGTTACACGCTCTACTTCGAGCGCGATGGAGAGTTCTGGGGGTCGGAGAGCTTCACGCCGGGGGGCGCGGTCACCTGGCGCTATCCCTCGGGCGACTGCATGAATGGGGTATGGCGCGCCTATGAGGGGCGCGCCTGCTTCTACTACGGCATCGGGCGTGAGGTCCTGTGCTGGGATCTCTCGCAGGAGCGTCAGGCGATCCGAGGCGTTCTGCTCGATGGGCCCGATGCGGGCCTTGAGCTCAAGATCACGCGTCGCGACAGGCGGCCCCTCCTTTGCAGCGACGGGGGTGAGGCGCTGTGACAGACGGGGTCGGCGCGACCGACGGCAGCGCTGCATCCGGTTCTGGGCGGGGAGCGCTCAGGAGCGGCGACTGGCTCGATGATCGCAGGGCGACGACCTGGATCTGGTTCGGCGCGATCGGCATGGTCGTGATGGCGGCGGGCTCGCTTTATTCGAGCTATGTGAACCCGGAGCTTTTCGGGAAGATCTTCAAACCACCCGATTATATGGCGTTCTGGACGGCGTCGGTCGTCATGATGGAGCAGGGTGCGGCGGCGACCTACGACTGGGGCGCGACGCATCGGGTGATGCTCGAGACCCTGAACGTCGAGACGATCGGCGGGATCCTGCCTTGGAACTACCCACCCCATGCGCTGCCCTTTGTTTCCTGGTTGGGGTTGGGGCATCCGGCCTGGATGATGGTGGTCTGGGTGGTGCTGCAGGTCTCGATCTTCCTGTGGATCTGCTGGCGGATCCTGCCGCATCGTTTGACGCTTCTGGGCGCTTTTCTGACAGCGCCGATGCTGATCACCTTGGTGACCGGCCAAGCAGGGCTCTACTGGGCGGTTCTGTTGGCGCTCGCGATCGAGTATCGGCGTTCGAAGCCGGTGCTCTCGGGTCTGGCGCTCGGCTTCGCGACGATGAAGCCGCATCTCTTCGTGCCCCTGCCGCTCGCCTTTCTGGCGGAACGCATGGTGATGGCGCTCGTCTGGGCGACGGTGACGCTCGTCGTGCTCGTGGCTCTGACCACGCTGGTCGGCGGCGTTGCGGTTTGGGAGGCTTGGATCGGCAAGCTCGAGGCCACGACGGTCACCCATACGAGCGACACGGCGGACTATCGGCTGACGGCGAGCGTCTTCAGCTATCTGCGGAGTTGGCTCGTACCGATCCCCGTGGCGGGTACGATCCATGCGGCTCTGGCGCTGCCCTGTGTGGGCGTGATGGTGGCGGTTTGGGCGAACCAGCGGATGCCCGAGGATCTGAAGGCGGCGGTGCTCTGCTTTGCGCTCTTCGCCGCCGGGCCGCGGACGATGATCTATGAGATGGGGTTGCTCTATGTCGGCATCCTCTACCAGCTCCGCTACGCGCGGGTGCATGGTTTCTTCCCCTACGAGAAGACGATGCTGGTGGCGCTTGGTGTGCTCAACGTGATGTCGATGAGCAAGGTGCCCGGTGTCTTTCCCCTATTTCCGTACATCCTCCTCTTCGCGCTGTTCTTCGGCCGTTGCCTGCCGATCCTGCGCAGCCGGACACTGCAGCCCGCCATGGCGTGAGTGCTGGGTGCGACTGCCCGGCGGATGACGGTTTTGGCAGGCGATGAGCGGGTCCGGGCTCCGCGCCCACCCACGAAATCGTAGGCACCGAACGGTTGAGAAACAGCGAACGCTCGTGCCGTGCGACGCGCAACGCTGGGCCTGGCCGCGGCTCTCGTCAGAGACTGGCCCGTGTCTCGTGGCGTTTCAGCCGGTGGGGATGCCGAGCCGTGCCGCTGGATGATGACTTGGCTCGGAGGCGCCGGCTTGGGTGACAGAAATCGTGCGCGCCCTTACGCCCGCCAGAGCGGCGATCCGTCGAGCCGTTCAAGCCTCGCAGCGGAGCCGGCGCCAACTTACGCAACCGCGTGCTGCAGCGCCGCTCCGGATCTGCTGTTCGTAGAGCGTTAGGGATCAGCGCCTATTCTGTCGTGGGAGGGCGCGGCGCCGAGCTCGGCGCCGAGCTCGGCGAGGGGCGCTCTCACGCCCGTGACAGCAGGGTCTAGGTTAGGCCTTCGACTAGGGTGATCGAGACAGTGCCGGCGCCGTCGCGGTGTTTGCGGGCGGCTTGATAGGTTTCGGAGTGGTAGCAGGCCTGGGCTGCGGCGAGACTTGGGAATTCGCAGACCACATGGCGGCTGCGGCCCTGTGGGTTCTCGGCCTCTTCATGGGCGCCGCCGCGGGCGAGGAACGTGGCGCCATGGGCTTCGAAGGCGGACTTGGCGGCTGTGACATAGCGTTGCCAGGCTTCCATGTCGTGCACGTCGGCATGGGCGATCCAGTATCCCTTGGGCATCGTTCATCTCCCGGTGGGTCTCGTTGGGGCTGAAGTCAGGTTTCGTCGAAAAGGCTCGGTTGCCGGGCGCCTGTGGCGCTCTTTGAGCCCTTTCCGCGTCGTGGGGCCGTTGGTTTGCCGGGTGCCTTTAGTGGCGTGGCACCGTCCAAGGACGAAGGCGCGCCACCCTTCGCCTGCGCCGATACATGGCCATCGGCGAAGTGGAGGTCGAGTGCGGCGCCTGGGGCGATAGCGGCGGCGCGGGTGGCAACGGTGCCGCCTCTGCCCCGCACGATGGCGAAGCCGCGGGCGAGCGTTCGGGCTTCGCTCAAGCTTTCGAGGAGGCGGCCCGAGGCTGCGGACTGTTCGCGGAGGCCTCGAATGAGGCGCTGTATGGCGGGGGGCAGGCGTAGGGCGAGGCTTCGGACCTCCTGCCGGCTGCGCTTCGTTCGGTCCCTGAGGCGGAGGGGCGAGAGGCGACCGGTACGCGTGGTGAGCTCGAGACGGCCGTGATTGACGACGCCTTCGAGGGCTGGGCGCAGCCGACCCGCTGGCAAGGCGAGGCGGGCTCTGGCGGTTTCGACGAGCCGGCGCGGATCGGGCAAGTGGCGTGCGGCCAGGCGCTGGCGACGGAGCTCAACCAATTCCGTGGGGCGTGGCAGCGCGCGGGTCATGTCGGCGAGCCGGCGCCGCTTTGTCTCGAGCATGCGGGTGAGGGCACGGAGCCTGCGTGCCTCGAGCTCGGCGAGGGTCGCGGCGAGCTCCGCGCGCACGGGCACCGCCATCTCGGCCGCTGCCGTCGGTGTCGGCGCCCGGCGGTCGGCGGCGAAATCGATCAGCGTGGTGTCGGTCTCGTGCCCGACAGCGGAGATCAGCGGGATATCGGACGCCGCGGCCGCCCGCACCACCGCCTCTTCGTTGAAGCCCCAAAGATCCTCGATCGATCCGCCGCCACGGGCGATGATCAGGAGATCCGGCCGCGGCACTGGGCCGTCCGTCGGCAGCCGGTTGAAGCCACGGATCGCTTCGGACACCTGGCCCGCAGCGCTCGGCCCTTGCACCGCGACGGGCCAGACGAGCACGCGGAGGGGGAAACGCTCTGCCAGGCGGTGGAGGATGTCGCGGATCACGGCGCCTGTGGGCGAGGTCACGACGCCGATGGTGCGCGGCAGATAGGGCAGCGGGCGCTTGCGGTCGTCGGCGAAGAGCCCCTCGGCCGCCAAAGCCTTCTTGAGGCGTTCGAGCTTGGCCAGGAGCGCGCCTTCGCCGGCATAGGCGAGGGCTTCGATCACAAGCTGGTACTTGGACTGACCGGCAAACGTCGTGATCCGACCGGTGGCGATAACTTCGTCGCCCTCCTGGGGTCGGATCTCGAGCGCGCGCACGGCGCTTTTCCAGACGACGCCGGCCAGGACGGCGTTTTCGTCCTTGAGGTCGAGATAGACATGGCCGTTGCGGTGAAAGGTGACACGGCCAAGCTCACCCCGAACGCGGACATGCCCGAACGCCCCCTCGAGCGTGCGCTTCACGCCGCGCGAGAGCTCGGAGACCGTGAATTCAGGCGTGTTCGCGCCGCTGCCTGGGGCGTCGGGCGGGTCGTCTTCGATGAGGCTCATAACTGAAGTCTACGCAGCGGGCGGCCTGTGGGCCAGAGCATGGTCGCCCTCTGCCGGGACCGTATTGCCCCCACCACTGACGGAAGCCCCGACGATCCGCCCCCGACCGACGGGTTTCCGGTGCCGGAAGAAGGACCGCTCTACGGCGTTGCCGTGCAGGTG
>JBCCDG010000177.1:0-6789 GCA_039030915.1 Pseudomonadota bacterium | reverse complement strand
GTGACCGGTGGCACAGGTCGGCGCCGTATTGGGCAGCATCGAAAAGGCGGCGGCGACAATCTCCTCCCGGCTTGCGCCGGACGGTGGCAGGGGCTGGGCGGCCATCGGGGTCGTCGGCATCAGCAGGAGATCGTGCTGGCCGAGGGCGGCATCATAGCTCGCCGTCAGCGCGCGATTGAGGTTTTGTGCGCGGCCGTAGTAGCGACCGCGATGGCGCGAGCTCATGTAGTGGCCCATCAGCATGCCGAGCTTCAGGGTCTCGGATAGCTCGTCCGCGCGGTCGCGCCAGCGAGCATGGGCGTCGAGCAGGCTTTCTACGAAAACGCCCTTCATGTTCGTGCCGTAGGCGTTCTGGCGCATCATGAGCTCGGTGGCGCCCTCGAGAAAGATCGGGGTCCAGATCGCCGCGCCGACGGCGTGGAGCGGCATGGAGATCTCGGAGACATGCGCGCCGAGGCGCTTCAGCGTCTCTGCCGTTTCCCGGATGCGCATGTTGACCCCATCTTCCGCCCCCTTCATTGAGAGGCTCTCGGTCACGAGGGCGATCCGCATACCCGCGACCCCACGAGAAAGGGCCTGCACGTAGCGACCGTCGCCGACGGCGGTTAACGTTGAGGGAAGAGCGGACTGACGTGGGTCGAGACCGTCCGGGCCAGCCATTGCATCCAGCATCACCGCGTTATCGGCAACGGTGCGGGTGATGGGGCCAGCATGATCGACAGTGAGCTCGACCGCGAAGATGCCGGTATAGGGCACGAGGCCGTGGGTAGGCTTGAGACCGACGGCACCACAGAATGAGGCGGGGATGCGGATCGAGCCGCCCTGATCGCCCCCTGTGGCCATGTCGACGATCCCCGCAGCGACGAGGGCCGTAGATCCGGAGGAGGAGCCGCCCGCGTTGTGGCCCGGCACGGCAGGGTTCTCCACCGGGCCGGGCGCGCTCGTGTGGCTGCCGCCAGAGGCACAGTAGTACTCGCAGACCGCCTTGCCCCGGATCTCGGCCCCTGCATCGAGGAGCCGGGTGACAATGGTGGCGTCGATCTCGGGCACATAGCCTTCCAGGATCGAGGCGCCGTTCTGCATGGCGAGGCCCGCGACGCAGACATTGTCCTTGATCGCAACGGTCTTGCCCATGAGCGGTCCGCGCTTGGCCCCCCGGATCGTGCTGAGCACGGCCCAGGCGCCGTAGGGGTTATCGTCGGGCTCTGGCCGCCGGCCGGGGGTGCGTGGATAGCGGACTTCCGGCATCGGCTCGACCATTGCGTCGACAATGTCGTAGCTGTCGAAGAGGCCCTGCATGAGGCCGAGGAAGCTTCTGGCGTCGGCAGCCGAGAGGCTGAGGCCAAGTTCGGCGCCGGCCGCGAGGATCTCGCCCGGGCCGGGGCGTCGGATGGTCACAGCGCGCTCACATGCTCTTCCAGTCGCCTGCCGCCTCGAAGGCGGCAGCCGCCTGGTAGATCGTGCTCTCGGCCCAATGGCGGCCGACCAGCATGGCGCCGACGGGCAGGCCATCCTCCATCGCGCAAGGAATGCTCATGGCCGGGTGGCCGGTGACGTCGAAGGGCGCCGTGTTCTCCAGCGGCTCGAAGGCGCGCTGCAGGATCTCTGCGAGCGGCGCGTCCGGGCCGGGTAGAGGGGTCGCGCGCATCGGCGTGGTGGGCATGAGCAGCAGGTCATAGGCGCCGAGCATCTGGTCATAGGCCGCGCGCAGACGGCGTGCGATGTTCTGGGCCTTCGCGTAGTAGTGCCCGCGGTGGTGGCGCTGGAAATACTCGCCGGTGAACATCGTTATCTTGAGGCTATCGGAAAGCTCATCGGCCCGGGCGCGCCAGTTGGCGTGCGCATCGAGGAGGGAGGTAGTATAAAGCCCCTCCCATCCTGTCCCCATGCCGTTGCCCTTCATCATCTGGTTGGTTGAGCCTTCCGCTGCGATGGGGAGCCAGATGGCCATGGCCTTGTTGTGCATCGGGATCGAGACGTCGTCGACCGTGGCGCCGAGGCCGCGGAAGGTCTCACCCGCGCGGCGAACGGCGGCGTCGACCACGGCTTCGCTTTCTGGCCGGCCAAAGCCTTCGCGCAGGATGGCGATGCGCAGGCCCTGCGCGCCCCGGCCGAGCGCGGCGGTATAGGCATCGGGCTTGGGCGCGTACTGGCGAGGGTCGAGCCCGTCGGCGCCGGCGATGACTTCGAGGAGGAGCGCGTTGTCCGCAACGGTCTGCGTCATCGGGCCGGTATGGTCGATGGTGTTCTCGATGGGCATAACGCCGGTATAGGGCACCAGACCATGGGTCGCCTTCATGCCGTAGATGCCGCAGAAGCTGGCAGGCATGCGGATCGAGCCGCCCTGGTCTCCGCCGATGGCCATGTCGACCTCTCCCGCCCCCACGACAGCGCCCGAGCCGGACGACGAGCCACCCGCGGAGAAGCCGCGCTTATGCGGGTTGTGGGTATGGCCGGTGGAATTGGTGTGACTGCCGGAAGACAGGCAGAAATGCTCGCAATGCACCTTCCCCTTGATCGTGCCGCCCGCTTCAAGGATGCGAGTGACGATGGTGGCGTCCAGATCGGGGGTGTAGCCTTTCAGCGTGGAGGCGCCGTTCATCATCGGTACGCCCGCGAGGCATACGTTGTCCTTGAGCGCGATGGTCTTGCCAGCAAGCGGCCCGCGCGGCGCGCCCTGCACGTCCACCTTTACGTACCAGGCGTGGAGCGGATCCTCCTCAGCCGTCGGACGTTGCCCGGCAGTCCGGGGAAACTCGACTGTCGGCAAATTGTCGGGCATGGCGTCAAGGGTGTCGTAGTGCTTCATGGAGCTTTCCATGAGGCTCAGGAACTCCGCGATCCGCTCCTCAGAGAGATGCATGCCGAAGTCCTCGACGATGCCCTTTAGCTGGATGAAGGTGGGGCGCTGGACGGTCATGCGGGCGAGCCTTTCGGTCATCGAAGCGGGAGCGGGGATGGGCGCGGCGGCAGGCCCGGAAGTCGGGGTGCGACCCCCCGGTTTCGGGCCCTCGGATGGCGCCGGCGCGCCGTCCGTCGGAATCGCGATCTTCGGTTCGCCGGGACCCGTGGTCGAGCCGTTGTCGCTGGTGAAGCCTGTGAACTCGTCGATCAGGGCACTGTCCATATTGTGCCCGTCGATCTCGCCTTTCACCTGCCCCTTCTGCAGCACAATCACCCGGTCCGAGAGCGAGGTGATGAATTCGAGGTTCTGCTCGACCAGCAGGATCGAGAGGCCGCGGGCGCGAGCAAGCTCCTCGAGCTTGTCCTCGATCATCTCGACGATGGAGGGCTGGATCCCCTCGGTAGGTTCGTCGAGCAGCAGGAGATCGGGCGCCGAGATGAGGCACCGGGCGAGCGCGAGGAGCTGCTGCTCGCCACCCGAGAGCGCGCCGCCCTGCCTCTCGAGCAGGCGTTCGAGCTGGGGAAACTCCGCCAGGACGCCTTCGATGGCCGCTTTCTCATCCGCGATGCCGTGGCTGGCAACGCCCATGCGCAGATTGTCGAGGACCGAGAGGCTGGGAAAGATGCCGCGGCCCTGCGGCACATAGCCGATGCCGAGGCGGGAGCGCGCATGAGGTGCCTCGCTCGTAATGTCGATACCGTCGAACTCGATGGCGCCCCCGTTTGCCTTCACGATCCCCATCACGGTCTTGAGGAGCGTGCTCTTGCCCATGCCGTTGTGGCCAAGGATGCCGACGATCTGGCCCTCCCCAACCGCGAGGTCGACGCCCTGAAGCACGGGCACGCGGCCATATCCCGCGCGCAAGCCCCGGATCGACAGGATCTCTGCCGCGGCCGGGCCCTCAAAGGGCTCAGCCGCGCTCAATGCTTATGCCCCAGATAGACGTCGCGGACCGTGGGGTCGGCCGACACCTCGTCCATGCTGCCCTCCATAAGCACGGCACCGCGGTGGAAGACCGTCACGTGCGCTGCGATGGCGCGGATGAAGTTCATGTCGTGCTCCACCACGATCATGCTGGTCGTGCGGTTGAGCTCTCGGATCAGCTCGGCGGTGAACACGGTTTCCTCGTCGGTCATGCCGGCGGCCGGTTCGTCGAGGAGCACCAGCCAGGGTTCGGCAGCCATGACCATCGCCAGCTCCACCCACTGGCGTTGGCCGTGGGCGAGGCTGCCGACGGCCTGGGTGCGGATCGGCCCCAGGCGCACACGCTCCAGCGTGTCGGCGGTCAGCCGATCGGCGCGGGCAGCGCCATGGACGCGGCGGGCGGCGAGCCAGACGCTTTCCTGCACGCTCAACCCGTCGAAAACGTTCGGCACCTGCGTTTTGATGCCGACGCCGAGGCCGGCGATCTCATGCGGGTTCGCGCCGGTGACGTTGAGATCACGGATCAGGACCGTGCCCTCTGTCGGAGTGAGCTGGCCGGTGAGGCATTTGAAGAAGGTGCTCTTGCCGGCGCCGTTGGGGCCGATCAGGCAGCGAAGTTCCCCCGCCGCTAGCCGGAAGTCCACGTTCTCGTTGGCCGTGACCCCGCCGAAGCGCATGGTCAGGCCCCGGGTTTCCAGCACCGTCTCGCGGCGGCGGGACGTGCGGTCCCGGCGCTGGCGGCGGGGGCGGGCGTGGGTTTCCAGTTCGACCATGGGTTACTCCGCCGGGCCCATCGAGGGGCGGGCGCTGCGCCTGCGGTGACCGCCGCGGCGAGCGGAGCGGAGGTCGCGCCCACGGCCGAGGCGCGTGCTGCTCAGTGTCATCACAGCAGGCACCACGCCGCGCGGCAGAAGGAGGACGAAGAGTATGAGCACGATCCCGAGCACCATATTGAGGTCGAGCGTGCCCTGCTGACCAAGCCAGGCAGTGAGGTAGAAGAGCCCGAAGGCGGCGAGGATCGGCCCAATAAGTGTGCCGCGCCCGCCGACGATGACCCAGATGATTGCCTGTGCCGCGTAGCCAAGGTTGAAGAGATCTGGCGTGACCCGGCCGACCCCGTTGGCGATGAGCACGCCCGCCAGCCCTGCCAGCCCGCCGCCAACCGCGAAGAGGCCGAGCTTGTAAGCGCGCGCATCGTAGCCGAGAAGTTCTGCTCGTGTCTCGTTCTCGCGGATGGCAGCGCAGACGCGGCCGAAATGCGTCCGCGTGAGCCATACGCAGCCGAAATAGCTGAGGATGAGCGCGGCCATCGCCACGTAGAATACCTGGTTCGGAAGCAGCATCGAGGCGCTGTCCCAAGGCAGGGAGAGAGGGGGTGCCGTGGTGCCGTTGAAGCCCCCCAGCAGCGCATCGCCGACCTTGTACTCGGGGCCAGAGGTGCGGCGCATGAGATTGAAGAAGACCAGCGTGACCACCAATGTGATGGCGCCGAGATAGACGTCCGATACCCGCCCGTAGAAGATAAAGTAGCCGAGCGCGCCGGCGAAGGCTGCGCCCATGGCGATGGCCGCGAACACCGCTCCGGTCGTCTCCCCGAAATTCTGGGCCCAGACCGCGTAGGTATAGGCGCCGAGGCCGAAGAAGGCGGTTTGCCCGAAGCAGAGAATGCCACCATGGCCCCAAATGAGGCCAAGGCTGAGGGCGAGCAGCGCCAGCGCGATGGCCGTGGTCAGGTTGATGATGGTGAAGAGCTGCAGCACTTCGGGTGCGCCGAACATGAAGGCGAGCGAAAGGCCCCCGAGGATCCAGAGCCGTGTCTTCTCGGCCGCCGTCACAGCGATTTCCTGAAGAAGCGCCCGGTGATCCCCTGGGGCATGAGCCGTATGAGGATGACCGCGGTGAGCAGCAGAGCGACTTCGCCAAGGGTAGGTCCGGTGGTCCAGGAGACAATTCCGTTGACCGAGCCGAGCAGCGTGGCTGCCGAGAGGGTGCCGGCAAGAATGGCCGCGCCTCCAGAGATGACTGTGATGAACGCCTTGGCGATGTAGATTGCCCCGATGGTCGGCACGACCCCTGTGATGGGCGCCAGCAGCCCGCCCGCGAGCCCCGCGACGGCCGATCCGAAGCCGAAGGTCAGCATATAGATGCGCGGGGTCGAGACGCCGAGGGAGGCGGCCATGTCGGCGTTCTGCATGGTGCCGCGCGCCAGCAGGCCGAGCTTCGTGAGCCGCAGCACCGCATAGACCCCGCCGATGGCGAGCAGGGTGACCACGATGAGGAACATCTCATAGCCCGACGAGCCGTAGTCGCCGATCTGGATAGCGCCGATAGGCGGCGAGATGGTCGTTGTCGTTTGCGGGCCGAAGATGGTGGTGACGAGCCCGATGAGAAAGAGAGAGAGCCCCCACGTCGCCAGCAGCGTATCGATCATGCGTCCATAGAGAAAGCGGATAAGCACCCGCTCGACGATCACGCCGATGAGCCCGACCACGAGCGGCGCGCAGACCAGCATCGCGATCCAGATGTTCACACCGTTGTTGGTGGCGACGATGACCGTGTAGCCGCCCAGCATCAGGAACTCGCCATGCGCGAGATTGATCACCCTCATCATGCCGAAGATGATCGCGAGCCCAAGCCCTATGAGCGCGAGGTTGGAGATGCCGTAGACAATCTGCAGCACGAGCGCGAGGAAGAGGTCCACCTTGGTCTCCAGCGGCGGCTGATGTGGGTCGTGGGCGGTGGAGTTTGGTCTCCACCGCGTCGCGGGTCAGTCGATACCGGCCGCAGCCAGGCCGTTCTCAAAGTAGAACGTTGACTGATTGGGATTGGCAGCGAGATCGCAGACCAGAAGCGTGTCCGCCGGTGGCTGGGCTTCGAATGTCTCGAGGACGTTGAGGGTCTGGTCCTGCAGCTCCGCGATGGCGACGTTCTGCACCAGATGGTTCGTCTTGGGCTCAATC
>JBCCDG010000176.1:0-6798 GCA_039030915.1 Pseudomonadota bacterium | reverse complement strand
GGGACCCCATCCCGCACCCAGCAGCATGGGCACGATCTCCGGTGCCAGCACGGCCGCGGCCACCAGCACCGGGCCCGCCAGCGCGAAGACCGCGCGGCAGGCGCCGAGGGCGAGTGCCGTTTCCTGCGTCCCGTCCCGCGCGGCGGCGAGCCCTGCGACAAGCGGCTTCAGGAGCGGGAAGACCAGCACCTGCCGCGGCAGGGTCGCTATCTGGTCGGCCATCGAGAAATGCCCGAGCGCGCCCGCGGGGACGAGCCTGCCCGCCATCAGCCGCCCGATCTGCCAGTTGAAGGCCGCCGCGACCTGGCGCGCGACGTTCCAGCCGACGGCGTGGCGCAGGCGCCGCCAATGGCTGAGGCGCAGGCGCGGGCGGTAGGGCAGGGCGATATAGGAGAGGATGGCGCCGAGCACGGGCGCAAGGATCGTCGCCAGCGCCAGCGCCCAGTAGCTGCCGGTCGCGAGGCCAAGGACGAGCGCCGCGATGCTCGCGACCGCCTTGGAGCCAACCTCGATCGACACCTCGAGCCGGTAGTCGAGCCGGCGCGCCAGCAGCACGAGGCGCGGGTTCAGGATGCCGCGGAAGATGGGCGCCAGCGCGATGGCCATGATGAGCGGCCCGACCTCCGGCATGCTGTAGAACGTCGCGAGCGGGAAGGCGGCGGCGGCGAGCGCGCCCGCCAGCAACAGCCCGCGCAGGAGCCCGAGGGTAAAGCAGGTGTCCAGGAGACGACGGGAGACCGAGCGTTCGCGCGCGATCAGCGCGGCGACCGGCATCTCGAGGATCGCTTCGCTGAGCTGCACGACCCCTACGGCCAGTGCGACGAGGCCGAACTCCTCCGGTCCCAGCACACGGGCCAGCACCAGGATGACGGCGATGTCGAAGAGCCGCGCGGCCAGTCGCGCGCCGAGCGTCCATCCCGCGGCACGGGCGGTGCGAGCGCCCAGTTGCGCGCCCCCCCTCATGCCGGCCTCCCGGCGATCTGGGGCAGGGGCGGCTGCGGCGAACGGGGTGTGGCGGGGCGTCGCCGGATCTCTCCCAGCGCATCGGTCGATAGCGCGAGGGCCAGCCCGAAGCGCATGGCGTCCATGTCCCCGAAATTGGCGCTCGTGCCGATCATCGTGCCGAGGAGAAAAGGCACGGGGAACGACCAGCGGATACCGCTCATCATCGCTGCTGCCTCCCGCCCCGGCAGGGGCCGGCGCGTGAGGGTCTGGATGACGAAGGCGTAGTAGAGGAGCCCGCCGACCAACCCCGTGCACGCGAAGATGGCGACGGGAGCGCTCGAGGCGCGTGTCGAGCCGACGCCGACGCCGAGGCCGCCACTGTCGATCAGCGCCTGCCAGGAGACAGCGGTCCAGTACGACCGCTCCTCGAACGAGGCGGAACTTGCCTTCTCGAGCACCATCCGCTCGAAGAGCCGCACCACGGGATCGAAGACCTCGGGCGCCGTCAGGATCAGGAGCACCGCCGCCGCCGCACCGCCGAAGCCGAGCCCGATCTCCACCGCCAGCTTGGGCCGCGGGATGGCGCCGCCCGTCCGTATCCGGCGAAGCCCCCATTGCAGCCCGGCGAGCGCGGCGAAGATCGCGAGCCCCACATAAGCGGCGGAGGATGTCGAGAGATAGGCGAAGAGGACGAGCGTCAGGACGAGCGGCGCCACCAGCCGGCGGAGTGCCCGGCTCTCGATCGCGGGCGCAAGGAAGTAGAGCGCGGTCAGATAGCCGAGCACGAGCCCCCCATAGCTCGAGGCCTCGGGCGTGAGGCCGATGACCCGCCGCTGATCGAGCACCTCGACATCCGCGAGGATCGAGTAGCTTGCGGTGCGGAAGGGCGCGAGCAGAGGCTCGAGCGGCACGAAATGGCTCGCAAGATCCAGCATCCCGGTCAGGATCGCGATGGCCGCCCCCAGCATGATGGCCGCCAGCAGGTGCTGGCGCATTGCAGGCTGGCGGAAGAGACGGGCGAAGGCGAAGACGGTGAGGACCGAGAGCGTGAGATAGGCGAACTGAGAGAGGTTCTGGCGCGTCACCTGCAGCGGCTGCGCCCCGTATTTGATCTCCCGGACGGGCACGACCTCGACAAGCCCTGCGAGGATGCGCGGCATGAAGAGCGTTGCCAGAAGCGCCACGAGCAGGAAAAGCGCGAGGAGGAGGAGCCGGCGGTGCGAAAGTGCTGCTTGGAGAGCGAAGCGCATGCCCGCCGGCGGCCCCAGCGTGCGGGCGGCGAGCAGGAGCGCGAGCGCGGTGCCGGGCGTGATTGTCAGCCCGCCCGACACTGCCGTCGGCACCACCGCCAGCGAGCCGAAGGGCATCAGCGCGAAGAAGACATATAGGAGCATCGGCCCCCGGCTGAGGAATGCCCAACCGGCCAGCGCCCAGAACGCCGCGACAGGCACGAGCTCGATCATCGCGTCAGCATCCCGTCCGGCACGATGACCTCGACGACGATATGGTCGCCCGGCATCAGCGTCGTGCCGTCCTCGCTGGTCTCCGTCGCGTCGTCTGCGCCCGAGCGCTCGATGCGGTAGACGATGCGCAGCGCGTCCTCGCTCAGCAGATCGGCCACCGCGCCCTCGTCCACCAGCGTGAGTTTCTCGAGAAGCATGCCGCGCCGGGCCAGAAGCTCCTGATATCCCGCGCGCGCATCGCCCGCTTCGGCGAGGATACGCGCCCGCCGGTCGGCGTCGAGGCGGCCGAGCGTCTCGCGGGTCTGCAGCATGCGGATGCGGGCCTGTGAGAGGGTCGCCTCGACCTCGAGCAGCTCCTCCCGCGCCTGGGCTTCCAGGCTTTCGAACCGCGCCATGGCCCCGCGGGTGCGCAGGCCGCGCTGGTTGAGCTCCTCGGCCGCGGCCAGCTCCTCCTGCTGGAGCGTCACGATGTCCCGCTGCACCTCGAGGCGCTGGTCGAGGAAGGCGATCTGGCGCTCGAGCTCGCCCACCGTCGCCTCCAGCGCGCCGCGCTGCTGATGTAGCGACTCTCTCTCGGCAGCCATCAACGCGCCTTCCGCCGCGATCAGCGCCCGCGGATAACCGGCGGTCTCGGCACGCGCGTCGAGCCCCGGGGGCAGTCGGACATCGTCGGCCTCCAGCGTCTCGCGTCCTTCGAGCTGCGCGGTGAGCCGGGCGAGCACGACGCTACGCCGGATCATCGACTGCTCCGCCTCGCGGAGCTGACCCATGAAGGTCGCGCGGGCAAGCGCCCGGTCCTCGGCATCGAAGACGGCGCCGGCCAGCCCGCCGGCAAGTCCCGCCGCCGTGGCCGCCGTGAGCCCGGGCGAGAACGGGAAGACCCCGGGATTACGCACGTCCCCGCCAACGACGATCGGCGCGTAGGCCTCGATGGCGACGGAGACCTGCGGATCGGCGAAGAACGCGCTCTCGCGCATGCGCGCGGCCAGCGCCGCCTCCGCCTCGTCCAGCGTGCGTCCGGCCAGCGGCAGGCTGCCGAAGCCCGGCAGGCGCACCCGGCCGTCGAGATCGACCGTGCCCTGCCAGCCCTCCGCCTCGCCGAAGACGGCGACTGCCACACGATCACCCACCGTCAGCCGGTAAGGGTCGGCACCCGCAGGTCCGGAAATCGCTGCCGCAAGCCACAGGCAAAGCGCGGCGGCACGGAACGTCGCAAGTCTCATGCACTCTCCTTCAACGCCCGCGGCTCGCGCCGGGGTGTGAGCGGCGACTGCTCCGTGCCCCAGCCGATGCCGACGCTCTCGGGCGCGATATGGGTCAGCACCAGCCCGCGCGGCTCATGGCCGAGGGCGGCGAGGATGGCGAGGCCGCGCTGTACGGCCGAGGCAGGCGTCCGCCGGCTCCGCACCACGTAGGCGAGCGTGTCCGCGGCCTCCGCCAGCAGGTCGAGATCCGCCACCCGATCGAGGGCGGGGCCGTCGATCACGATGACGTCGTAGAGCGCGCGGAACCGGTTGAGAAAAGCTCGCACATGTTCGGCGGTGAGCGTGTCGGAGAGCGACAGTGCGGGCCCGGCACCCGCGAGAATGTCGATTCCCAGATCCTGCGCGAAGCACACTGCCGCCTCCGGCGCCACATGGCCGAGGAGCGCCGCCGCAAGATCCTGCCCTTCCGGACAGGCATGGGTGCGCCATGGGCTGCGGCCGTGGAAGTCGGCATCGAGGAGCAGCGCCCGCCGTCCGCTCCGCTGGAACATCGTCGCCAGCGCCAGCGCCGTGGTGCTCCGTCCCTCGCCTTCCGCCGTCGAGGTGACCAGCACCGCATGGCCGCCGCGCGCATCCTCCGCCGGCTCGAGCGAGGTGCGCAGGAGCCGGACGCTCTCGGCGAATGGGCAGTGCGGCTCCAGCGCGATATGTCGGCTGAGCCGGGCGGGCACCGGGCTCGGCGGGCGGGGGAGGGTGGCCAGGATCGGATGGCCCGTCTCCGCCTCGAGCTGTGCCGCGCTCCGGTAGCCCGTGCGCATGAGCTCGCGCCCGAGCGCACCACCTGCCGCGAGCAGCATCCCCAGCATGGCGCCGAGGGCCACGATGAGCTTCGTGCGCGGATGGGTCGGCGCCTTCGGCACCACGGCGCTGGCGATCTGCGTGGCATCGGGCTGGGCCAGCGCCTCCTGCGTCCGCGTCTCCATCAGGCGGGAGAGGAGGTCCTGGTACACCCGCTCGTTGGCCGCGGCTTCGAGTTGGAGCTGACGAAGCTCGATCTCCGCCTCCGACATCTCGGCAATGCGCCGCTCCAGCCCTTTGG
The DNA here is from genome assembly GCA_039030915.1 of Pseudomonadota bacterium. Lineage (GTDB taxonomy): Bacteria > Pseudomonadota > Alphaproteobacteria > Rhodobacterales > Rhodobacteraceae > Thermohalobaculum. The sequence continues at coordinate 2,086 of JBCCDG010000176.1, read as the reverse complement.
CGACCGTCACCAGTGTCCGTTCGCGCTCGAGCCCCACCGCCACCTCGTTGGACAGCCGGTCGAGATTGCGGTCGATCTCCGCATCGATATTCGCATCGACCCGCGCCAGCGCCGCGGCGGCGCGCGCCCGCTCCGGGTGCCGTGGGCCGTAACGCGCCGCCAGATCGGCGACGCTCTGGGAGAGGGAGGCCCGCTCGCTCCGCAAGGTCTCAAGCAGCGGGGAGCCGAGGAGGTCCGCCACCGCGGCGTTGCCCCCCGCCTCGCGCGCCTCGGAGATCCGTCCGAGCCGCGCCTTCGCCGCCAGATGGTCGGCGCGGGCACTCGCGATCTCCGCCGAAAGCGCGTCGAGCTCCCGCGGGGCTGCCAGCGGGCCAACCCCGTCGCCCGGCAGTCCGCGTTCGAGGCGGAAGCGCTCGACGGCCGTCTGCGACGCCTCCACATCGCGCTCGAGCTCCGCGACGCGGGCGGTCAGCCATTCGGTGGCGTGCCGCGTCCCTTCCGTCCTGAGATCGAGCTGCGCCGCGATATACGTCCGCGCGATCGTGTCAGCGAGCTCCGCGGCCAGCGCGGGATCCTCGGAGGTGACGGCGATGTTGAGGACGTAGGAGCTGCCCTGCTGCCAGACGTCGAGATTGCCGAGCAGCCCCGCGGTGATCGCGTCGATACGCACCGTGCGCTCGGCAGGCTCCTCGGGCAGCGACGGCGCCTCCGCGCCGAAGAGACGGGCGAGAAGCCCGGGCTTCTGCACCGCGCCGTCATACTCGCCCAGCCGCTCCGGCCCCACCGCGCGCACCACGCGGTCGATCAGCAGGTTGGATTGCACGACCTGGACCTCGGTCTCGATGACCGCATCGCTCGGCTCGAGCCCCGAGATCACCTCGGCGGCGGTCGTCACCTGCCGCTCGCGGGTGTCGAGCATCACCTGGCTCGTCGAGGTGTAGACCGGTGCGATCTGCGAGACGACGAGGGCGGCGAGCCCCGCGCCGAGCGCGCCCGCCACGGCCACGAGCCAGGCGTTTCGGAGAAGACAGCGGAAGAGCTCGGCAAGCCCGATCTCGTCAGTTTGCCGCCCGGGCGCGTCGCCGCCCCCGTGACCGGGGCCTGCACCACGCCAAGCGGCATGCGTCATCTGCCTGTTCATCGCGGTTATCCCGGCAGGCTGCGGGTCGACGCTAAAGGATGCTGGCGGGAAGCAAAGCCGTGAACGCTGAGAGGCAGTACCGGACTGCCGACTGTTCAACCTATGCGCGATTCTGCGCTGCGCTGCATCATGATGACGCTGACGGCCGGAAAAGCAAGCATCGCGTGTGGATGCTACAATCGTTCGGCGACAGGTGGGCAGTCTTCGGCGCTCGTCACGACATAGCGGCGGCGCACTCGGTCGCCGGTTGCGCTGGCCCCCGGATGGATTGCGAAGGCCAGCTCGCGCACATCCGGAAGGGCCATATCGAGCGCCATACGGTCTCCGGGCGCCAGCCTCCGGCCGAGGAGCGTCCCTTCGGCCGTTCGGATTTCGAGCGCGACGCCGTCTGCGCTGTCTGCCGGCAGGGAGAGGAAGCCGCAGAGCCTGAGAGCCGAGCCGGTCTCTGCCGCGGCGGGCAGCGTCAGCGTTTCGGTGACTGTGTGGCCCGCAGCCTCGTTGCCAGGCTCGAAATTCGCGGGCAGCACTGTCCACTCGGTCACCTGCAGCGGGCGCAGCCAGTCGATGCCCAGATAGGGCCGCCAGGGCGCCCCGGGCTTGCCGCCGCCGAGGGCTTCGAGCACTCGCACCTCACCCGATGGCAAGGTGACGCTCCTGCTCCAGGCCGGGCCTTCGTTCAGAGAGAAGTCGAAGAAGCTGTCGGCCCGAACGGCGGTGCTGCCAAGCGCTAGTTCTTGGAAATCGAGTGGCTGAGCGCCGATCGCGACAAGCGGTCGGGCGGGGTCGAGCCGTGGCGCGGCGACCGGTTGCCCCCGCGCATCGAGCCATTCAGCGCCGGGCAGCGACACATCCCGCGGCGCGCCCCAGATCACCAGCCCTCGGTCACCGAAGGCGATGGCGTGAGCCTGCGGGCCTGCCTCCAGCCGCCGCGCGGGACCGAGCGGC
>JBCCDG010000175.1:0-7119 GCA_039030915.1 Pseudomonadota bacterium | reverse complement strand
GGACTTCATCCTCGGCATCCGGTTCGTGGCCGACGAGATGCAGGAGGGCGGGATCGGCGCGGAGGAGGGGCTGGAGATCGCGCGGGTGCTGAAGGCGCGCGGGCTCGTCGACTTCTTCAACGTGATCCGGGGGCGGGTCTATACGGATGCGGCGCTGGCCAACGTGATCCCGGTGCAGGGGATGCGCTACGCGCCGCATCTGGATTTCGCCGGCGCGGTGCGGGCGGAGACGGGGCTGCCGACCTTCCATGCCGCGCGGATCCCGGACGTGGCAACAGCCCGCCATGCGGTGAGCGCGGGGCTTCTCGATATGGTGGGGATGACGCGGGCGCATATCGCGGAGCCCGCGATCGTGCGCAAGGTCATGGAGGGGCGCGAGGCGGATATCCGGCCATGCGTGGGCGCCACCTACTGTCTCGACCGGATCTATCAGGGGGGCGAGGCGCTCTGCATCCACAACGCGGCCACGGGGCGTGAGCTGACGATGCCCCACGAGATCCCGCGCGCGGAGGCGCCGGCGCGTGCGGTTATCGTCGGCGCGGGGCCCGGGGGACTGGAGGCCGCGCGCGTCGCTGCCGAGCGGGGGCATGCGGTCACCGTCTTCGAGGCGGCGCCGGAGCCGGGCGGACAGGTGCGGCTGACGGCGCAGTCGCCGCGGCGGCGCGAGATGATCGGGATCATCGACTGGCGCATGGCGCAATGCGCGGCGCGCGACGTGGCGTTCCGGTTCAACACCTATGCCGAGGCCGAGGACGTGCTGGCCGAGGCGCCGGATGTGGTGGTCGTCGCGACCGGGGGCCTGCCGGACACCACGGTGCCGGAGGGGGACGGGTCGCTCGCGGTATCCGCCTGGGACATCCTTTCGGGCGACGTCGCCCCGGGGGCGAACGTACTGGTCTACGACGACGCAGGCGACCATGCGGCGCTGATGGCGGCGGAGAGGATCGTGGCCGCGGGCGGGCAGGTCGAGGTGATGACGCGCGACCGCAGCTTCTCGCCCGAGGTCATGGGCATGAACCTCGTGCCGTATATCAAGACGCTGCAGGGCAAGGGGGCGCGCTTTACCGTCATGGAGCGGTTGAGGGCCGTGCGGCGGGTAGGCAACCTGCTGGAGGCGGAGATCGGGACGGATTACGGCGACTTCCGCCAGGTGCGGTCGGTCGATCAGGTCGTCGTCAACAACGCGACCGTGCCGCTCGACGATCTCTACGAGGCGTTGAAGCCGGCCTCCCGGAACGGCGGCGCGGTGGACTACGAGGCGATGATCGCGGGGCGCGCGCAGCCCTTTCCCGAGCGCAATCCCCAGGGGGCCTTCACGCTCTATCGTATCGGCGATGCGGTGTCGGCGCGGAACACCCATGCGGCGATCTACGATGCGCTGAGGCTCGGCATCCTCTGGTGAGCGGGGGTTGCGACGCAGCCCTGAATGCCCGAGCCGGTGACGCCGGCTCGCGCCGTCCTCACGCGTCCTAATCGAGATCGGGTAGCGGGACCTGCGTTGCCGCGGCCAGCCGGCCCGTGGCGACGAGGGCGGCGGCGCGGTCGATGTCGGGCGTGAGGATGCGGTCCTCCTCGAGCGGCGGGATCTCCTCGCGCAGATCCGCGATCGCGGCGGCGAGGGGGGCGCTGGTGACGAGGGGCGCGCGAAACGCGATACCCTGGGCAGCGCAGAGAAGCTCGACGCCGAGGATACGCTCGAGGTTCGTAACCATCGGCGGCAGGCGGCGTGCGCCATGGGCGGCCATGGAGACGTGGTCTTCCTGATTGGCCGATGTGGGGGTCGAGTCCGTCACGGTCGGATGCGCGAGGTGCTTGTTCTCGGACATCAGCGCCGCCGTCGTCACCTCCGCGATCATGAAGCCCGAGTTGAGGCCCGGCGCGGGCGTCAGGAAGGGCGGCAGGTCGTAGCTGAGCGCGGGATCGACCATGAGCGCGACGCGGCGCTGGGCGATGGCGCCGATCTCGGCCACCGCCAGTGCGATCATGTCGGCGGCGAAGCCCACGGGTTCGGCGTGGAAGTTCCCGCCCGAGACGATGCGGGGCGGGTCGGCGAGGACGAGCGGGTTGTCGGTGGCCGCGTTCGCCTCCGTCTCCAGCATGCCCGCCGCCATGCGGAGCACGTCCATCGCGGCGCCTGCCACCTGGGGCTGGCAGCGGATGCAGTAGGGGTCCTGCACCCGGCTGTCGCCGTCACGATGGCTCTCCCGTATCTCGGAGCCGTCGAGGAGGGCGCGCATGGCGGCGGCCGCCTCGATCTGGCCGCGATGGCCGCGGAGCGCGTGGATCTCGGGCTGAAGGGGGGCCGTGCTGCCCATGATCGCGTCGGTCGAGAGGGCGGCCGTGACGAGCGAGGCGCGGGCGGCCATCCAGGCGCCGAAGAGCCCGGCGAGCGCGAGGGCGGTGGAGAACTGGGTGCCGTTGATGAGGGCGAGGCCCTCCTTCGGCCCGAGCGCTATCGGGGCGAGACCGGCGGCGGCGAGCGCGGCTGCGCCCGGCATGACGGTCCCGGCCAGTTCCGCCTCGCCCTCGCCGATCATGACGGCGGTCATATGCGCGAGCGGTGCGAGATCGCCCGAGGCGCCGACCGATCCCTTCACGGGCACAACGGGCGTGATGCCGGCGGCGAGCATGGCCTCGAGGAGCGCGACGATCTCCCACCGCGTGCCGGACGCGCCGCGGCCGAGGGAGGCGAGCTTGAGCGCCATCATGAGCCGGGTGGGCCCGCGGGGCAGCGTGTCGCCTACGCCTGCGCAATGGCTGAGGATGAGGTTGCGCTGGAGCTTCGCCGTGTCCGCGGTGGGAATGCGGATGCTCGCGAGTTTCCCGAAGCCGGTATTGACGCCGTAGACCGGCGCGTCGCCCGCCGCCGCCTCGGCGACGCGGGCGGCGGCGGCCTCGACCGCCGGGCGGCAGGCGGGGTCGAGCACGGCCGGGCGATCCTCGACGAGGAGCGTTTCGAGCGTCGCGAGCGTGACGCTGCCGGGGGTGAGCGTGAGGGGGGCGGTCGTCATCCCCGACCTCCGACGATACGGGTTGCGAGGGGCGCCCAGCCGATGCGCCAGGAAAGCTCGGCGGGGTGCTCGACGTCCCAGACCGCCAGGTCCGCGCGCAGGCCGGGACGGACCATGCCGCGATCGGTGAGGCCGAGGGCACGGGCGGCGTTGCGCGTGGTCCCGGCCAGCGCTTCCTCGGGCGTGAGGCGGAAGAGGGTGCAGGCCATGTTCATGGCGAGAAGCAGCGAGGCCATGGGCGAGGAGCCGGGGTTCGCGTCCGTCGCCACCGCCATGGGCACGCCCGCATTGCGCAGAGCCCCGACCGGCGGGGCCTGGGTCTCGCGGAGGGTGTAGAAGGCGCCGGGGAGGAGGACGGCGACGGTGCCTGCCTTTGCCATCGCGGCCACGCCCGCCTCGTCGAGATACTCGATGTGGTCGGCGGAGAGGGCGCCGTGCCCGGCTGCGAGTGCCGCACCGCCGAGATTGGAGAGCTGCTCGGCATGGAGCTTGACCGGCAGGCCGAGGGCCTTGGCCTGCCTGAAGAGCCGGTCGATTTCGTCCGGTGAGAACGCGATGCCCTCGCAGAAACCGTCGACTGCGTCCGCCAACCCTTCTGCCGCGGCGGCGCGGAGGGCGGGGAGGCAGACCTCGTCGAGATATGCGCCGCTGCGCCCCTTGTAGTCGGGCGGGATGGCATGGGCGCCCAGGAAGCTGGTGACGACGGTCAGGGAACGCTCGCGGCCGACGCGGCGGGCGGCACGGAGCATGCGTAGTTCGGTCTCGGTATCGAGGCCGTAGCCGGATTTGATCTCGACGGTCCCCACGCCCTCCGCGATCAGGCGGTCGGCCCAGAGGAGGGCATTCGCGACCAGCGCGTCCTCGCTCGCGGCGCGGGTGGCGGTGACGGTGCTGAGGATGCCGCCGCCGGCCGCCGCAATCTCGGCATAGCTCGCCCCCTCGAGGCGCTGCTCGAACTCCGCGGCGCGGGAGCCTGCATGGACGATATGGGTATGGCAGTCGATCAACGCGGGCGTGACGAGGCGGCCCCTGAGCGTCTCGGCCTCGAGCCCACGATGCTCGGCCGGGAGATCGGCCGCGGCGCCGGCCCAAGCGATGCCGGCGCCGTCGAGCACCAGCGCAGCGTCGGGCATGAGTCCGTAGGGGACGGCCCGGGCGGGGTCCATCGTCGCGAGCGCCGCATCTGTGAGGAGCCTCTTGGTGCCGGTCATCCTGCCTCGACCTTTGGCCTGATCGCGGGCAGCCTACGCGCGGGAGCGGGCGGCTGCCTAGGGAGCATATGATGGTGTGGGGCGACGGTATCGAGGGCGATGGCGGCGGGCGCGCGGTTCATGCGGCCGCCGCCCTGCTGCCCGAGGGCTGGGCGCGGGATGTGCGCCTGACCTTCGCCGGCACGCGGATCGGGACCGTGGCGGTCGGCGTGCCGGCGGCGGCGGGGGACATTCGTGTCGACGCGCTCCTGCCCGCGCCCGGGAACCTCCATTCCCACAGCTTTCAGCGCGCGATGGCGGGGATGGCGGAGGCCGGGCGGCCGGGGCAGGACAGTTTCTGGACCTGGCGCACGCTCATGTATCGCTTTCTCGACCGGCTGGGACCAGAGGCGGTGGAGGCCATCGCGGCGCAGGTCTTCGTCGAGATGCTGGAGGCGGGCTATGCCGCGGTGGGGGAGTTTCACTACCTCCACCACGCGCCGGGCGGCGCGGCCTATGACGACCCGGCGGAGCTGTCGCGCCGGATCGTGGCGGCGGCGGGGAATACGGGCATCGGGCTGACCCATCTGCCGGTACTCTATCAGCATGGCGGGGTGCGGCATGCGCCGCTGGAGGGCGGGCAGGCGCGCTTCGGGCACGGGCCGGACGGGTTCCTCGCGCTTCTCGAGACATGCCGGACCATGATCGCCGGGCTGGGGGAGGATGCGCGGCTGGGCCTAGCCTTCCACTCCCTGCGGGCCTGCGACGAAGGGGCGATGCGGGGCGTGCTGGAGGTCGCCCGCGAGGGGCCGGTGCATATTCACGCCGCCGAGCAGGTCCGCGAGGTGGAGGAGATCGAGGGCTGGCTGGGCGAGCGGCCCGTCGACTGGCTCCTGCGGCGGTTCCTCGACGAACGCTGGTGCGTTATCCACGCGACGCACATGACGGTGGCGGAGACCGAGGGCCTGGCGGCGTCGGGTGCCGTGGCCGGGCTCTGCCCGATCACGGAGGCCAATCTGGGCGATGGCGTCTTTCCGGGCCCCGCATACCTGGCCGCGGATGGGCGCTTCGGCGTGGGCTCGGACTCCAATGTGCGCATCGCGCTGGGTGAGGAGCTGCGCACGCTCGAATACGGCCAGCGGCTGACGCTCCGCGCGCGCGGATGCCTCGCCCCGCGCGGGGTGGGGGATGAGGCGCCGGCGGCGACGGGGGAGGCGCTGTGGCTGGCGGCCTGCCGGGGCGCGGCGCAGGCGCTCGACCGGCCGGCGGGGCGGATCGCGCCGGGGCGGATCGCGGACCTCGTTGCGCCCGACCTCTCGCACCCCGCGCTCGCTGCCCTGCCGCGTGCAGCCCTGGTGGACGGGATTGTGTTCGCGGCGGGCGACGGCACGGTCGCCGAGCTATGGTCGGCCGGGCGGCATGTGGTGCAGGCGGGACGGCATCCGCGGCGGGACGCGGTGCGGGCGCGGTTTCTGGCGGCGATGCGCGGGCTTGGCGAGGCATTCTGACCAAAAGGGAAAGCGAAACACGCCCACTGCCGTCGCACCGGCGTACACTCTCCCTCAGGGCGGCATGTTATTCCATTCGTTGCGAAACGCTTGCGCGCTCTCGTCTTGCGCGGCGCAAGGGGGACTTATACGGTCGCGGCGCTTGTGTTGCCGGGGGGCATCGGGCGGGTTGGGTGTGCCATGGCGCTATCTGGCCCGGCGCGGGTTCATCCAAAGCGCGCTGGCAACCGAAAAAACAAAGTACATCGGAGGATCATCCACCATGGAACGTCGTAACTTCCTCAAGGGCGCCGCGGCAGCGGGTGTCGCCGCGCCGCTCGCTGCCCCCGCGGTAGCCCAGGGCAAGATCGACATGGTCATCGTTTCGACCTGGCCGCGCGACTTCCCCGGCCTCGGAACGAGCGCCCAGCGTCTTGCCGCGCGCATCCCGGAGCTGACCGAGGGCCGCATCAACGTACAGTACTTCGCCGCGGGCGAGCGCGTTGGCGCCTTCGACAGCTTCGACGAGGTCGCGAGCGGTAACGCGCAGGCCTACATCGCCGCCGACTACTACTGGAAGGGCAAGCATCCGGGCTGGGCGCCGTTCACGGCCGTGCCCTTCGGGCTGACCTACACCGAGATCGATGCCTGGGTGAAGTATGCCGGCGGCCAGCAGCTCTGGGACGAGCTGGCCGGTGAGTTCGGCCTCAAGAACTTCGCCTGCGGCAATACTGGCGTGCAGATGGGCGGCTGGTTCAACAAGGAGATCGAGAGCCCGGACGACCTCAAGGGCCTCAAGATGCGTATCCCGGGCCTCGGCGGCGACGTCATGGCCAAGCTGGGCGCCTCGCCGGTCTCGCTGCCGGGCGGCCAGATCTACGAGAACCTCGTCTCGGGCGCCGTGGACGCCACCGAGTGGGTCGGCCCCTACAATGACTTCTTCATGAAGTTCTACGAGGCCGCCAAGTACTACTACTGGCCGGGCATGCACGAGCCGGGCTCGCAGCTCGCCCTCGGCATGAACGCGTCCTGGTGGGGCACGCTCTCGGCCGGCGACAAGGCGATCATCGAGGCTGCGTGCAACGAAGAGAATGCGCGCCAGATGGCCGAGACGAACGCCAACAATGGTACCTATCTCAACCGCCTCATCACCGAGAACGGCGTGGAGCTGCGCGAGTTCAACGAGGACGTCTACGACGCCTTCGGTGAGGCCGCCCAGGAGGTCATCGAGGAGGCGCGCGAGCACTCCGAGCTCTCGGCGCGGATCTTCGACAGCTTCCTCGCCGCGCGGAAGGACATCGGTGGCTGGACCGCCATTTCCGACCAGGCCTTCGTCGCCAAGCGCAACCGCTTTCTCGATCTCTGAGACCGTGCCGGGGGCAGGCCAGCCGGCCTGCCCCTTCCACCTCGATTGCCGGGGCGGCAGGCATG
>JBCCDG010000174.1:0-7708 GCA_039030915.1 Pseudomonadota bacterium | reverse complement strand
TCGGGCTGGATGCCGCGGGCACGTGCGAGCGTCAGAAGGGCGTCGGACATAGCGCGGTCCGCCGTCGTCAGCCGCGCGGGGCGAAGAGGGCGACGCTGCCCGGCAGAAGCCGCGCCGTCGGCCCCGGCTCGCCCGCTTCCGCATCCGGCCTTTCGGCTGCGCTGTCGAAGAGCCGCCGCCAGACCCGGCCGTGTGGCGGTTCCGGCAGGGTCATCTCCGCATCCTCGCCCGCGCGGTTGATCGCGATCAGCGCGTCGCCCGCAACGCCCACGCCCGGCGGCGCCTCCGCCGAGCCGCGGATGCGTACGGCGAGCGCTGCAAGTCCCGGATCCTCCCAGTCGGGCGCGCCGCCATCCATGCCTTGCCATACCACGTCCGGTGCCGCGTCCTCGGCCCGCACCTGGGCGTGGAGAAAACGGGTCTGGCGCAGCACCGGCATTTCTCGGCGCAGGCGCGTCAGCGCCGCGACGACGTCCGCGAGCTCGGGGTCGTCCGTGTCCCAGTCCACCCAGCCCGTGACGTTGTCCTGGCAGTAGGCGTTGTTGTTGCCGCCCTGGCTGTTGGCGAGCTCGTCGCCTGCCAGCAACATCGGCGTACCCTGGCTGAGAAAGAGCGTTGCCAGCAGCGCGCGGCGGCGCCGCGCGCGCGCGGCAACGATGGCTACGTCCTCCGTATCGCCTTCCTGGCCCATATTGTCGGACAAGTTCTCCCCATGCCCGTCGCGGTTCTTCTCCCCGTTCGCCTCGTTGTGCTTGGCGTGATAGGCGGTGAGATCCGCGAGCGTGAACCCGTCATGCGCCGTGATCAGGTTCACGCTGGACCAGGCCGGCCGGCCGTCGCGGTCGAAGATGTCGGCCGAGCCGAGGAGGCGGGCTGCGAGCCCCTGTGCTGCCCCTTCATCACCCCGCCAGAAGCGGCGCACATCGTCGCGGAACCTGTCCGACCATTCCGCGCAGCCCGGCGGGAAGGCGCCGAGCTGGTAGCCGCCAGGGCCGATATCCCAGGGCTCCATGATGAGCTTCACGTCCGAGAGTACCGGGTCCTGTCGAAGCGCGTCGAGGAACCCGCCCTCCGCATCGAAGCCGTGCGGCTCGCGTCCCAGCGTGGTGGCGAGGTCGAAGCGAAAGCCGTCGATGCGGTAATGCTCGACCCAATGACGCAGGCTGTCGAGGACCATGCGAAGCACGAAGGGGTGCGCGACGTTCACCGTGTTCCCGCAGCCCGTATCGTTGACGTAGTAGCGCGGATCGTCCGGCATCAGGCTGTAGTAGGACGCGTTGTCGAGCCCGCGGAAACTGAGCGTCGGGCCCAGTTCGCCGCCTTCGGCCGTATGGTTGTAGACGACGTCGAGGATCACCTCGATGCCGGCCTCGTGCAGCCGGTCGATCGCCGCGAGCACGCCCGCCTCTCCCGCAGGGCCCAGATAGCGGGGCGCGGGCGCGAAGAAGGCGAGCGTGTTGTAGCCCCAGTAGTTCCGCAGCCCGCGATTGAGCAGAAACGCGTCGTCGACAAAGGCGTGGACAGGCAGCAGCTCGAGCGCCGTGACGCCGAGCGTCTCGAGATGCCGGATCACGGCGTCGGACCCCAGCGCTTCCCAGGTGCCGGCGATGCCCGGCGGCACGCCCGGCATCAGCCGCGTGAAGCCTTTGGGATGCGCCTCGTAGAACACCGTCTCGCCCCATGCCCGGCGCGGGCGCGGCGGTCGGGTTCCGTGATCCGCGGGCGCCGTGATCACAGCCTTCGGCACGAAGGGGGCGCTGTCTCGCGCATCGAAGGAGAGATCACGCTCCGCGTCGCGCTGATCGTAGGCATAGAGCGCTTCCGCTTCCGTCACGCGGCCGGCGAGGCGGCGGGCATAGGGATCCACAAGCAGCTTGTTGGGATTGAAGCGGTGGCCGCGCTCGGGCGCATAGGCGCCGTGGGCGCGCAGCCCGTAGAGCTGCCCCTCCCCAATGCCGGGCACATGCCCGTGCCAGACCGGGCCCGTCTGCTCGGGCAGGGGGAGGCGCGCCGTTTCGAGCCCCGACGCATCGAAGAGGCAGAACTCGATGCGCGCGGCGTTCGCGGAGAAGACGGCGACATTCGCGCCGTCGCCTGAGAGATGCACGCCGAGCCTGGCGGGCGAGCCCGGGCCGAGATCGGCCTCGGTCGGCACCGCAGGAGCGGCTTTGGCTGTTCGGCGGGTGCGGGACAAGGCGGTCTCCCTCAGGCCCCCGTCCAAGCGGGCGCCCGGTTTCTCGATGGCTCTAACTGCCGTTTTGCGGCGCTGCGTCAAGCGCCTCCGCCGCCTCGGCCCGCAACCATTCCACCACCGCGTGGAGCGTGCGCCGCGGCGTGCCGCCGGGATGGGGCGCCTGGAGGAGCCAATAGCCGGTCTCGGGCTTGCCCGGCTCGTCGAAGAGCGCGACGAGGCTGCCGGCGTCGATCTCGTCCTGCACGAAGTTGCGCGCGGTCAGGCCCACGCCCTCGCCCGAGCGCATCGCCGCGAGCGCCATGTAGCCCGGCAAGTGCAGGATGTCGCGCTTGGGCCGCGGCGTGACGCCATGGGCGGTGAGCCAGGTAAACCACTCATCCGTCTCGGTTTCCTGGACCCATGGCATATCGAGGAGGTCCGCGGGCGCATCGACCCTGTGGCGGGCAAGAAGCCCTGGCGTCGCGACGACCACATGCGCCGAAGGTACCAGCAGCTCCGGCGAAAGCCCTGGCCAGCCACCCTGCCCGAAGCGGATCGCAAGGTCGAAAGCGCCGGTCGAGAGGTCCACGAGCTCGGGCGTCGGGCTGACCAGGAGCTCGATATCCGGGTGCTGCGCGCGGAAGCGGCCGAGGCGCGGCATCAGCCAATAAGCCGAGAACTTCGGGGTGAGTGAGAGGCGGACGGGGCGGCTCACCGCGTCGCGCGCGGCCTCGCCCAAGGCGTGGCGCATCGTCTCGAGCCCGCGGCCGAGCCCGTCCGCGAGCCGCCGACCCTCCAAGGTTAGCGCAACTCCTCGTCCCTCCCGGCGCATCAGACGCAGGCCGAGCCGCCCTTCCAGCGCGCGCACCTGCTGCGCGATCGCGGCATGGGTCACGTTGAGCTCACGCCCTGCGGCGGAGAAGCCGCCATTGCGCGCCGCCGCCTCGAAGGCGCGGAGCATGGTGAGCGGAGGCAGGGCGGCCCAGTCCATCTGAAAGCTCAGCTTACAGCATATGAGAATTGCTGGCTCGCGCTCCGGCGGGCCAAGCGGCATCTTGCGCTCAATAGCAGGCACTTACAAGGAGGCAGCCATGCTTGGGATACTCGCCGCTTCTTTCATGACTGCAACACGGAATGCGCCGGTCGCAGCCGCGCCCACCACACGTACCGTTCGGCCCTGCCGGCGCAAGCCACGCCGCCACGCAACGCGGCTCGGCGCGTTCCTTGCGTTCCTCCAGGGGCGCTGAGCCTAGCCGGCGAGGCTGCGGTACAGCGCTGCATAGGCCGCGGCGCTCGGACCCCAGCCGACCGGATGGGACATCGCGTTGGATGCGATCCGCGCCCAGGTTTCCGGATCGCCGTGGGCGGTGACCAGCCGTTCGAGCGCGTGCGCGCAATCGGCGGCATCACCGGGCGCATGCACGAAACCTGTTGCAACACCCGCGGCGAGGGCGGCAGGATTGGCGTCGATCACCGTGTCTCCGAGGCCGCCCGTGCGGGCGACCACGGGGGCCGTACCGTAGCGGAGTGCATAGAGCTGCGTGAGGCCGCAGGGTTCGAAGCGGGACGGCACTGCAATCGCATCAGCGCCGGCATAGAGGAGGTGGCTGAGCGCCTCGTCATAGCCGATGAAGACGCCGATGCGGCCCGGGTTCTGGGCCGCCGCGGCAGTAAGCGCCGCCTCGAGCGAGGCCTCTCCCGACCCGAGGAGGGCGAGGCGCCCGCCCGCGCCGAGAAAGCCGGGGAGCGCTTCGAGGAGGAGGTCGATGCCCTTCTGCCGCGTGAGCCGGCTGACGACGCCGAGGAGCGGGCCGGGGCCGTCTTCGAGCCCAAAGTGATCCAGCAGCGCCGCCCGGTTTGGGGCCTTGCCAGCGGGCGCGGTGTAGGTGGCGGCAATCTGCCGGTCCGTCTCGGGGTTCCAGACGCCGGTGTCCGCGCCGTTGAGGATGCCGCTCAGCCGGTCCTGGCGGGCGGCGAGCACGCCTTCGAGCCCCATGCCGAACTCGGGCGTCAGGATCTCGCGGGCGTAGCCCGGGCTGACGGTGGTGATCGCGTCGGCGGCGACGAGACCCGCCTTGAGAAAGCCAACCTGGCCCCAGAACTCGAGCCGCTCATGCGTGAAGGCCGCGCGCGGGATGCCGAGCGCGGTGAGGACAGCAGGCTCGAACAGGCCCTGATAGCTGATGTTGTGGATCGTGATGACTGATGGGACGGGCCGGCCCATGAGATCGAGATAGAAGGGTGCGAGGCCCGCCTGCCAGTCATGCGCATGCAGGACGTCCGGCCGCCAGCCATCCGTCCCGCCGGCTGCGATCAGCGCCCCGAGCTTGGCGAACGCGCCGAAGCGGTATGCGTTGTCGGGCCAGTCCCGGCCATTGGTCTCGTAGATCCCGCCGTCGCGCCGGAACCGGGCGGGCGCGTCGAGGACGAGGAGCTTGAGCCCCGCCGCCTCGGCCGCGAGGAGCCGCGCGGGCCCGCCGAGAAGCTCCCCGGCCAGACCCTTGGGCAATGGGATCTCGCGCGAGCCCTCTAGCCCCGACATCACCGCCGGGTAGCCGGGAAGGAGCACCTTGGCCTCCACCCCCTCCGCCGCCAGCACGCCCGGCAGCGCCCCCACGACATCCGCGAGCCCGCCCGTCTTGACGAGCGGCGCGCATTCGGAGGCGACGTGGAGAACGCGCATCCGGGCCTCAGGACAGCGCGTCGAGCATGGGCTGGGTGATCAGCACCACGCCGCCATCGGTGCGCCGGAAGCGGCGGGCATCTTCCTCCGGGTCCTCACCGACGACGAGGCCCTGGGGCACCTGCACGCCGCGGTCCAGAACCACCTTTCTCAGCCGCGCATGGCGCCCGATATTGCAGTCCGGCAGGGCGACGACCTGATCGAGCTCGGAGAAACTGTTCGTGCGCACGCGCGTGAAGAGGAGCGACTGGTGCACCGTGCTGCCCGAGACGATGCAGCCGCCGGAGATCAGCGAACTGATGGCCGAGCCGCGTCGGTGTTCCTCGTCATGGATGAACTTCGCAGGTGGGGTCTGCTCGGCATAGGTCCAGATCGGCCATTGGGTGTCGTAGATGTCGAGCTCCGGGTGAAAGTCGGTCAGGTCGAGATTGGCTTTCCAGAACGCGTCCACCGTGCCGACATCGCGCCAGTAGGGCCGACCATTGTCGCCCGAGACGGCGCTTTCGGAGAAGCGGTGCGCCTGGGCCGTGCCCTTCGCCACCTCGGCGGGGATGATGTTCTTGCCGAAGTCGTGGTCGCTCGTCTCGTCGTCGGCGTCCTTCCTGAGGAGCTCGAGAAGGTAGCCGGTGTCGAACACGTAGATGCCCATTGAGGCGAGCGCCTTGTCGGGCTCGGCTGGGATCGTGGGCGGATCGGCAGGCTTCTCGACGAAATCGGTGATCTTGCCCGCGCTGTCGACCGCCATCACGCCGAAGGCCGTGGCTTCTTCCTTCGTGACCTCGATGCAGCCGACGGTGACGCTGGCGCCCGTCTCCACATGCTGGCGGAGCATGAGCTCGTAGTCCTGCTTGTAGATATGGTCGCCCGCCAGGATCACGATAAACTTCGGCTCGTAACCCTCTATGATATCGATGTTCTGTGTCACGGCGTCTGCGGTGCCCAAATACCAGTTGCGTTCGTCCACGCGCTGGGAGGCAGGCAGGATGTCGAGCATCTCGCGCCGCTCCGCGCGGAAGAAGGACCAGCCGCGCTGGAGATGGCGGATGAGGCTGTGGGCCTTGTATTGCGTCGCGATGCCGATGCGGCGGATGCCGGAATTGACGGCGTTGGACAGCGCGAAGTCGATGATCCGCGCCTTGCCGCCGAAGTGCACGGCCGGCTTGGCGCGACGATCGGTCAGCTCCTTGAGCCGCGAGCCGCGCCCGCCGGCGAGGATGAAGGCCATGGCGTCGCGGCTGAGCGCCGTCGGGATCTCGGGTCGCATGGGTCGTCTCCTCCTGAAGGTGGCGCTTGACCGCGCGCTTGTTCCGACCCTCGCGCATGGGCGCCGGGGCCTCAACCGTGGCGACGATCATTTCCGCTGAGCGGGCCGTGTGCCCAGGGCCTGTCGTGGCCCAACGACCGTGGCGGTTGCGGTGATCGGGCGCCGTCACGCCCGGATAGCCGTCGATCACGCCCGGAGAAATGCCAGCGCTGTCGAGCGGCACCTGGGTTCGGAAGGCCAGCGCGCTGCGTCCCCCCGGCAACTCTTCGCCCGCGAATGCGGCTTTGGCGACCGCTTCTGGGGTGGAGGGGCATCGTTGGCGTTATGGCCGGGGTTGGCAAAACGAAGCGTGGCGGCGACAAGCGCGCCCGTCATGGTGTAGCGATGCATTGGACTTACTCCCTCGGGGTGTAGACGGGCGGGATGGGAAAAGGTTCACGGATGCCACGGATGAAGGCCCATCGCGGGTACGGGCCGGCTTTGGAAGCGGGGGTCGGTTTCGGACTGGCGTTGACCCTTCTGTGCCTGGCCGGGGCACCGGCAGGGGCCGAAGCGCCGGAGCGCGCGCCCGTGCCGCTCCGCGCGCCGGGCGCCGTCGCGGCCGAAGCCGGGGCCGGATCGGGAGAGGCGCCTGAGGCGGAGCCGGGCCCGGAAGCGGCGCCGATCCCGCCAGCCGAGACGGGGCCGTCGCCCGCCGAGATTGCCGCGCGCGAGGCGGCGGCGGCCGCGGCGAGGGCCGCGGCCGCCGCCAAGAAGGGCGATGCCGACGAGCGGGCGGAAGCGGCCAGCGATGCGGCCGACCCAACGCCGCCGGAAGACCCGCGTCCAGCCGAGACGGCGGAGGATTTCGCCGCCTGTCTCGCGGCGCTCGATGCCCGCCGGGTGGCGGTGGAGCGGCTCCAGCCGATCGAGGGCGACGGCTTCTGCGGCGCCGAGCGGCCGGTGATGCTGGAGAAGGTCGGGCCCGTGACGCTGGAGCCGCCGCTCCGGGCGCGCTGTGCCGTGGCGCTCGCGACCGCGCGCTGGATCGACGATGTGGCGGAGCCGCTGGCGCTTCTCTATCTCAACGCCCCGTTGCGCAAGGTCGCGATCTCCGCCGACTATCAGTGCCGCAAGCGCCGGGGCGGGAGCGGAACGGACAGATACTCCGAGCACGCCTTCGCCAACGCCGTCGACGTGCACGCGCTGGTGCTGGAGGGGAACCGGCGGGTGACCGTGAGCCCGCGGGACGGGGAGGCGACGCCGGAGCGGGCCTATCAGGCCGGGATCCGCGGCGGGGCATGTGCCTACTTCACCACGGTGCTCGGGCCGACGACCAACGAGGCTCACGACGACCACCTGCACTTCGATCTCGCCCAGCGCCCGAACGGCTTCCGGCTTTGCGAGTAGCGACGACCAGCCTTTACATCACTAGTTTTTTGGTTATGTTGGCGTCATGAACGATGCTGATGTCGCCCCGGCGCTTGCCGCCCTCGGCCATGAGGCCCGCCTCGGGCTCTTTCGCTTGCTCGTGAAAGCGGGGCCGGAGGGGCTGGCCATCGGAGAGATACAGGCGCATCTCGGCCTCGCCCCTTCGACGCTCGCCCAT
>JBCCDG010000173.1:0-7730 GCA_039030915.1 Pseudomonadota bacterium | reverse complement strand
CCTCGCTGAACTTCGATCGCTTCATCGTCCGGTCCTCTCGCTCGGCCGGACTCTAGCATCAGATGGAGGAAATCTCGGGGGTCACAGCAAGACCCCGACGGGAACAAGATAACGTTCGGGCAACCACTGACCTAAATGCACATCTCGGAGTTACAAAGCGGACGTTCGCTTTGTCCGCACAGTGTTAGTTGATCAGTCCGGTGTTCTCGCACGCGCCGCGAATGGCAGTTTCGGCGTCCCGCGACCGCGAAGCCCGAGACACCAATCAACGGCCGGAATGGGCTGCGGAACCATAGTCCGGCGGACGGAGCGCAGACCGAAGCCACCACGCCCGCGATCCGTTACGAGGCGGGCCGCTTGCCGTGAGATATTTTCAGCCGCCGCAGCTCTCCGCCAGCCTGTCCGCGTCGGCTTCGAGGCGCTCCAGTGCTTCGGGCATGCAGTGACTGTCCGGCACAGGCATCCGGTCGCAGGCCGAGCGGAGAGTCATGATCACGGCGCTCGCGCGGCAGGCGGCGTCGGGCAGCGGCTTCCCGTCGGGACCTCTGAAAGCTTCCGAGTCAGGTCGGCGTAGGTGCCCCGACACTGCGTTGACATAGGCCTCCGGGTCGAGACCGGGCGTGGTCACCGCCCGCTCGAACCATGGGAGCAGTTCATGCATGCGCCCGGACTCCGCGAGGATCTGTTCCTCTAGGCGCCAGACGACGGAGAGATGGCCACCATGGACATGCGCCTCGCGGATCCCAGCGGCGGCCATCTCGTACTCGCCGTCCAGCGCATGGGCCCAAGCCCTGCCGGCCAACATCAACGGGTCGGTCGGATCATGCGCGAGGGAGGCATCGGCCAACGTCCTCTCCTCGTTATAGGCGCCGAGCTGGTTGAAGATTTCTTTGTCGCTGAAGTGAAGGCCTGCCTCTGACGCGAACGCCATCGCGTCCCGTGCGCCCTTCACCTCTAGCGTCAGATCGAAGACCGCGCGCGGAAAGTGCCGCTCCTCGTCCGCTTCCAGGATGATCAGGTAGCGCGCCTTGTTGACCATCGAGACCGTCCGGTCCCGGAAGGCGAAGGCGAGGCATTCCTCGAGCAGGAGCCCATCGACCTCGGGGATGACCGCCTCGCAAAGACCGAGCACCTCGTCGCTGTAGCCCTCATCATTGTGCCGTGCGCGTTCCACCGCCAGGCGGAGGGGCACGAGCGGTGAGCCGTCGGTGTTGAGCGTCGCGAGAGCAGCGTCGGCGGCGCCCGGTGGCAACATGCGCGGATCGGCCCGGAGGATGCGCTCCGCGGCGAAGACCTGGCGGGGCGAAAGCTCGAGCGCGCGGGAATAGGCGGCCGCTGAGAGTCGCGTGGCATCGAGCACCAGCAGCGCCTGGTCCTGCTGGAGCGCATCGATACTCCTCGCATCGGTCTCAACGGCAGCCTGCGCCTCGAGCGCGGCCCCGAGTGCGGCGGCGGCGGCCGAGCTTTCCGGATAGTCCGCCACCCAGCCCTTGATCGCCGCGCGATGGGGCGCATGATAGACGCGAAAAGCCTCGAAGGGCTCAGCGAACGCCTCGGCCGTGAGCGACCGCGCGGCGAAAGCCTCGCGGTGCGCAGCGAAGGCATTCTCGAGCGCGGCCGTATCCCCCCGCCAGAGAAGGGCTTTGGCCTCCGTGAGCATGAGAGCGCCGCCCTCTGCCCCCATTGCGGGAGCGACGGCTAAGCACAGCGCCACAGCCAGCCATCGGGCGGCATGTGCAGGGACCATGGCCATCAGCTCTTATCCTCGACGACTTCCGGCGACATCTCGACGCCGAGATCGGGCGCGGCGTGGCAATCGAGCTCGCCGAGCGTCGCGATGTCGTTCAACTGAGCCCCCGCATCCTGCAGCGACTCACGCTCGCAGATCCGGTGACGGCCCCGCGCCAGCGCGCAACCATCGAAGACCAGCCTCAGAAGATTGCGCTTTCGGCATTCGAAGCTCTCCAGCGGCCGGTGATCGGGGCCGAGGCCGATCCACTCGCGCGGGTCGATGAGTTCGTCCGCGGCGAATAGCCAGGCATCGGGGTCGTTGCCGCTCTCGCGTACGGCGCGCTCCATGAACGGCAATGCCTGGCCGCTGTTGCGTGGCAGGCCGAAGTCGACCGCGGGCCACAGCGCGGCATTGTACGGGGCTATCGAGAAGTCGTGCCTAGCGAGGAGCCGCAGTGTGATTTCGCCGGCATCGGCGCGGGCCCTCTCTGCGAGCAGCCGTGCAGTCCGACCCTTCGCAGGCCCGTGGCCAACGCGCCTGTTGAGAACCGTCGCATATCGGGCAGCGACCAGCGGGTTGTCCGGGTCGACCGACACGGCCTCGGCAAGCAGATCGCGCCCCTGCACTTTCCACTTCGAGCTTGTCCATTCGCCGATCTCGAGCAGCGTGAAGGTGTGGAACGGGATGTCATGCGCGCGCGCGAAGGCGACCAGCTCGTCGAGCGGTTGACGCACCTTGCTCATGGCACGCAGTTGTTCGCGTGGGAACGCAACGTGATCGGCGGCCTCGAAGCTCTCCAGCATTTCCGACGCGCGGACGCCGCGGGGACTGAAGTGATAGAGCGCCACAGCATAGCAGGCGTTCTCGTCAAGCCCGGGAGCGGTGCCCGCAACCTCGGCGCAGAGCTCCACGATGCTTTCGGGCCGCCGCTCGCGCGATAGCTGCTGGAGCCGCCACTCAGTCCGATAGGCCGGGGAGGCATGCGTCTCCATCGCATTTTCCGCAGCCGCCCATTTCGCCTCGCCGACGACGCTGCGATCGAGCCAGTGGAGCTGTCGCGCCGCGAAGATCTGTGCAGGGTTAGCCTCGATCGCCGCCGCGTACTTCGCGGCAGCCCGCTCTTGCGCTGCGGCCCAGCGCTCGCCGCGCAGGACGCTCCAACCGCGTGCGTCGCGGCGATAGCCGATCAGAAGCGCAACGTGATGATGATGCGCTCCCTCGGCCGCAAGGGCGGCCGGATCTTCCGGCCATCGATGGCGCCAGGAAGCGATTGTGGCCACCCGTTCTGCGGAATAGACGAAAAAAGCGTAGAATGGGCGCGCAAACTCGATTCCCGTCATCCCGCCTGCCGCAAAAGCTTCGCGGTGGGTCGCGAAGCGGTGGTGCAGGGCATCGACGTCCCCGGCGACGAACAGTTCTTGTGCCTCGGCAAAGCCGAGGGCACTGGCACCCTCACGCCCTTCGGCCTGATGGAGCAGCAGGAAAAAGAAGAACAATGGAGCGATAAAAAATCGATACATCTCGAACTGTCTCGTCGTCGGCGCTAGGTTCTATCGCGACCAAGTGAGCGCACAGCTTTGTGGCGGCAACTGGGCCAAGACCATCTTCCGACGCGACGTTTCGCAAAGCTGGGACTGTGCGCTCAGACCGCAAACCTGGCTTGCATGCGCGGCAGCCATCGGCCCGTCGATCGCTCGCAGATCACGTACCGGCCAAGGCTGCTGCACCGAGCAAGCATGAACTGCCCCCATCGAGTGGTCCGATTGAATTGTTAGTGCATTACGGGCTTCTGGTCGACGGGGATGATGGTCTCCGGCGCCGGGGGGCGATAGCCTAGGGCGCTGTGGGGCCGGACGGTGTTGTAGTGACGGCGCCATCGCTCGATCAGGATCTGCGCCTCGCGGAGGGAGAAGAAGATCTCGCTGTTCAGCAGCTCGTCCCGGAAGCGGGCGTTGAACGACTCGCAGTAGCCGTTCTCCCAGGAGGAGCCGGGCTCGATGAACGCCGTCCTGGCGCCGACGGCCGTGATGGCGATGGCGATGGCGACGCCGAGCATCTCCCTCCAGCTGGGCCAGTCGCCGAGTACGGGGACTGCCAGGGCAAGGGCTGCGACGGGAGCGAGGCAGGGCAGGATCGACGCTGTTATAGCGCCCAGCAGGCGCACCGTGCCCGCTAGCGCCGCCATCGACAGGGCCCAGCCGACGATCCCCTGCATCACCGCCTGGAGGAGGATCTCCACGGGAGCAGTGACCTTCTGTTCATGACCGCGCCAGACGCCGGGCTGCATCCCGCCGGTCATCGCACCGCTGAGCATGACAAGCCCTGTAAGGATCACAAGACACCCGGCGATCCTGCGCCGTCCGACCCGTTTCCCGGTCAGGAGAAAGGCGAGGCCCACACCCACCGCGAAGACCGTAGCGGGGGCGAAGACCAAACCGTGCGAGAGAGGCGCGAAGGCATAACCGCCGACCGCGGGGGCACCGAACTGCGGACCGCCCAGCAGCGCGAGGATGACAGCGCGGCCTGGGCGTGGCCTTCGGGCCCAGGTGCCGTCACGGCGGCGCAGCAGGATGAGGGCGGGCGCCAAGACCAGCCCTGCCGTGCCGAAGCGCAGCAGCATCGGATCGATCGGCTGGAGCACGGCCTCGAACCCGTGAACGGCCGCCAAGTTGAAGGACGCCCAGCAGAAGACGGTAAGCAGAGCGAGGGCCGGACCGAGCAGGGCGGAGGAGCTTGGCGACGAGGTGGAGATTAAACGTGTCATCCACCGAGGCGTAAAGCGCCCCGGGAATGCCGGATGATGCTGCTTTCCTCGCATAGCGATAACGGACTGCTATCATTCCGGCGTGCAGCCAAAGGAGAGAGCCGTGGAACTCCGCCACCTCCGCACGTTCCGCGCCATTGCCGAGACAGGTGGAGTCCATGCTGCTGCCGCCCGCCTCAACGTCGCCCAGCCCGCCGTCAGCCGCACCCTTCGAGACCTGGAGGACGAACTTGGCTTCGCTCTCTTTGACCGTATCGGTCGGGGCCTGCGGATCACCGATGCGGGTAGCGCCTATCTCAGCGAGATCGCGCCCCTGCTGGACGAGTTGGCGGCGGCCGGTGAGGCCGCGCGCGACGTGGCCAAGGGGCGGCGTGGCACGCTCCGGGTCGGCCTGATCGACGCCGGCGCCTGGGATGGTGCGGCGCCACAGGCACTCGACCGGTTCACGCGGGCCAACCCCGCCATCCGGCTCACGGTGGCGCCCATGGGCTCGCGCGACCAGGTGACCGCGATCGCTGAGGGGCGGCTCGACTGCGGGTTCCTCTACCGACAGGGCGATGCGCTCGACGCGGCCGGCCTCATCGCGCTGCCGCTGCGCACGGACGATGTCGTTCTCGCCGCGAATGCCTCGCTCGACTTCGGTCATGGTGGCCCGCTGACGGCCGAGGACATCGACAGCCTGTCGATGATCGGCTTCCCGCGCGCCATGGCGCCCGACTACTTCGACGCTCAGCGCGCCGCCCTGGCGGGGATCGGGATTACGCCGCAGATCGTCCAGGAGGCCCATGACGAGACCGCCATGCTGGCCCTTGTCTCGGCGGGCGTGGGCTGCGCTCTCGTAAACTCTGCCGCCGCACATCGCCCGCCGCCGAGGGTCCGTTTTCATCAGGTCGCGGGCGTCAGCGTGCCGATCAGCTTCGTCTTCGCCTACCGCGCACCCGCCGGCACGCTGGTCGCGCCGATGCTGCGGGCGGCCGAGGCCGTTGCAGTGGAGGCGTAGGAGCAAAACCTCATTCGATCGCATTTCGCGATCATTTCAATCTCAAGACAGCTTTTGACGGTATTGAATGCCGCCACCATCTTCTGGTCATCCAAGCGACGCCAGCGCGTCGATGAACCGGAGATGCAAGATGACACGCAGCACCATGACCGCCGCTTCTGCCAAGCAGACAGTCCTCACCTCGCTCAAATCCCTCGCCATCGCCGCCGTGCTTGCCACGCCTTCAGCGGCGGCACCCGGCGACACCGTCACCGACGCGACGCGCACCAACATCTCCGAGATGATCCGGATCGCCGATGCCATCGACGCCGCCGTCGACGCCAAGGACTGGCCGCTCGCCCGGTCGTTCTTCGCCGACACGATCGAGGTGGACTTCTCCGCGCTCGTGGGCGGTGCCCCCGCCACCATCCCCGCCGATGCGCTGATCGACGGCTGGTCGGCCAACCTGACTGCTGAGAAGACCTCGTTCCACCTGCGCGGCAACCACCGCGTCACCTTCGAGGGCCCCGACGCCGCAACGATACACAGCCACGGGTATGCCTGGAACCGCATGGAGGCGGGCGCCGATCCGACCAATGGCGGAGAGGCGATGTGGGAGGTCTGGGGCACCTACACCCATAGCTTCGCCCGCGGCGACAACGGTTGGACCGTCACCTTGATGACCTTCGTGCCGACCGCCGAGCGCGGGAATGCCTGGGTGCGCGACACGCCGGGCAACTGACCCCGCCGCCCTCTCAAACCCATACGAAGAGACGCAGGAAACCGACCATGACCGACACTGGCGCCCGCATCGACCGCCGCCGCCGCTCTCTCCTCGCCGGCATGCCCCTCGC
This sequence comes from Pseudomonadota bacterium, assembly GCA_039030915.1. GTDB lineage: Bacteria > Pseudomonadota > Alphaproteobacteria > Rhodobacterales > Rhodobacteraceae > Thermohalobaculum. Next base: position 1,401 of record JBCCDG010000173.1, on the reverse strand, counting down.
TGCCGCCGTCGTGGCGCTCAGCCATACGCCGGCGACCGCCCAGATAGCCGACCAGACGGGTGCGGGTGCGGCTGCCACCACCACCGCCGCGCCCGGCCGACGGATGCTTGGCGCGCTCGAGGTCTCCGCGCTCGGCCTCGGCGTGCAGAATATGCACCGCACGTTCCACACCGTGGTGCCCGACCGCGACGATATGATCGCGCTGATCCGCGCGGCCTATGACCAGGGCGTAACCTTCTTCGACTGCGCCGAGGTCTACGGCCCCTTCGAGTGCGAGCGGATCCTCGGCGAGGCGATGGCCCCGTTCCGCGACGATGTGCAGGTGACCACCAAGTTCGGCTTCAACGTCGATCCCGAGACCGGCGAGTGGGACTTCACCGTCAACAGCCGACCCGCCCAGATCCGACGGGCCGTCGAGGGCTCGCTCCGCCGTCTCGGCACCGACCGCATCGACCTGCTCTACCAGCACCGCATCGACCCGGAGGTGCCGATCGAGGATGTGGCAGGCACGGTCAGGGACCTGATCGACGAAGGCAAGGTGCTGCACTGGGGGATGTCGGAGATGGGGCCGAACACGCTCCGCCGGGCCCATGCGCTCCTGCCCGTGAGTGCTGTCCAGAGCGAGTATTCGATGCTCTGGCGCGCTCGTGAGAGCGACATCCTGCCCATCACCCGCGAACTCGGGATCGGCTTCGTGCCCTTCTCACCGCTGGGCTACGGCTTCCTGACCGGCGCCATCGACACGGGCACGAGCTTCGCGCCTGGCGACTTCCGCGCCAACACCACCCGCATGGACCCCGAGAACCGCGAGGCGAACCTCGCGCTCGTGGCGCTGGCGCGGGAATGGGGTGCGCGCAAGGGCGCGAAGCCCGGCCAGATCGCGCTCGCCTGGCTCATGGCGCAGGGCGACGACATCGTCCCGATCCCCGGCACCACACAGATCCCGCACCTGCGCGACAACGTTGCCGCCGCAGGCGTCCGCTTCACCGAGAGCGAAGTCGCCGAGCTGACGGCTGCGCTCGACGCTATCGAGGTCCGCGGCAACCGCGCACCGCCCCTCGTCGCCGCCTGGTCCGACGTCGAAGCCCCAGACGCGCGCTGAACCACTGCGCCGCCCCGCAGAGGGGCGGCGCCCTCTCCTGAAGTCCATCTCGAAGACCAGCGCCGGCGCGATGCACCCGGCAGTCGGCACCGAGTGAGCAAACAAGCGGATAGCATACAGGGTCTTTCGCACTTTGCCTGCGTCGGCGGCTCCTTTCAGAATAGCTGAGAGGAGCTGAGTATGGACGAGAACGGAGAGACGAAGCCGATGGGCCAAGTGATCCAGATCGACGAGGCGCGGATCAAAGATCACCTGGGCGAGATGGTGCGAGGCACCGTCGAGGAAGCGCTGAACGCAAT
>JBCCDG010000172.1:0-7739 GCA_039030915.1 Pseudomonadota bacterium | reverse complement strand
GTGACGATGCCTTGAACCGATGGCGCTTGAACAATCTCAGCCAGCCGATGTATTTCCTGAGGATTCGCCTTCAAGCGAGTCAATTCTGATCTTGGGAACCGAGACACTCCAGATTGACACCGCGCGCCAATGGCGATGCAGTGCCCCCAGCGCCCGATAGCAGTCCGCCTCGTCGTTGAGCAGGATGCGAAAGGCGTAGATGTCGGAGAGCTGGGAGAAGGTGGTCTTCTTCTCCTCCATCTTGCGCCAGATCGAATAGGGCCGTTTCTCCCGCCCGTAGACTTCGGCCTCGATGCCGTCCTCGTCGAGCAGCCCCTCGATCTCGGCCACGATCCCCGGCACGCGGTCGCCCGTCTCGCGGCGAAGCTTGATGAAGCGGCGCAGAAGCGACGTCCGCGCCTCGGGGTAAAGCACCTCGAAGGCCAGATCCTCGAGCTCCTCGCGCATTCCCTGCATGCCCATGCGTCCGGCCAGGGGTGCATAGATATCCATCGTCTCCTCGGCGATCCGCCGCCGCTTGTCGGGGCGCAGATGGTCGAGCGTGCGCATGTTGTGGAGCCGGTCGGCCAGCTTCACCAGGATGACGCGCACATCCTTGGCCATCGCCAGCAGGAGCTTGCGGAAATTCTCCGCCTGCGCCGCCTCGCGCGAACTCGTCTCGAGCTTGGTCAGCTTCGTGACACCCTCGACGAGGTCGGCGATCTCCGCCCCGAAGAGGCGCGTGATCTCCTCCGCCGTCGCCGGCGTGTCCTCGATGGTGTCGTGGAGAAGCGCCGTGACGATCGTCGCATCGTCGAGACGCAGGCCGGTCAGGATATCGGCCACCTGCACGGGATGCCCGAAATAGGGCTCGCCCGAGGCGCGGCGCTGGTTGGCATGGCATTTCGCGCCATAGACATAGGCGCGGTTCAGCAGCGCCTCGTCGGCATCCGGGTTGTACTCGCGCACCCGCTCTACCAGCTCGAACTGCCTGATCACGCCGTCATGTCCTTCCCAGCGGCACTGTTCGCCAGCGTCTCACCCGCCCATGCGGCGGTCAATCGAGCGGTGGGGAAACGCGCCTGAACGCAAAAGGCCCGGCGCTCGCGCACCGGGCCCTTGGTCGGCAGCCGTAGCGTGCCGCTCAGCTGCGATCCTGCTCGGCCATGAGCGCGCGGAGAAGCTTCTCCTCGTCGAGGTCGTCCATCACGCTCGGCCCATCCGGCTGGCTGCCGGGCTGCGGCGGGGCGCCGTAGGGGCTGGAGGGCTGATCGCCCCCGCCCATGAGAAGGGCCATGTTGTCCTCCTCCGGCTCGTCCACCTCGATATGGCGCTGATGGCTCTCGATCGCCTCCTCGCGCAGCTCGTCCGGCACCACGCGCTTGTCCGCGATCTCGCGGAGCGCCACGACCGGGTTCTTGTCGTTGTCCCGCTCCACCAGGATCTCGGCGCCTGCCGCGACGGTGCGCGCACGATGCGCAGCGAGCATCACCAGGTCGAACCGGTTCGGTACCTTGTCGACGCAATCTTCGACGGTCACGCGGGCCATGGGCGCGCTCCTTGGCTGTCTACGGCTCTCGGAAGAGCGCTCTATCGCCGAAAGCGTGCGCAAACGCAAGGGGCAGGCCGTCCTCGCGGTGCTCAATCGAGCGGAACCAGCTCCGCACGCGCCGTAGCAGGAAGCGCTGCCAGCATCTGCGCCACGCTCGCCCCCGTCAGCGGATGGCGCCAATCCGCCGCGATCTCCGCCAGCGGGGCGAGAACGAAGGCCCGCTCATGCATCCGCGGATGGGGCAGCAGCAGCGTCGCGGGCTGCACCGTCCCCGCCTCCTCCGGCGCCATCGCCATCCAGCGCGCCAGCGTCTGGCGATCCGGCAACAGCAGGTCACCCATCGCCAGGAGGTCGAGATCGCACACCCGCGGCGCCCAGCGCTCCCGCCGCTCGCGCCCCAGATCGCGTTCCACCTCATGCAGCGCTTCCAGCGCCGCCTCGGGCCCTGCGCCCTCGGGACAGTCGAGCCTCGCCGCGCCGTTCACGAAATCGGGGCCCGACCCCGGCGGATAGGCCGCGCTCCGATACCACCGGCTGCGGGCGACAACGCCAAACCCGCGCGCCTCAAGCCTTGCCAACGCGGTTTCCAGCGTCTGCGCGGGAGCGCTGCCCTCGTAAGGAAGATTCGCGCCGAGCGCGATGAAGGCGTAGACTCTGTGTTGAGGCATAGATGATATTGTCTCGAATCGGGTCACATTTGTCATTGGGCTGACTGTCAAACAGCCACTCGTAGCATCTGTGCCATGGACAACCCCGACGCGTTGATGCAGAGGGTCGTTTGATGGATACCCACCTGTGACGCAACTGTAGCGAGCCACACGCGCATGTTTTACCGAGACGAGCGACTAGCTCTTTTTATAGACGGCTCGAACCTCTACGCCGCCACCAAGGCCCTAGGCTTCGATATCGACTACAAACTCCTGCGATCGGAGTTTATGCGACGCGGCAAGATGGTGCGGGCGTTTTACTACACCGCTCTGATCGAGAACGAAGAGTACTCTCCGATCCGGCCCCTCGTTGACTGGCTCGACTACAACGGCTTCACGCTCGTTACCAAGCCCGCCAAGGAGTTCACGGACAGCACGGGCCGGCGCAAGATCAAGGGCAACATGGACATCGAACTCGCGATCGACGCGATGGAGATGGCCAACTATGTCGAGCATATCGTCCTCTTCTCTGGCGATGGCGACTTCCGCCCGCTGGTCGGCGCGCTGCAGCGCAAGGGCGTCCGCGTCAGCGTCGTCTCCACGATCCGCTCCTCGCCGCCGATGATCGCGGACGATCTGCGCCGCCAGGCGGACAACTTCATCGAGCTCGAGGAGCTCAAGGAAGTCATCGGCCGCCCCCCGCGGGAGGACCGGATGCCTGTACAGCGTGCCGAGCCGCAGGAAAACGGGCACGACTGAGCCTGCCATGTCCACCACCGACGGCGGGTCGGTCCCCGCCGTCCGGGCGGAGCCGCCGCGCGATTGTCCCCTCTGCCCCCGGCTCGCTCAGTACCGTGCGCAGAACGCCGCGGCGGAGCCCGCCTGGTTCAACGGCGCGGTGCCGAGCTGGGGGGATGCGGAGGCGCGTCTCCTCATCGTCGGTCTCGCGCCCGGGCGGATGGGCGCGAACCGCACCGGCCGCCCCTTCACCGGGGACTATGCGGGTGATCTCCTCTACGCGACGCTCCTCAAATTCGGTTTCGCGTCGGGCGAGTACGGCGCGCGCCCCGATGACGGGCTGAGGCTCGAGGGCGCTATGATCACCAACGCCGTGCGCTGCGCACCGCCGCAGAACAAGCCCTTCGGGGCCGAGATCGCCGCATGCCGTCCCTTCCTCGCCGCCCGCATTGCCGCCCTGCCGCATCTCCGCAGCATCGTCACCCTGGGCCGTATCGCGCATGAGAGCACGCTCCGCGCCCTCGGCGCGCGGCTCAAGGATCACCCCTTCGCCCATGCCGCGCAGAGCCGGATCGAAGGCCCGCGCGGCTCGCTGACACTGGCGCCCAGCTACCACTGCTCGCGCTACAACACGAACACCGGCCGCCTCACGCCCGAGATGTTCGAGGCGGTCTTCGCAGCACTCCCGCCGAAATCCTGACCGCGCTCACGCCCGGCCCAGATCCATCGCCGCCACCGCCTCGCGCAGCGCCCCGATGAGCGCCGCCACGCGCCGCGGCCGGAAGCGCAGGCGCGGATAGGCGAGGGAAAGCACGATAGGCGCCGCCTGCCAGCCGGGACAGAGGCGTAGGAGATCGCCCCGCTCCAGGTCCGGCCGCACCAGCCAGAGCGGCAACAGCCCATAGCCGATCCCCGCCCCCACGAAGCGCGCCGCGGCAAAGAGGTTGTCCGTCTCGACGACGCATCGCGGCAGCACCGTCACCCGCTCGCCCCCCGGCCCGGTCAGCACGATGCCCCCCGAGGCGAAGGGGCTCAGCACGACGGCACCCCGCGTCTCGAGCGCCTCCGGCCCAGCAGCACATCCCTGCACTGGCTGCGCGACCAGAACCCTAGGAATCGTGGCGAGCGGCCGCAGGATCAGTCCCTCATCCGCCACAGGCCCGATCCTCAGCCAGAGGTCGATCCCCTCGGCCACGAGGTCCCGCGGCGCATCGTCCAGCAACCACTCGAGCCGCACGCCCGGATTGTGCGCCAGAAAGCCGGCCGCCGCATCCGCCAGCAGGGTCTGCCCCAGCCCTGCGGGCGCCAGCACCCGGATCCGCCCCTCGAGCGCACCCTCCGCGCCGCCGATCCGCTCGCGCACCCCCTCCCAGCCGTCGAGGAGCGCCCGCGCCTCGGGCAGGAGCCGCTCGCCCTCCTCCGTCAGCGCCAGCTCATGCGTGCTCCGGCGCAGGAGCGTCGCGCCCAGATCCTCCTCCAGCATGCGGAGCTGCCGGCTCGCCGATGGCTGCGAGAGGCCCAGCGCACGCGCCGCGCCGCTCAGCGACCCGGTCTCGGCGATCCGGAGGAAAAGGCGCAGCAGGTCGAAGCGGTCGAGCGTCTTGGCCATCGGGCACCATGGTCATGCGTATGGCAAATGACCATATGCCACCTTATCTACCTACCGAATTCCAGCGATCCAGGCCATCTCGGTCCCATCGCCGGCAGCGAGATGCCGGACCGGAACCGAAAGGACACGATCATGGACCGCCGCACCCTCCTCCGCCTCGCTCCCGCCGGCCTCGCCGCCAGCTTCGTCGCCACCAGCCTGCCCGGCACCGCTCGCGCGGCCACCCAGGCAGGGGACCTGCCCGCCCTCCGCTTCGACCATGTCTCGCTCAATGTCCGCGCCTTCGACGACATGGTGTCCTGGTACCGCGACACGCTCGGCTTCGAGGTCGAGGTCGCCTGGCGCGTCGAGGCCCTCGACGGCAAGCGCCTCGCCTATCTCCGCCTCGGCGACACCCGGCTCGAGCTCGTGGAGGCGGACCCCGGTGGCATCGGCCTGCCGGAGGCCGAGAGCTTCCTCGACCATTTCGACCGCACTGGCTACGGCCACCTCTGCTTCGCGGTCGAGGATATCGACCCACTCTTCGACACCCTGGCCACCCGCGGCATCGAGATCTTCGTCCGCCCCGAGACCTATGACCTCGACGGCACGCCCTATCGCCGCCGCGTCGGCTTCGTGAAGGACCCGGAGGGCAACGTCCTCGAATACGGCGAACCCCTCCACCGCGCCGACGGCCGCCCCTCCCGGACGGGCTCCCGGGGTGGGCGGGCCGATGTTCCGCGCCGCAGGGCGCGGAACGAGGTACGCCGACCCCGCGCAGCGCTCAGAGATCGACGCCGGTGGCCGCTAACCGTCCTCGTCCTCCGTGGGCGCATAGACATCGAGGTCGAGGCGCGCGCCGAGGCGGGCGATGCGCTCGAGCGTCGATGGCTCGATGGACAGACCGCAATTCGTCTCCTCCATGAAGAGGCCGCAGAAAAGCGATCGCTCCACCTCGTCGCCCAGCTGTTGCCAGATCTCCGGATCGGACGGGAGCTGCGCACAAAGTTCTCTAAGCTGCGCGTCGAGATCGCCCGGTTCCCGTCGCACGGCGTGAAGCAACCATGCCCCGGTGCGCGACGGAAAGCCCGATTGTCCCATCGGCTCGCCGCGCCGACGTGCTTTCGTAGGCGTCACACCAAGCAGCGCCGTGACCGCATCCGGGTCGAGATCCGCCGCGAACAGTCTGAACGACACCCGAGTCGAGTCGAACGCCGCCAGGCTCAGGCCGTCTCGAGGATCCGACGGGCGATCACCTGCGCCTGGATCTCGCCCGCGCCCTCGAAGATGTTGAGGATGCGCGCGTCGCAGAGGATGCGAGACACCGGGTATTCGAGCGCGAAGCCGTTACCGCCGTGGATCTGCAGCGCGTTGTCCGCCGCGGCCCAGGCCACCCGGGCGGCCAGCAGCTTCGCCATCCCCGCCTCGAGGTCGCAGCGCCGGTCCGCATCCTTCTCCCGCGCCGAGAAATAGGTCAGCTGGCGCGCGATCATGATCTCGGCCGCCATCATCGCCAGCTTCGATGCCACGCGCCCGAACTCGAGGATCGGCCGACCGAACGCCTCGCGTTCCTGCGCGTATCGCAGACCGACATCGAGCGCCGACTGCGCCACGCCCACCGCCCGCGCCGCGGTCTGGATCCGCGCGCTCTCGAAGGTCTGCATGAGCTGCTTGAAGCCCTGACCCTCGACCCCGCCCAGAAGCGCATCGCCCGCAATGCGATGCCCGTCGAAGGCAAGCGTGTACTCCTTCATGCCGCGATAGCCGAGCACCTCGATCTCACCGCCTGAAAGCGTGGCATCCGGGAAGGGCGTCTCGCAGTCGCCCCGCGTCTTCGGCGCGAGGAACATGGAGAGGCCGGCATAGTTGTCGGTGCCCGGATCGGTCCGCGCCAGAACGGTCATCAGATCCGTCCGCGCCGCATGGGTGATCCAGGTCTTGTTGCCCGTGATCACCCAGTCCTCGCCGTCCTTGGCGGCCCGGGTCTTCAATGCCCCTAGGTCAGAGCCTGTATTCGGCTCCGTGAAGACCGCCGTCGGCAGGATCTCGCCCGAGGCGAGCTTCGGCAGATACTCGGCCTTCTGCGCGTCGGTCCCGCCGCAAAGGATCAGCTCGGCCGCGATCTCGGAACGCGTGCCGAGCGAGCCCACGCCGATATAGCCGCGGCTGAGTTCCTCGGAGACGACGCACATCGCCGTCTTGCCCATGCCGAAGCCGCCATGCTCCTCTGGGATCGTGAGCCCGAAGACGCCAAGCTCGGCCATCTCCTCGACGATCCCCATCGGGATGAGTTCGTCCTTCAGATGCCACTCATGCGCATGCGGCAGGACCCTGTCCTCCGAGAAGCGCCGGAACTGGTCCCGGATCATCTCGTATTCCTCGTCGAGCCCGGGATCGCCGAAGCTCGCCACACCCTCGCGCTCGGCCATCAGCGCGGCCAGCCGCTGCCGCGCCTCGGGCGTGTTCCCGCCCGCCGTCAGCGCCTCGACCGCCGGCGTGCGGAAGGCGGCCAGCGCCTCCGCCTCGATCCCCAGATCGGCGGGGCGCACGATCTCGCCCTGGTTCATCGGGATGCCGCCCAGGATCTGCGCGCAATACTCCCCCGCGCCGACCGCCAGCACCAGCCGCTCCATCTCTCCGAAGCGGCCGTCGGCCTCGAGCCTGCCGGCCCAGTCGGCCATCTGCACCAGGCTCTCGGCATAGGTCGCCAGCCAGGCGAGCCCGTGCGCCGCCTCCTGCGCGCCGTCGAGCGCCTTGCCGGAGACGCGGCCGCCCGTCGCGAAGCGCGCCTTCAGCCCGGCGGCGGCCGCCGCGGTCAGCGCCTTGGCGGCCTGTCCGGCCTCGGCCACCCGACCGGCGAGATCCGCCGCCTGCCACGCCTCGCGCGGGCTTGCCATCTCCTTCAGGTCGCCATCGGCCGCCATCGCTCTCTCCCGGCTTCGCGTTTTCCCGGCGCGGCGCGCTGCGCCGCAACATCCTCGGCGACGCTCTACGCGCTTGCGGCAGGCGCCGTCAACAGCCTCGCAAGATAGTTTCGTGCGACATATGAAAAGGAGAACATCCTTTCGGATAAGAGCCGGCACCCTCGCCGCCTCGCCCATCCTCGCCGCCAGGTCCCTCGGGGCGCGGCGGGCGGGCGGGCCGGCGGCGGTTTCGCAGAAACCGGCACGGGGCGTCCCTCGGCCCGCCCGCGACGCCGCCCGTCGCTCAGGCCGCCGCTCAGGCCGTCGCCGCG
>JBCCDG010000171.1:0-7747 GCA_039030915.1 Pseudomonadota bacterium | reverse complement strand
GTCCGCAAGGTGATGAAAATCGCCAAGGAGCCGATCAGCCTCGAGACGCCCATCGGCGACGAGGAGGACAGCCAGCTCGGCGACTTCATCGAGGACAAGAACGCGGTCCTGCCGCTCGACAGCGCGATCCAGGCGAATCTCAAGGACACGACGACGCGGGTCCTTGCCTCGCTCACCCCGCGTGAGGAGCGGGTGCTGCGCATGCGCTTTGGCATCGGCATGAACACCGACCATACGCTGGAGGAAGTGGGCCAGCAGTTCTCGGTCACCCGTGAGCGTATCCGCCAGATCGAGGCCAAGGCGCTCCGCAAGCTCAAGCATCCGAGCCGGTCGAGAAAGCTTCGCTCGTTCCTCGATAACTGACGGTCGGATGGAAGGGCCCGGGGTCGCACTGGGCTTCTTACGGGCGGGTTGTTGAGCAGTCGGCTGGGTTCTGCGCATTTCGCCGACATTCTGGTGCCTTTGAAACGCCGCAGACTGCTGATCTCAGCGACCACTGCCACTATGTGGTTCATTATGGAAGGCGGTGACCCGAAACGGGGCTGTCGGGCGTAGGTCGCTGAGAAGCTGAGGTCGGGAATGCCGGCGCGTATCGAGCGAAAGACACGCGAGAGCCTCGAGAAGCGGGACCATTTCGCCGGGCTCATCCCCTTGGCTGAGCCCTTTGAGCCGGATCTTGAGGAGATCGTCGAGCGGACGCAGCGCCTGGTGGCGCCGGCGGGCGCAAAGGTTTTGCTGCATCCGATGATGCGCAAGCTCGAACAGGCGAGCGAGGGGGGGCTCTTCAGCTTCTCCGCCTCGCAGCCCACGCGCACCCGGATGCTGTTCCTCGTGATCGACCATGTCGGCATCTTCATCGCGGCGCGCCAGGGTGAGCTGGAACATCGCGGCGATCTTTCCCGCTGGCCGAACCCGTCGGCCTGGCCGGAAGGGAGCGAAGCGCTTGGCCGCCACCGCGCTTGGCTCGAGGTCGCGGATCTTGGCTTCATGCGGGACCGGGGCATCGCGCGCCTTGACCGGTCGTTCAATCGCGCAGCCGCTGTGACCGCCGCGCTCGCCGCCATCGCGGGGCAAGTGCAGCCAATCGGGCTCCTCTGGTGGCCCGCGATGAACGCCATCGCGCCCTCGCGCTTTGCAAGCCAAGTGGAGCGTGTTCTGGGCGGTGAGGCGCCGCTCGAGCTTTGGCTCCGCTGGTACTACACGAAGCCGCGTCAGGAGGGGCACGAGGACGGGATCCTGACGCGCGGCCTCCTATCCTTCACGGGCTTTGAGATCGAGGTGCCGTCGAGCAGCCTCGACGCGGACCTCGCGCGCGCCGTGGCTTTCGAGTTTGCGCGCATGGTGATCGACCACGGGACCGAGCCGCGCACGGGCATGATCGTGGCGCTCTCGGGCCAGCGCACCGCCACGATCCGCCTTGGGGAGAGTGCGACACGTCCAGGCCTGCCGGTTTGTGAGCTGACGGTATCGGGTCGCGCAGGCCATGGCGGCCCGGCCGGCGGCGGCGGGCAGGCGCGCGGCATGATGCGTGCCGGTACCAGCCGGTGAGCGTTTCGGCGTGAGCGCGCAGGGCCCGGCCCCGCATGCGGTGATCGCTGGGGGCGGTATCGCAGGGCTTGCTGCCGCTGCGGGTTTGGCGGGGGCAGGGTGGCGCGTCACGCTTTTCGAACGCCGCCAACGGATCGCCGAAGAGCAGGCCGACCCACTCTCGCCCGGCGGCCGAGCACTCGGCGCCGGGATCCAGATGAGCCCGAATGCCTGCCGTTGCCTCAAGGCGCTTGGCGCCTTCGATGCGGTCGCGGCCTCGGCCTTCCGCCCGCAAGCGGCGGTCCTGCGCGAAGGACGGAGCGGTCGAGTGATCTATCGCGCGCCCTTGGGCGCAGCCGCCGAGGCGCGCTGGGGCGCACCTTATCTCCATGTCTATCGAGCGGATCTCGTCGCAGCCCTTGCCGCCGCCGCCACCGCCGCCGGCGCGGTGCTGAGACCGGCGACCCAGGTGCTGGACGCGGAGGAGCACGACAGCCATGTCGCAATCGAGGTCGGACCCGTGAGAGAGGGCGATGACGCCGCCGTGTCCTCTCAGTCCTCGCTGGCCTCTCCGTCCTCTCCTGCGGAAGCGATCGAGGCAGACCTCCTTCTGGTGGCGGACGGGCTCGGATCTAGGTTGAGGGCCACGCTCTTCGGCGACGCGCCGCGCCGCTTCACTGGGCAGACCGCGTGGCGCGCGGTGCTCGCCGCGGACACTTTGCCGGAGGCCGCGCGCATGCCGCCCGACGCCACGGTCTGGGCGGGCCCCGGGCGGCATGTGGTCACGTATTATCTGCGGGGCGGCGCGCTTCTGAACCTCGTGGCCGTGGAGGAGGCCAGCCTATGGGAGAGTGAGAGCTGGTCGACAGAAGGCGATCCGGCAAGGCTGAGAGCCGCCTTTGCCGGTTTCGATCCGGCTCTGACATCCCTCATCTCGGCCGTGGAGCAGCCGCTTCTCTGGGGCCTCTTCGATCGGGACCAACCGCCCCGATGGCACACGCGCCGGTCAGTGCTGTTGGGCGATGCCGTGCATCCGATGCTGCCCTTCATGGCGCAGGGGGCTGCAATGGCGCTGGAGGACGCGGCGGTCTTGGCTGCGGTTCTTTCCGAGATGCCCGAATGCGCGGCGACGCTGGGGGCGCAACTCGCAAAGTACGAGGCCGCGCGCCGCGCCCGTGCCACGCGCGTGCAGCGGGTCAGCCGGGAGAACGGCACCTTGTTCCACCGCGCCGACGGCCTGCGCCGACGCTTCGATCATGCGCTGATCGGCGCGGTGAGCCGCCTCGCCCCAAGCCTCGCCGCCGGGCGCCTCGACTGGCTCTACGGCCACGATGCTCTCGGTGGCCTCGGAAGCGCGTGAAGCTGCTCCCGGGCGCCTCCCACCACAGGTTTGCGTGAGTCGCAGAAAGAAGGGCCTAAGATCCCGACTCAGAGTTGCCGGCTGTTGCGCACTTCAACCGGGCACCGTTCGGCATAACTTTACGCTCAGCGCCTAACCTGTCGTGGGAGGGCGCGGAGCCCTGATGCAACGGTGCCCGCTTCGGGGAAGGTTCAAAGACGTTCTTCGGGCAGGCGGATCCGCATCGCACAGAGGCTTTGCTTCGGCGCAGTGACGATCGAGCGCATGCCACATGCACTGGAACGTTTCTCACTGTCGCGCTCAGCCATGCAGCGGAACTCACGCGCGATTTTGCACTGGCGACGCGGTTCCTTCGATCGCCTCTGTGACGTCTCTTGCCGCCATCGAGGTGCCGGCAAGCCTGGGTGGGAGGCGCGGTTCGAAGTGACCAGACGCCACTCAGCAAAGTTCCTTCGCGAGGAGCTCCAGCGCTGCCTGACCGGCGACCGAGTTGCCGAAGCGGTCGAGCGGCGGGGACCAGACGGCCGCCGTGAAGGCGCCCGGCTGAGCCACGACGATCCCGCCGCCGACCCCGCTCTTGCCCGGCAGGCCGACGCGGAACGCAAACTCGCCCGACTGATCGTAGAGCCCGCAAGTCCGCATGATGGCGCGCAGCCGCTGAGCATGGCCCGCAAGCGCGCGGCCTTCTGCATCGAGCCCAGCGGTCTCTGCACCCATGAGGAACCGAGTAGCGCGCGCAAGATCCCGCACCGACATCGCCATTGCACATGCCCGGAAGTAGCTGTCGCAAACGCTCTCAGGGTCCGATCGCAGATTGCCGTGGGCTTTAAGTACATAGGCGATGGCGCGGTTCAGATCGCCATGCGCCCGCTCGGAGCGGTGCACGATGCTGTCGTATTGCAGCGCATCGTTGCCCGAGAGCCTGCGCATCTGCGTCCTGAACGAGGTCTCGAAGTTCCAGCGCCGCTCGACCAGGGCGTCCATCACCGCCAGCGCTCCGGCGTTGATGAAGGGGTTGCGCGGGATGCCGCGCTCGGTCTCAAGCTGGATCAGCGAATTGAAGCGCATGCCCGATGGCTCCCGCCCGACCCGCTCCCAAAGTGATGGGCCCAGCCATTCCATCGCCAGCGCCAAGGTGAAGAGCTTCGAGATCGATTGGATCGAGAAGGGCAGGTCCGCATCGCCCACGGCCGCCTCGCGGCCCTCCGCCGTCACGATCGCGATGGCGAAGCGCTCAGGCGGAACGGCGGCGAGTGCTGGAATGTAGTCGGCGACCCGGCCCTCGGCCGCCACCGACCGGGCACCGTCGGCCACGCGTTCGAGGAGCGCGCGGAGTGCTGGATCGTCTCTGGCCTGATCGTCCTTCATGACGCCCTCCCCCTCTCGCCCTTCGCATTTCAACGTTCGCCACTAGACCTTCGCCGCGGCACCATTGCGTGACGGCGCGGGCGGTCGCGTCAAGGAGGCGGACAACTCACGGTGAAGGGATGAGGCGCCGGTGGGCGCCGACCAGGGCCGATCAGCGATCAGAGCAGAGAGGGCGGTCCGCCGCCGGGCCTGGACGTCACCTCAGAAGCAGATGGTGTCGAGCGGCGGGAAGCCGTTGAAGCCAACGCTCGAATAGCTCGACGTGTAGGCGCCTGCGGCGTGGATCCAGACCCGGTCGCCGGCGCGGAGCGACAAGGGCAGCGCCATCGGTCGTTTCTCGTAGAGCACATCCGCGCTGTCGCAGCTTGGCCCCGCCAGGATGCAGGGGCCACGACCGCCCATGCGCGTATCCGCTTCGGTCGAGATCCGGTAGCGGATCGCCTCGTCCATGGTCTCGGCGAGCCCCGAGAACTTGCCGATATCGAGGTAGACCCAGCGAGCAAGATCGCTCCGCCGCTTCTTCGACACGAGCAGCACTTCGGCCTCGATGACGCCCGCATCGCCGACAAGCCCTCGGCCCGGCTCGGCCATGACGGTCGCTGCACCGAACCGGGCGCGGATATCGCTCATCAACGTCGCGCCATAGGGCTCCGCGGCCTCGATCGGGTCGTGGTAGAGCGCCGGGAAACCGCCGCCGATATTCACGAGGCTGGGTGTCAGACCGGCGGCGATCGCGTCGCGCCAGATCTCGGCCGCTTGGTCGAGCACCGGGCGCCAATGCGCTGCCCGCGCTGTCTGGGAGCCCACATGGAAGCTGATGCCGACGGGATCGAGGCCGAGGCGCCGCGCCTCGAGCATGAGGCCGACCACCTCTTCGCCCCCCGCTCCGAACTTGCGGCCCAGCGGCCAATCGGCCGCGCTCTCCTCGACGAGGAGACGTATGAAGACCCGTGCTGCGGGCGCGTGTTGGGCGATCTTGGCGAGCTCCGCCTCGGCATCCGCCGCAAACAGCGTGACACCGGCGGCATGGGCGAAGGCGATATCCGAGGGCCGCTTGACCGTGTTGCCGAAGCTGATCCGTTCAGCCGTAGCACCGGCCGCGAGGCAGCGCTCAATCTCATCGCGCGAGGCCGCATCGAAGGACGCACCGAGTGCTGCAAGCTGCCTGAGCACAGCCGGGTGCGGGTTTGCTTTCACAGCATAGAAGATCTCAGCGGCGCCCTCGACACTTCGCAGTCCTGAGCCGAGTGCGCGATAGGCTGACGAAACGGCATCGAGGTCGAGCGCCAGCGTTGGGCGGTCGAAGCGCTGGTTCGCCAGGAAACCCGCCATGCGCGGAGAGAGGTTTGGCGGCAGCCAGCGCCGCTCGGTTCCCGGATCAACGATAAGGGGCGCCGCAGCGCCCTCCTGCCGAGTGGACATCGGACATCCCCATACAATCCCCGACCCCGCGGTCGGATGGACCAGACAAGGACGCGACCGTCGCTGCTCGTGGCGCGCGGGCAGGGCCCGGCGCGCCCGGGGGCGCGTGCGTGAGCGTCACCGCCATACTGCGGTGAGTGGCAGATACTGCCACTGTTGCCGGTCTGCAAGCGTAAATTGTGTCATCGGCGATGGCAGCGGCTCTATGGCTCAGCCGAGGCGATTGGGCGCCGGCGCTCGCGGACCCTGGCTTTCCATGGGCGGGGGCGACAGGGTGAGGGCAGATCCCTTTCTATGCGTGAGGCCCCGATGCTCATCGATCCCGACCGCCTGCTCTCCGATCTCCACCAGCTGCGCCGGTTCGGCCAGTGCGGCAGTGGCGTTGTCCGCCCGGCCTTTGAGCCGGCGGAGATCGAAGCCAGGCGCTGGACGATGGCCCGGATGGCGGAGGCCGGGCTGCGGGTGAGCGTCGATCCTGCTGGAAACGTCTTCGGCCTGCCCGAAGGCGAGGGTCCTTGGCTCCTGCTCGGCAGCCACACGGACAGCCAGCCCGAAGGTGGCTGGCTCGACGGCGCTTATGGCGTGATCGCAGCGCTCGAGGCGGCGCGAGCGTTACCGGGCCGTGTCGCCGTGGTGAATTTTCAGGATGAGGAGGGCCGCTTCGGCGGTCTCGTCGGCTCGAGCCTATGGACTGGGCAGGTGACGGGTGAGCCGACGCCCGCCGAGGCGGATGGTTTCGAAGCCGATGGCGGGCTCAGCTTCGGCGCGGCGCGGGCGCGCATGGCGGAGACGGCCACGGGCGAATGGATCCATCCAAGCCGGTTCAAAGGGTTTCTCGAGATCCATATCGAGCAGGGCCCGACACTGCACGAGGCGGGCGAAGCGGTCGCCGTGGTCGAGAGCATCGTCGGCATCGGGCGCGCCATCGTGACCTTTGAGGGCGAGCAGAACCATGCGGGCACGACGCCCATGGCGCGGCGGCGCGACGCGTTCCGCGGCCTTGCGCGCTACGCTGGGGCGCTCGACGCCGCGATGGCCAAAATCGTGACGGAGCGTTCGGTCTGGACGATCGGTCGTGTCGATGTGCAGCCGGGCGCCCCCAGCATCGTGCCCGGGCGGGCCGTTGCCACCGTGCAATGGCGCGATGCCGAGAGCGCCCGGCTGCATGCGATGCGCCACACGGTCGCCGAGGCCGCCGCGGAAGTGGCGGGTGCGTTGGAACTTGGCCATGACGTTGCGATGGCGGAGCTTATCGAGCCCCGTCAGTTCGATCCGGGCTTCTGCGAAGCGCTAGAGCAGGCGGCGGCCGCAGCGGCCCCTGGTCGCTGGCGTCGGTTGCCCTCGGCAGCGCTGCACGATGCCACGAATGCCCAGAAGACGATGCCTGCCGCGATGCTGTTCGTGCCGTCCATCGGCGGGATCAGCCATAACTTCGCGGAGGACACGGCAGAAGAGGATTTAGTCGCAGGTGCCGAGGCGCTCGCACAAGGTGCTGCGCGCCTGGCCTGAGCCATGTTGAGCGCTCACGCGAAGCGGTGCGGCGTCTTGGCGCTATCGGGTGACCGGTCTCTCGACGACTGGACGCCTGATGCGGGCGCTGGGGAGCCGAAGCCGTGAGCGGCGGCCTGAGTGTGAGCGCGGAAACCCTGTTGGCTTTCCGCAACCTCGGCTCCGCGCCCTCCCACGTCATGATAGGCCTGAAAATCTGAAGAAGTACCGAACGCTGGTGGTTTTGGAGCCGCAACACGCAAGTTTCTGTTTGCCGATCCTTCACGCGAATCGGTTCAACCTGTCGTAGGAGGGCGCGGAGCTGAGCGTTACGGCGCTTGGAGTTTCAGCACGCAGCAGAGATCAAAAGAACATGTTTGCCCGGCCCCTCCGCTGGTAGACGCCTCTAGATGTTCAGTCCCGGAGTGTGATGGTTTAACTTTGTGCCGTCATGCTAAGGAGGCTCTATGGGCCAGGTACTGCACGGAAGCGCCGCGGTGAGGCATTGAGCCGCCATCGGTCCTGTTGGTCTGGGGCCGATGCCGAACGCACGCCGTCCGAGCGGCGATACACCGATCGACG
>JBCCDG010000170.1:0-7840 GCA_039030915.1 Pseudomonadota bacterium | reverse complement strand
TGCGATGCGGTCTGCGAGACCGAGGTCCGCGTCGCCAGCCGCCCGGTGGGCGCGGTCTGCGCTTGGCTCGGCGCCTCCCCCGCCGCGGCCGCGCTCGCCGAGGCCGCGCGCGAGGTCCAGAGCCTGCGGGGGCGCGTCGAGGTGCTGCGCCTGCGCCGCTTGTCGGACCGGCTCGACGCCTATCTCGATCTCCACGGCGCGCCCGACGCAGGCGGATGGGTGGGCGTGGCAGATTGGATCGGCGTCTCGCCGCCGGCCCTCTATCGCGAGGTGAGCCGACGAAAGGCCCTCGCGTAGGACGACGCGCCCTCACCCTTCCTGCGCCGTGCCTGCCGCCACCTCCACGGTCACGTGCTCCATCCCGGTCGTCTCGCGCACGCGGTCCTTCACGGCGCGGCGCACGTCGTCCGCCGGCGCGCCGGGCGCGAGGTCGATCTCCAGCGTGGCCATGGGGCGTTCCTGCGTGATCGACCAGGCGTGGACGTGGTGGGCGCGCGCGACGCCGGGCACGTTCGCTTCCAGGTCCGTGGCGATGGCGCGCGCGTCGAAGCCGGCAGGCGCGCCTTCGAGTAGGATGTGCCCGCTCTCGCGCACCACGGCCCAGGCCGAGCGCAGGATGAGGAGGACGACCAGCACCGACAGGATCGGGTCGATCGGCGTCCATCCCGTCCAGATGATGACGAGCGAGGCGGCGATGGCCGCGACCGAGCCCAAGAGGTCGCCCAGCACGTGCAGCGCAGCGGCGCGGACGTTGAGGTTGTCGCCCTCGGCGCGGCTCAGCACCCAGAAGGCGAGGACGTTCACCACCAGCCCACCCACGGCGACCCAGAGCATCAGCCCGCCCAGCACCTCGGACGGGTCACGCAGGCGCTGGACGGCCTCGAACAGGATCCACGCTGCAATGGCGAAGAGGGTCAGCCCGTTCACGAAGGCGGCGAGCACCGAGAAGCGGTCGAACCCGTAGGTCCGCTTCCAGTCCGCGGGTCTGCGTGCCAGCCGGAAGGCGAACCAGGCCAGCATCAGCGAGGCGAAGTCGGTGAGCATGTGGCCCGCGTCGGCCAGCAGCGCGAGCGAGCCCGAGACGAGCCCACCCACCACCTCCGCTCCCATGAAGCCGCCCGTCAGGATTGCGGCGACGAGGATCGCGCGCTCCTTCGAGCGCCGCGCTTCGGGCGTGTCGTGGGCCGAGAGGGTCGGGCCGTGGGAATGGCCCGCGTGCCCATGTCCATGGTCGTGCGCGTGATCGTGTCCGGCCCCCATCAACCCGCCTCCGCCCGAGGGGCCGCGTCCGCCGGCAGCGCGGGACGCACGCCGCCGGGGATGGCCGGCACCCGCCCTCGGCGGATGCCGGCGACACGGGCGTTCATCCAATGGCGGATCGCGCGGCGATAGAGGACGCCGCGCACGAGCCCGAAGGCTTGGGCATGCTCGGCGTGGAAGGTATCAGGGTCGTCGTAGAGCCCAAGGTCGCGGTTGATCCCGGTGCGCTGGATGTAGGTGTCGCCGCCAGTCCACGCGACCGGCGGGTCGGAGAGGCAGTTCGTCCCCGCCCCGTAGGCGCAGAGCGACGCGCGCCCCGCGAACGCGGCCTGGAGCGCGCCGAGGAACGGCGCGTCGAGGATGAACCCTTCGAGGTTCGTCCAGACCCCGTCCCGTTCGACCTCCACCCAGGAATGCAGGATGCTCTCGGGCGCGAGACGATAGGCGATCTCGGGCACCACGCCGCGCTGGAGCGCCTTGTGGATCGTGAACCCGTGCAGGCGGCAGGGGATGTCGAGCGCGCGCAGCAGGGCCATGAGCAGCGTCGCCGTGGTGTTGCACTGCCCGAAGCCGTCCCGAAGCACCGCCGAGGCCGGGATCGCGTCGTCCGCATTGTAGCCGAACGCGATCTCGTCCCGCACGAAGTCGTAGGCCGCGCCGATGCGCTCGAATAGCGGCAGGACGGCCCAGCCCCGCGCTGCGATCAGGTCGCGGATCGCAGGCGCGTCGAAGTCTAGCAGGTCGGTGCGGCGGAGGTATCGGTCGGTCATGGCGGCGCTCTTGATTCGTGTCATCGTGGTGGGGGATACGATCTACAGCGGCTGTAGCTTCAAGGGGCGATCGCGATGCAGGGCCATTCCATCGGTGCGCTGTCGAAGCGCACAGACGTGAAGTTGACGACGATCCGCTATTACGAGGGGCGCGGCCTCCTGCCGGACCCCGGCCGGACCGACGGGGGGCAGCGCCGCTACGGGGACGCGGAGCTGGACCGGCTGTCGTTCATCGCCCATGCCCGGCAGCTCGGCTTCGACCTCGACGCCATCGCCGAGCTGAGCGCGCTCCAGGAGGCGCCGCAGCTCGCCCATGGCGACGCGCACCGCATCGCGACGGATCGCCTGGGGCAGGTTCGGGACCGCATCGAACGGCTCGGGCGGCTGGAGGCGGAGTTGGCGCGGGTCGTGGCCGCCCGCGACGGCGACCCCGACGGACGGCCCTGCCGGGTGCTGAACGCCCTGGCCGACCACGGGGCCTGCGAGGGCGAGCATTGACGGATCAGCGCGGCTCCGGGCCGCCCTCGGCGTAGTGCGAGCAGTCCGGCACACCGATCGCCACGGCTGCCAGCAGCGCGTCCGCGTCGCGGAGCAGTGCGGGCACCCGCGGGTCGGCGAGGCGGTAGAGCGCGTGCCGTCCCTTCGCCTCCCGAAGGACGAGGCCGCACTCCGACAGGCAGCGTAGGTGGTTCGACGCGTTCGGCTGGGTGAGGCCCGTGGCGACGACGATCTCGCCCACGGTCCGGGCATCTGGGTCGAGCGCGGCGAGGATGGCGAGACGGCTCGGGTCGCCAAGGCCCCGGAAGAGCTTGGCACGGAGATGGAGGGCATCGCCCCCGGTTCGGCCGATTGCCTTCGACGCATCAGCAAAAGATGATACGTCAGGCGTCATTCCCATTACCTCCGCGAGCCCCGACCATGAGCGATCCGTCCCCCGACCCTACCCCGGACGCGCCCGCGCGCCCAGCCGTCCGCTACCGCGTCTCCGGCATGGACTGCGCCAAGGACGCCGCGCAGATCGAGCGGGCCGCCCAGGGCGCCGGGGTCGCATCGGACGCCGTGAAGGTCTCGGCCGCTACCCACGTCATGACGCTGCACGTGCCCGAGGCGGACCTGCCCGCCATCGAGGCTGCCGTCGCCACGACCGGCTACGGGTTCGAGCGGGTCGCCGAGGGCGAGGACGCGGCACCCGCCCATCAGGACCCCGCCTACCGCCGCGCGCTCTGGATCGTGGTGGTCCTGAACCTCGGTTACGGCCTGATCGAGATGGTGGGCGGCTTCTGGGCCGGGTCGCAGGCGGTGAAGGCCGACGCGCTCGACTTCATCGGCGACGGGGCGATCACCTTCCTCGGGTTGCTGGCCATCGGCTGGAGCCTCGCCTGGCGTGCTCGTTCGGCGATGATCCAGGCCGTGTTCCTCGGCTTGCTGGGCCTCGGCGTGATCGCCACGACGATCTGGCGGGCCTTCGCCGGCACGCCCCCCGAGGCGGGGCTGATGGGGCTCTTCGGGCTGATCGCCCTCGCGGTGAACGTCGCGGCCGTCCTGCCGCTGCTACGCTTCCGGCGGGGCGACGCCAACATGCGCGCCGTCTGGCTCTTCTCGCGCAACGACGCCATCGGCAACGCGGCCGTCGTCGTCGCGGCAGGCCTAGTCTGGTGGCTGGGCAGCGCATGGCCGGACCTGATGGTCGCCTTCGCCATCGCGGGGCTATTCCTCCACTCGTCCTGGTCGATCATCCGCGACGCGCAGGCCGACCTGCGAGAGGGGTGAGCGGGGGGCGGGGCGGCTACCCGCAGCACGCGCCGTCCTCCTGGATCGGCGGGCAGGCGACCGTCCCATACGAGCAGTAGACGCAGCAGTCGCCCTGCTTCGGTCTGAGGACCGCCGCGCAGGACGTACACTCGTAGAACCACTGGCACGCATCGGTCGGCATGGTCTCGTCGGCTGCGTGCCCGCATTCGGGACAGGTGATGGTGGACCGGAGCGTCACTTCGTTCGTCTGCGTCGCCATAAGGCATACCCCGTCAGGATCAGGAAACCGGCCAGCACCGGCACAAGGACATCGTCGCGGTAGACGTAGCCGAGGGCACCGCTCAGGCCGAGCAACCCCAAGAGCCATGGCAGGAGGGGCGTGAAGCAGCAGAGCGCAGCCAATCCCAGACCGCCGAGCCCGAGCGCGAGGAGCCTGTCCATCATCCGTGCTCCCGCCAGAGCGCGAACATCATCCGCGCCGCGTAGGCTTCCCAGAGCGGCGCGCTGGCCGCCAAGGCGAAAGAGGCTGTGGCGAAGGCGAGGAAGGCGGGGGCACGCACGCGCTCCGCGCCGCACCGCCGCTGCGACCACACGCGCCACCAGCCCCAAGCGAGCACGGCAGCGACCGCGAGCAGGATCGGGATGCGGTAGGCGACGAAGGGGCCGAGCATCAGGAGCCACGATCCGCCCAGCCCAAGGATCGACAGACCGATGGGCAGTACGCAACAAGATGCGCTCAGAAGGGCGATCACGCCCGTCGCGCCGAGCACGATGCGGCTCGGGTCTCGCTGTGCGTTCGGCAGGATTTCGGTTCTCGACAACATAGGGATCATTCTGCCACCTGTAGCGACTACAGGAGCAAGCGCAAAGGAGATCACATGGTCGCGATCGGCGAGGCCTCCCGCCTGAGCGGCGTGCCCATCGAGACGATTCGCTACTACGAGCGGGCGGGCATCGTGGCGAAACCGGATCGAACAGCTGCCGGGCGACGGGTGTATTCCAACGAGGGGATCGCATCGCTCCGATTCATCAAGCGATGCCGCGATCTGGGGTTCTCCATCGAGGCGTCGGTCGCGCTCCGGTCCCTCGCGACCGAGCCTGCCGCCTGCGGTCCGGCCGAGGAGCTGGGACGCACGCATCTCGCGGCGGTTCGCAGCAAGATCGAGCACCTGCGCCATCTGGAGGCCGCGCTGGAGGAATTGACGGCCAACTGCGCGGCAGGTCGAACCGATTGCCTGATGCTGCGGAGCATCGCGGAAGCGGACACCTGAACCACGTTTCTTCAAGTGCGCTCTATTGGAACTGTCACGTTGGACGCTTCCATCGTTCCGATAGGTCCGGTCCGGCTTTCTGGAACATACCCGAGGGTGGTTCTAGACCCCAACGGAACGCTTGACCGGCAGTCTAAGCGTCGCTGGGATCCCCCTTCATTCGAACGACTGATCTGAATGGACCGCCCGACCGGCCCTGACCATCGGTGCTCTCAACACCGCTTTCGGCTCGTGGGACCGACAGGCCGTGTCGCCATGCTGGATGTACTCGCCCGGCAGCAGCGCAGCGCCACACCACTAGTCGATGTCGAGAGTGATGCGGCCGGGCCCGTTCGGGGGGACGGCGATCCTGACTGAGATCGGATCGCCTGTTTGTCGATCGGTCTCCGCCCCGCCGTTTCCCTGTCGTTCTACGCTGCAGCACGACGCAGGCTTTCCACCCCTTGAGCCGTCCCCAGCCTCCCCCGTCCTAATCGCGCCGACCGCGGGCGTTGCCCGCCTTGTGCGAGGCCGAACGACCATGACTATCGAAGCGTTTCGATCCGAGGGGACCCGTCGCGGGGCGCGCATGTTGCGGACGGCGCTCGGCCCGGCGATCGCCCGGCATCTGGACGATCCGGACGTGATCGAGGTGATGCTGAACCCAGACGGGCGTCTCTGGATCGACCGGCTGGGTGCGGGTCTGTCGCGGACCGACGACACGCTTTCAGCCGCCGACGGTGAACGGATCGTCCGGCTGGTCGCGCACCATGTGGGCGTCGAGGTCCACGCTTCCGCACCGCGGGTCTCGGCGGAACTGCCTGAGACCGGAGAACGGTTCGAGGGGTTGCTCCCGCCCATCGTCGCCGCCCCCAGCTTCGCGATCCGCAAGCCCGCCGTCGCCGTGTTCCGACTGACCGACTACGTGGCGGCCGGGATCATGGCGGAGGAGCAGGCGGCGGCGCTGCGGCGGGCGGTGGCCGCGCGCAAGAACATCCTCGTCGCGGGCGGGACCTCCACGGGCAAGACGACGCTGACCAATGCGCTCCTGGCCGAGGTCGCCAAGACCCATGACCGGGTGGTGCTGATCGAGGACACGCGGGAGCTGCAATGCGCCGCGCCGAACCTGGTCTCGCTTCGCACCAAGGACGGAATCTGTTCGCTCTCGGACCTGGTCCGCTCGTCGCTCCGGCTGCGTCCGGACCGCATTCCCATCGGAGAGGTGCGCGGGCCGGAAGCGCTGGATCTGCTGAAGGCCTGGGGCACGGGCCATCCCGGTGGCATCGGGACGATCCATGCGGGCTCGGCGCTGGGCGCGCTGCGGCGGCTGGAACAGCTGGTCCAGGAGGCCGTGGTGACGGTCTCGCCCGCCCTCATCGCCGAGACCATCGACGTGATCGCCGTGCTCGAAGGGCGCGGCGCGCAGCGTCGCCTCTCCGGCCTCGCCGCCCTGACCGGGCTCACCGAAGCCGGTGACTACGCTCTCTCCCCACTCATCGATCCGACTGGAGACCCGTCATGACCTCCTTGCTCTTTCCTCTTCGCCCACCAGCCACGATTGCTGCGATCGGGGCAGTCATATTAGCCGCCGCGTTGGCCCCCCCTGTCCACGCCGCGGGCTCGAGCATGCCCTGGGAGGCGCCACTTCAGGCGATCCTGGAATCGATCGAAGGCCCGGTGGCCAAGATCGTCGCGGTGATCATCATCATCGTCACCGGCCTGACGCTGGCCTTCGGCGACAGCTCGGGCGGGGCGCGGCGGTTGGTGCAGATCGTCTTCGGGCTCTCCATCGCCTTCGCGGCGTCGAGCTTCTTTCTCACCTTCTTCTCCTTCGGCGGCGGGGTGATGGTGCCGTGACCGATCCACTGCCGCCCGGTTTCGCGGCCCCCGTCCACCGGGCGCTGATCGAGCCGATCCTGCTGGCCGGCGCGCCGCGCGGCCTGGCCATCGCCGTGGGCACGCTGGCCGCCGCGATCGGGCTCGGCCTGCGGCTCTGGCTCGTCGGTCTCGTGATCTGGGCCGTCGGCCATGGCCTCGCCGTCTGGGCCGCGCGGCGGGATGCGCAGGTCCTGGACGTCACCCGCCGTCATCTGGGCTACCCGGCGCATCTGCGGGTGTGAGTATGCTGAACCTGGCCGAGTATCGCCGCAAGCCGCGCCTGCTTGCCGATTTCCTGCCCTGGGCGGCGCTTGTGGGCGAGGGGCTGGTGCTCAACAAGGATGGGTCGCTGCAACGCTCGGCCCGGTTCCGCGGGCCCGATCTCGACTCCGCCACGCCGGCGGAGCTGGTCGCCGTCGCGAACCGTCTGAACGGCGCGCTGCGGCGGCTTGGGTCCGGCTGGACGCTCTTCACCGAAGCGCAGCGGATCCCCGCGACCGCCTATCCGGAGAGCACCTTTCCCGATGCAGTCTCCGCCCTGGTCGAGGCCGAACGGAAGGCGCAGTTCGAGGGCGGTTCGGAAGGCGACACGACCCGCGCAGCCCACTACGAGAGCCGTTCCATCCTGACCCTGGTCTGGATGCCACCCCCGGACGATGCCTCCCGCGCCGAGGGTTGGCTCTACGAGGGCCGGGACGCGGCGAACGGATCGACGGCCATCGAACATCTCGCCAGCTTCCGGGATCGCACGGACCGGCTCCTGGACCTGCTCCAGGGCGTGTTCCCCGAGGCCGCCTGGCTCGATGATGGCGAGACGCTCAGCTATCTCCACGCCTGCATCTCGCCCCACCGCCAGAGCGTCCGCGTCCCCGAGACGCCCATGCATCTCGACGCGCTCCTGGCCGACACGCCCTTCACCGGCGGGCTCGA
>JBCCDG010000169.1:0-7963 GCA_039030915.1 Pseudomonadota bacterium | reverse complement strand
GGTGGATTTTTTTTAACTGAAACGTAAGGGGCTTCGAAAGGGAGCACAAGCCTGAACTGTGGAACCCTGCAAGCCCGATTCAACTTCCTGATGGTTGCTGTTCCCCGTCACGGGGCAATGGTCGATACGAATAAACAAGGTGAGGAACATCAACCACAGAATAGACTGCCAGCGACAAACATCGGGCCGGCGGGTGGGAGTGGGTCAGAGCGGTGCCACGGTGTCGCCGAGGCGGATCCGGCCCGGGGCGACAACGCTGGCCGTGATCCCGCCATGGCCGCGCACCGCGTTGTAGCCGCCATGGCCGAGCGCTGTCTCCATGCGCGAGCAGGGTGCGCAGAGCCCGCTGCCTTCGAGTACCGCCTCGCCGACGCGGAACCGGCGGTTCCTCAGGCCGAGGAGGTTGATACCGGCAACGGCGATGTTCCGTCGCAAGACCTCCGGCGGCACCGTCTCGCGGCCCGTGAGCGCCGCGATCACGGCCAGGTGCTCGGCCTGCAGAAGCGTGACGGCGCGCTTTCCGGGCCTGGCGCGGTGGTCCCCGTCGAGACCTGCCGGGCCGATGGTCACCGCGTCGAGCGCGAGGAGTGTTTCGCGCCGCTCTGGCCGGATGCCGATCCATGTGACCCGCTCGTCGCCGGCATGGCGGGCGGTGAGGGCGGCGATCGTCTCCATGACCCGGCTCAGCCCAGTATGCCGCCGGCCAGCACCAGGGCCATGCCAAGAAAGGCGAGACCGAGGCCGATACCGTTCTCGAGGATGAGCCGGCGGAACGCGGCGTCGGCGTCTTCGGAGCCCGGATCGCGGGAAAGGCGGCGGGCGCGCAGGATGACCCGGCCGATCAGGAAGAGGCCGACGGCGACGAGGCCAAGCCCCGCGATGAGAAGGAACTGCATTGACCCCCCGCGCTCCGGCTGCCGCGATGCCGTGTCCTCCCACGGCCCGGCGGCGCGGGCAAGGGCAGCGCTGCAGCGGCGACGGCTGCGCAGGCACGGCGCCGCGAATCACTTCGGTCCCGACACCGCCGACGCCGTGCCACGATGGCGAACGAAGGGTTGGTTGCAATGGTGAACGGGCGACGGACCGGCGGCATTTGCGCGAATGCAGGCCGCCGGACAGCCTGACGCGGCATGATATGATGGACGCGGCCGGCGAGACGCACTACCTTGGATATGTCTGCAATGGGAGAACCGGAATGATCCTGGCTGTCTGCATCGCGTTTATGGTGGCGCTCGGCTATGCGGCCATGCACGCGTCTCGGCCCGAGGAGCGTCAGCCAATCCGCATTCGGGTCGAAGAGCACGACCCTCGTCAGCGCGACCCTCGCCGCTGAGCGGAGTGGCGCCGGACAGGTTCGGCGACCGGGCTTTGAGTCGAATACCGGCGTGAGCCGGTTTTCGCTCCGCGACAGGAAGATACCGAAAGTCGACGGTAGGGGTTGGTCGAGCCATTTGCGCGCGCCCTGCACGCTGTCGAGATCTGATCACACCCAAGAAGGCAGGCGCCGCGGCGACGGCACTGATGAGTGGCTGCGATGTCTATCTGGCAGCGTCTGAAGGCGGCGGTCGCGGCCCTGGGCAGAGGGGAGCCGTTGAGCGCTGTGTTGGAGCGCCTCTCCCACGACCCCGACCCAGAGCACAGCGTCGCCTTCACAATCGCGGTCATCGCGCTCGGCGCCAAGATGGCGAAGGCCGACGGGCGCGTGACGCGGGACGAGATCGCTGCCTTCCGCAAGGTCTTCAACATCCCGCCCGACGCCGAGGAGCAGGCGGCCCGCATTTACAACATGGCGCGCACGGACGTGGCCGGCTTCGAGAGCTATGCCGCGCAGGTCGCCCGCATGTTCAAGGATCGGCCCGCGATGCTCGAGGATCTGCTGGAGGGTCTTGTCTACATCGCCGCGGCGGACGGTGCCTATCATCCTGGCGAGGCGGCATTTCTCGAGGAAGTTGCGCGGATCTTCGAGGTCGCGCCCGATACGTTCCGTAGCATTCGCGCCCGCCACCTGCCGGGCGAGGAGGACCCTTGGGCGGTGCTGGGCGTCGCCCCGAATACGCCGGAGGAGGAGTTGCGGCGACAGTATCGTCGGCTCGTGCGGCGCCTCCATCCGGATGCGCTGGTCGCCCGCGGCGTACCGTCAGAGGCAAGGGCGCTGGCGGAGCGGCGGCTGGCGGCGGTGAACGCGGCGTTTGCCGAGGTGACCGGCCGCAAGCCCGCTTCGTCCCGCGCCTGACCGACCGCCTAGCCGAGCGTCGCGAAGCTGCCGGCGTGGTAGACGAGGGCGCGGCCCTCCTCCCGCGAGAAGGCGAGTACGCGACCGATCAGGATGTCATGGTCCCCGGCCGTCACGCGTTCGTGGATCGCGCAGTCGAAGCGGGCAAGGGAGCCGTCGATGAGCGGGGCGCCGCGCTCGCCCGGCGACCAGGCGACATTGGCGAACTTGTCCGCCCCCCGCGTCGCGAAGACCTTTGCCGTGTCCTGCTGCCCGGCGGCGAGGACGTTCACGGCGAAGGTGTCCGACGCGCAGAAGAGTTCGTAGCTCGCCGCCGTATGGGCGAGGCAGACGAGCAGGATCGGCGGTGCGAGCGAGACGGAGGTGAAGCTGTTGGCGGTGAAGCCGACGGGCGTGCCCTCACCCTCCGCATCCCGCTCGCAGGTCGTCACGATGGTGACGCCCGTGGCGAAGGCGCCGAGCGCTTTTCTGAGCGCATCCTTGTCGGATGGCGGATGCATCATGCCCTGTGCCCCTCATGGCCGGCAGCGCGACCGACCTGCCGGCCGCGGCGCAGAGGTAGCGCGACAGGGCGCGGGCGAAAGGTCCGGCGCCGAGGAACCTGCCGGTGCCGTCTCCGCTGAGCAGGGGCGTCGGCTGTGTGAGGGCTGATCGGTGACCGGACAGCGTGCCGGATGTTGGGGTGTTCACCGCGCAATAAGGCCGGGGATGTTTCTCTCGGCTTGGGCCGCGGGTTCGGTCTGGTCCCTGAGGATCCCACGCTGCGTCGCTCAGCCCGCGAACCCCTCGATCTCGCCGTCGACCCACGCGGCAAGGATGCTTCTGGCGATCGCGTCGACGCGGGGGGCGCCGATATGCGGATGGCGTCCGGCCAGCGCCTCGGCCATGTCGGCCTTGCTGACCCAAGCGGCGCTTTCGAGTTCCTCCGGATCGACCGTGATCGGCTCGTCCAGCGCCTCGGCGATGCAGCCGATCATGAGGGTCGATGGGAAGGGCCAGGGTTGGGTGGCGAGATAGCGCACGCGCCCGACCGGGATTGCCGCCTCCTCCATCACCTCGCGGCGCACGGCCTCCTCCGGCGTCTCCCCGGGCTCGACGAAGCCGGCGAGGAGGGAGGACAGCCCCGGCGGCCATTGCCGCTGGCGCCCGAGCAGCACCCGGTCGCCGAGCAGGACCAGCATGATCACCACCGGGTCCACGCGCGGGAAATGCTGCGCGCCGCAGCTGCCGCAGCGCCGCCGCCAGCCCCCATCCTCCACGGCGCTGGCAGCGCCGCAGCAGGCGCAGAAGCCATGGGTGGTGTGCCAGCCGAGGATCGACTTGCCGGTCGCCGCCAGTGCCGCGTCGGTCGCGGAGAGTTCGGCGCTGATCGAGCGCAGGTCGATGAACTTGGTCTCGGGGCCGAGCAGCGCTTCCCGCCCCGCCTCGTCGAGCGCGCCCAGATCGGCGGCGTAGCGCGGCGCCCCGTCGATGGTGCCGAGAAAGACCGGCGTCTCCCGCGCGGCGGCGGCGAGCATGCCGGGCAGAAAGGCGCAAAGCCGCTTCTCCCCGCCGAGATCCACGGCCACGCGCCCCTCCGAAAAGGCGTGCGCGACGGCCCCGTCGGCAGTCATCAGGTCGGCCGCCTTCCGCCGCAGATGGGCTGCACGATCGAGCGTATTGCCGGGCCGGGCAAAGGTGATCCGATCGAGATGGGGCATGGGCCTCGTCGTGGCGATGGGCGAAAGACAGGTGCCGCGACCGCGGCTGCGCGGATGAGGCGGTGATGGCAGAGCGTCGCGGCCCATGCAAGGCGCCCGCTCCCTTGCGGCGGGGCGGGCGCCTTGCTATCTGATCGGTGAGAGGTTGGCGCGGGCAGGCACCTCGCCAACCCGGTCAGGTCCGGAAGGAAGCAGCCGTAACGAGCCACGCTTGGGTCGTTGTCCAGCCTCTCACCTCTCCCTCCCTGCAACGCGCGGTCAGTCGAAGCGCGTCCATGCCTTTCGGAAGCCCGACGCAATATCGTCCCAGGCGTGCTCGAAGCTTTGGCGATAGCGGTCCCAGCTCTCCTGGCTCGTCTTCATCGTCTCGGCGAGCTTGGCCTGCGCCTCGGCGCGGTATTTCGAGGCTTGGGCGATCTGCTCGGCATATTTTGCCTCCGCATCGGCGCTCGCGGCCTTCATCTTGGTTTCCATCTCGCCGATGTCGCGGTTCCACTCGTCGATCTTCGCCTTCAGGGTCTCAACGAATTCGTCGCGGCTTGTCATGGGCGTCCTCCTTCTTATCGCTCGTCCCATAAGGTCTAGGGCGCCCGGCGAGCGCTGACAGGGGGCAGGGCGCTCGATCGTGCTTGGCACGCCGACGCCTCGCGCTTGCTCCGCCCCGCCCGCCCGCCTTAGGGTCGCGCCCGAGATGAGCCGGATCGCATCATGACCGAAACGCCGCCGGACGGCGCCGCCCCGCCTGCCCAGGAAGCCTATCAGGTGCTGGCCCGGAAATACCGGCCCGGGCATTTCCGCGACCTGATCGGTCAGGAGGCGATGGTGCAGACGCTCACCAACGCGTTCGCGCATGACCGGATCGCGCATGCCTTCGTGCTGACGGGCGTGCGGGGCGTGGGCAAGACGACGACGGCGCGGATCATCGCCACGGGGCTCAACTGCACAGGTCGCGGCGACAAGCCGACGGTGGATCCGTGCGGCGAATGCTCTTCCTGCATGGCCATCGGCGCGGGCCGGCATGTGGATGTGCTGGAGATGGATGCGGCCTCCAACACCGGCGTCGACGACGTGCGCGAGATCATCGAGAGCGTGCGCTACCGGGCCGTCGAGGCGCGCTACAAGGTCTACATCGTCGACGAGGTGCACATGCTCAGCACCTCGGCCTTCAACGCGCTCCTCAAGACGCTGGAGGAGCCGCCGGAGCACGTCGTCTTCCTTTTCGCGACGACCGAGATCCGCAAGGTGCCGGTGACGGTGCTGTCGCGTTGTCAGCGTTTCGATCTGCGGCGCATCGAGCCGGAGGTGATGCTGGCGCATCTGGCCGGGATCGCGGCGAAGGAGGGGGCACGGATCGGCGAGGACGCGCTCGGCCTTATCGTGCGGGCCGCGGAGGGGTCGGTGCGCGATGCGCTTTCGCTCCTCGATCAGGCGCTGGCCCACGGTGCGGCGGGCGAGGGGGAGATCGATGCCGCCGCCGTGCGGGCGATGCTGGGGCTTGCCGACCGGGGGCGGCTCTTCGATCTCTTCGAGACGATCATGGCGGGTGATGCGGCGGGCGCGCTGGCCGAGCTGGGGCGCCAATATGCCGATGGCGCGGACCCTGCCGTGGTCCTGCGCGATCTGGCGGAGCTGACGCACTGGCTCTCGGTCGTGCGCATCTCCGCCGAGCTTGGCGACGACCCGACCGTCTCGCCCGAGGAGCGGGACCGGGGGCGGGAGCTTGCGGGCCGGCTCTCGATGCGCACGTTGACCCGTACCTGGCAGATGCTGCTGAAGGCGATGGAGGAGCTGGCGCGCGCGCCATCGGCCATCATGGCCGCCGAGATGACGATCATCCGGCTCACCCATGTGGCCGAACTGCCGAGCCCCGAGGAACTGATCCGTCGGCTGGAGGCGGAGGAGCCTGAACCGCCGGCACCTGCCGGGGGCGGCGGTGGGCGTGCTCCGGGTGCGGGCGAAGGCACGGCCCGCGGCATGGGCGCAAGCGGTGGCTCGAACGGCAGTGCCCCGACTGGCAGTGCCGCCACCGGCGGAGCGCCCCGGGCGGAGGGACCCGGACCCGCGCGCGCCGAGACGCGGCTCTCCGTCGTGATGGGCGGGGCCGGGCGCGGGGGCGGGCACGGGGTCGGCGGGCAGGCCCGGCAGATGGATGTCGAGGTTGAGCCCGCCCCGGCCCCCGCTTCGCCCCCCGCCGCGCCGGTCTTCGCTGATCTCGCAGCCATGGCCGAGGCGCTGGAAGACGCACGCGAATACCTGCTGGCCAACGAGGTTTCGACCTTTCTGCGCCTCGTGGCACTTCGTGACGGCGTGGTGGAGACGGCACTGACGCCCGGCGCGCCGGCCGATCTGCCGGGCCGGCTCTCGGAGATGCTGGGCCAGGTGACCGGGCGGCGCTGGTCGGTGGTGTTGAGCGCGGAGGACGGGCAGCCCACCCTCCGAGAGGCCGCGGCCCGCGAGAACGCGGAGGCGGCCGAGGCCGCGGCGCAGCATCCCCTGGTGCTCGCTGCGCTCGAGACCTTCCCGGGCGCTCGTATCGTGGGCGTACGGCCGCTGAGAGCTCCGTCCCCGGCGGAGATGGCGGGGGCCGCGGAGGAGGCGGCGCACGACTGGGTCGAAGACCCGGACGCCGCGCTTCTGGATGACGAAGACGACGACATCACCACTGACCCCTTCGAGGAGAGATGAGCATGTTCAAGGGACTGGGCGGGCTCGGCGACATGGCCAAGCTGATGGCGCAGGCCGGCGAGCTGCAGCAGAAGCTGCAGGAGGCGCAGGCGCGCGTGGCGGAGATCGAGGCCGAAGGCACGGCCGGCGCCGGCATGGTGCGCGCGCGCGCCAACGGCAAGGGCGTGGTGCTGGGCATCGAGGTTGCGGAGGCACTGGTAGACGGGACGGAGGAGAAGGCCGTGCTCGAGGACCTGATCACCGCGGCCGTCAACGATGCGCTCGCCAAGGCGCGCGAGGCGGCGCAAGCGGAGATGGCGAAGGTGACCGAGGGCCTGCCGATCCCGCCGGGCATGAAGCTGCCCTTCGGCTGAGCGGGGTCGTGGCCGCGCCCGGAGAAGGCACGCCACCGCGGCTGGCCGACAGCTTCGGCAGCGCGGCCTATGGCGGGAAGGGCTGGCAGCCGCGTGTCGCCAGCCATCGTGACGAGCTCGGCACGCGCTGGGCCGCCGTGGGGCTCGCAAGCGAATGGGCCCCGCTCGCCACAGTGCTGCTCTCGCCGCCCGGGCCCGCGCTCGCCGCCGCGGGCAATGCGCCGGACGCGCATCAGCTTCTGGCACCGGTCGACATCGCCCGCGCCGAGGCCGAGCATGACGCGCTGGCCGCCCTTTACCGCGCGCAGGGGATCGAGGTCCTGACCGTGCCGGCCTCCGCGACGCATCCCAACCAGATGTTCTGTGCGGATCTGTTCGCGATGACGCCGGAGGGCGCGATCCTCGCCCGCCCGGCCTCGGAGGTGCGCGCGGGGGAGGAGGTCGCCGTCGCCGCTGCCCTCGCCGCCGCGCGCGTGCCCATCCTCGCGACGCTGACGGGCGGCGCGACGTTCGAGGGGGCGGACATGATGTGGCTCGATCCCGGGACGGTCATCCTGGGGCGCGGGCTTCGCACCAACGAGGCGGCGATCCGGCAGATCGCGCGGGTGCTGGAGGGGATCGGCGTGTCGTGTCTCGCCGTCGACATGCCTTGGGGCGTGATGCATCTCATGGGCCTTCTCCGCATCGTGGCGCCCGACCTCGCCGTCGCCTGGCCGCGCCGCGTGCCGCACGCCGCGGTGGCGGCCCTCGCGGCGCGCGGGGTGACGGTCGCCTTCCCGCCGCGGGATCTGCCGGAGCCGGCGGTGAACACGGGCATGAACGCCGTGACGCTGGGCCCGCGCCGGATCGTCATGCCGTGGGTGACGGAGGATGCGGGGCTGGCGGCGATGCGGGGTTTCTACGAAGGGCTCGGCGTCGAAGTGCTGACCGCTCCCGTCGATGAGATGCGCAAGGCCGCGGGGGCGGCCGGCTGTCTCACCGGCATCGTGGCG
>JBCCDG010000168.1:0-8112 GCA_039030915.1 Pseudomonadota bacterium | reverse complement strand
GCCCGACGCCTGGGACCTGCCGCTCCTCCCGATGCGCGGTCCGCGCTCGCGAATGCTGCGCCGCACAGGCGATCAACGCCCTATTCCAACCCCTTCTCTGCTACCGATTGCATTGCCCTTCCGCACTGCGGAAATCGGCCCGTTGTCAGCCCGCGCGCGGCAGTGTCTATCGCTACCATGGTCGCAACTTGGAGGATGTCGTCATGACCGAGCGTGTCGAGATTGCCGGGCTCAAGGTTGCCCGTGAACTCTACGACTTCATGAACGATGAGGCGCTGCCGGGGTCTGGCGTCGAGGCCGAGGCGTTCTGGCAGGGCTTCGGCCGGCTCGCTGCCGAATTCGCGCCCAAGAACCGCGCGCTCGTCGCCAAGCGCGAGGATCTGCAGGCGAAGATCGACGCCTGGCATACCGAGCGGCGCGGTCAGACCCATGACCCGGACGCCTATCGCGCATTCCTCGAGGAGATCGGCTACCTCGTCCCCGAGGGTGGGGACTTCAAGGTCGACACCCCGAATGTGGACCGGGAGTTTTCCTCCGTCGCCGGGCCGCAGCTCGTCGTGCCCGTGATGAACGCGCGCTTTGCCATCAACGCCGCCAACGCCCGCTGGGGCTCGCTCTACGACGCGCTCTACGGCACCGACGCGCTCGGTTCGCCGCCTCCCAAGGGCGGTTATGACCGGCGCCGCGGCGGCCGCGTCGTCACCTGGGCCAAGACCCATCTGCGCGGCATCGTCCCCCTTTCCGAGCACGGCGTCTCCTGGGCGCATGTGGAGCGGGTCTGGGTCGAGAATGACGGTCTCGAGGTCGAACTACTCCCCGGCCTGACGGGGCGGGACGGGCACGGCGTGCGCCCCAATCGGGCGCATCTTGCCGATCCCTCGCAGTTCGTCGGCTACCGGGGCGATCCGGCGGCGCCTTCGGCGATCCTCCTCAAGCGCCACGGGCTCCATATCGAGCTGGTGCTCGACCGCGATCACCCCATCGGGCGGCACGACACGCTGGGTCTGGCGGATGTGATCCTCGAATCCGCCATCACCACCATCTGCGATTGCGAGGACAGCGTCGCCGCCGTCGATGCGCCGGACAAGGTGCTGACCTACCGCAACTGGCTCGGCCTGATGAAGGGCGACCTCGCGGCGGAGGTGAAGAAGAGCAGCGAGAGCTTCACGCGCAAGCTCAACCCCGATCGTGAATACACCTCGCCCGACGGGAGCCGGTTCGTCCTGCCCGGCCGCTCGCTCCTCCTCGTGAGGAATGTGGGCCCGCTGATGACCAACCCCGCGATCCTGCTCGAGGACGGCTCCGAGATCCCCGAGGAGATCATGGACGCGGCCTGCACGGCTCTGATCGCGCTTCACGACCTCAAGAAGCCGCGCGGTCCGCGCAACAGCCGGGCGGGCAGCGTCTACATCGTGAAGCCCAAGATGCACGGGCCGGAAGAGGTCGCGAACACCGACGCGATGATGGCCATGGTCGAGGATATGCTGGGCATGGCGCGCAGCACGATCAAGCTCGGCATCATGGACGAGGAACGCCGCACGACGGTGAACCTCAAGGAATGCATTCGCGCCGCGAAGTCCCGCGTCGCCTTCATCAACACGGGCTTCCTCGACCGCACGGGCGACGAGATCCATACCTCGATGGAAGCGGGCCCGATGATCCGCAAGGCCGAGATGAAGGGTACGCCCTGGATCAAGGCCTACGAGGACTGGAACGTCGATATCGGCCTAGAATGCGGGCTGAGGGGCGTCGCGCAGATCGGCAAGGGCATGTGGGCGATGCCGGATCTGATGGCCGCGATGCTGGAGCAGAAGGTCGGCCATCCGATGGCTGGCGCGAACACTGCCTGGGTGCCCTCGCCGACAGCCGCGACCCTGCATGCCATCCACTATCACCGGGTGAGCGTGGCGGATCGTCAGGCGTTCCTTCTCGACCGCATACGTGCCTCGCTCGACGATATCCTCACCATCCCGCTCGCTCGCCAGGCCAACTGGTCGGACGAGGAGGTGCGCGCCGAGGTGGAGAACAACTGCCAGGGCATTCTCGGATATGTTGTGCGCTGGATCGACCAGGGCGTAGGCTGTTCGAAGGTGCCCGACATCAACGATGTGGGCCTGATGGAGGACCGCGCGACCTGCCGGATCTCGTCCCAGCATGTCGCCAACTGGCTCCGCCACGGTGTGGTGTCGGAGGAGGAGGTGATGGCGGCGCTGAAGCGCATGGCTGAGGTGGTGGACCGTCAGAACGCCGGCGACCCCCTCTACGAGCCCATGGCGCCGGGCTTCGACGGCCCCGCCTTCCAGGCCGCAGCCGACCTCGTCCTTAAGGGGCGCGAGCAACCGTCCGGCTACACAGAGCCGCTACTGCACGAGTGGCGCCTCAAGAAGAAGGCGGCTTGAAGAAGCGCTCCAGGGCCTCTTCCCGACTTTGGAAACCGCATCGGCACCCGGCCATCCCGAGCGCCGATGCGATCCGCGCCACAGGGCTTCAGGCGGATCGACCTGCCCGCACCGTGCGCGCACGGCGGCGGGCATGGCCCCGATTGCCGGCCGGCGCCGCGAGGGGCGCCGGCCGACGCGTCAGCGGAGCCAGATCTCCACGCGACGATTGACCGAACGACCGTCGAGCGTGTCGTTGCAGGCGACCGGCGCGAGCTCGCCATAGCCGACTGGCGTCAGGCTAATGCCTTCCACCAGGTCCGGTCCGCCGGCGACCACGATCTCGCGCAGCACCGAGCGGGCGCGGCTTTGCGCCAGGGCGGTGTTCGAGTCGAAGGCGCCGACCGAGTCGGTGAACCCGACGACGAGAACTTCCCGCGGTTGCGCTGCCTCGATGTAGTCGATCATGCGCCGGATGTCCCGCTTGGCGCGATTGTCCAACGCGCTCGACCCGACGGCGAAGCGGAAGGTGGTCGAGAGCCTGCGCGACGCGTTCAGCTCGAGAAGGAGCTGTCGCATCAGGCCCAGCTCATAGGCGTCGTTCGTGGAGGAGACCAGCCGGGCGATGCGGGACTGTGCGTCGTCGCGCGTTTCCTCGATGATCGAGAGATCGACAAAGCCCGCCTTCGCCACCAGCCCGTCGATCTCGCGCGAGTCGATGAAGTCGATGAAGCGCCGGCTCTCCGGGCTGAGCGTTCGCCTGTTATAGGCGTAGATGCGCCGCTGAAGCGGGTAGTCCTCGGTCTTGAGGTTGAAGCCCGTGGGCACCGATGTCAGCCCGCATTCGCTGACGACGGGCACCGCACGGCTGCCCCGCTTCAGCGCGGCCGAGATCAGCCCGAAGCCGAGCGGATCCGCCGTCACTGCGGCGGCGAGTTCGCGGTTCGTGCGAATGCGCGTGGCGTCTTCCCTCACCTCGATATCGTATTCCTCGAGCACCAGCTCGTCGATGTAATGGAACGCCTCGTCCTCCTCGTCGAAGGAGTAGAAATCGATCCGCCCGGGCTGTCCGCCGACCTGCGACCAGTCCGTGATCCGGCCCGAGACGATGCCCACGATATCCTCGATGCGCAGCGACTGGATCGGGTTGCTGGGATGGACAACGGCCGCGAGGCCCTCCACCGCGAGGATCCGCTCCTGCTCGAGCGTACGCAGATCGCCCCCGCCGCCACGGGCGACTTCCGCGACATCGTCGGGCTCGGCCGGCTCGTCCAGGAAGATGATCTCCACGTCGCCGTCCGCGAGCTCGTCTACCGCCTCTTCCTCTTCACCGACGCGGATGAGATAGGCCAGCTCGTCCTCTTCCGCCTCGTTGCCGCCTTCCTCTTCGCCGGCAAACCGGATCAGGACGGCACCTTCTTCCTCGGCGCTCTTCGGGGCGTCCTCGACGAGCGGATTGCCGTCCTGGTCGCGGATGATCGCCTCGAGACCCATATTGGCGCCCAGACCTTCCGCGATGACCGGGAGCAACTGATCGGCGATGCCGATCGACGCGATCATCTCGACATCCGGCTCGAACCCTTCGATCGTGATTTCGTCGTCGTCATCATCGTCGTCGCTATCGCTGCTGGCGACCGAGGTCGTCGGCGTGACGGCCGGCGCCAGCGGCGTGTCCGGGACGAGCCGCTCGCCGAGCTCCACCGCCGGGCACGAAGCGCCCTCGCAGATGACGTCCTCGACCGCAAATTGCAGCCGGCCGAGCTCGGTATCGACAATGTAGATCTCGCCATTGAAGGACAGCAGGTCACCGTTGACGCTCGCGCCGCTCGTGCGACTGGTAATGATCACCTCGTCGGCGCTCGCGACGCTGCTGCCCATCATGGCGAGCGCGATCGCCGTTTGGGCAGCGAGACCTGCCCATTTCGTGTTCGAGTTCAAGCTCACAACACACTCCTTTACTTGCGTCACATTGCATCGGTATCCAACACCACGGATCGATCACGCACCGCCGATAATGTTGAAATTGAGGCAAATGAGGAAGATGCGGGCAATTGTCCCGCCGTCACCGATTGGGCTCCCGCCCGTGCGAAAGATGGCCGGGAAATGGGGCCGGAACGGCGCGAGGCGTCGTTAAGCCCGCGCGATGCGCACCATTTGCCGAACGGTCATGTCAGGAAGACCCGATCAACCACCGATATCGTTGCAACTCGATACGAAGGATCTTGGGCGAGAATATGGCAGTTGCCATTATTTCCCGCCGCGCCGCCGCCGCTCGCCCGATCTGCAGGGCGGGGCAGAAGCTCGGCTCACCCGTTTCCCGCTGCGTCGGATCCCGCGCGCCAGCCCTTGCGTGCGGCAAGGCGACCCGCAAGAAAGGGGCCGACGACAGGCGCACCGCGCTGACGGTGCAGAGGGGAGACCGCATTCATGACCACGATCACGCTAGAGCTGGCCCGCCGGATCATCGCCGGTACCTTTTCGAAGGGGCATGAAATGGGGCTGAAGCCGCTCTCGGTCGTGGTGCTCGATGCGGGCGGGAACGTTAAGGCGTTCGAGCGGCAGGACGGCGCCTCGAACCTGCGCTTCAACATGGCCTACGCCAAGGCCTATGGCGCCATCGGCGTCGGACAGGGCGGGCGCGCCCTCATGAACCGCGCCGAGAGCCAGGGCTACTTCATGAACTCGCTGACCGCGGCCTTCGGCGGCAACGTCCTGCCCGTGCCGGGTGGCATCCTGGTGCGGGACGGGGAGGGCGGGCCGATCATCGGCGCCGTCGGCATCACGGGCGACACGTCGGACAATGACGAGGCCGCGGGGCTCGCGGCGATCGCGGAGGCGGGCTTCGTCGGCGACGGCGGTTGAGGCGTCCCTGATGCTGGGACGCGGCCTGCAATCTTGCCGGCCGCGGCGGCATGTCCATAGATGCCGGCGATGACGGAAATCGAGCTCAAGCTGCTGGTCGACGCTGCCGCGCTGCCCGCCCTCCGTCGCCGCATCGGTAGGCTTGCGGGCGGCGCGCGGCCGCGGGTGCGCCAGCTTGCCACCATCTATCTCGACACCGCCGAGGAGGGGCTCGCGAAGGCCGGCATCGCGCTCCGTCTCCGCCGGGAGGGGCAGCGCTGGACACAGACCGTGAAGGCGGCGCGCTCCCTGCGCGCGGGCCTCAGCGAGACGCGGGAGGTCGACACGCCGGCGGAAGGCGGGCGGGTCGATATTGCCGCGATCCCGGACGAGGCGGTGCGCCGCACCGTGGGGGAGGCAATGGCCGGGCTGCCCATCGCGCCCGTCTACGAGACCCATATGCGCCGCTCTGTCTGGGAGATCGTCGATGGGGCGGCCCGGATCGAGATCGCGCTCGACCGTGGCGAGGTTCGTGCGGAGGGGCGTGCAGAGGCGCTGGACGAGCTCGAGCTGGAGCTGATCGAGGGGCCCCCCACCACGCTCTTCGATCTTGCCCGGCGGCTCTTCCCCGAAGGCCCGCTCCGCTTCTCGACGCTGAGCAAGGCGGCGAGGGGCAGGCGCCTCGCCGCCGGATCGCCCGCCGTCGCGCCGGCGGTGCCGCGCAACGCCGAAAGGCCCGCGATCGCGAAGAACGCGAGCGTGGAGGCGGCGGGGCGGGAGATCCTGGCCGAATGCTTCGCGCAGATCGTCGCCAATGTGGAGGCGGTGGCGGCAGGCGACGACGCGGAGGGGCCGCACCAGCTCCGCATCGGGCTGAGGCGCCTGCGGTCGGCCCTGCGGCTGACGCGGCCGGCCTTCGACGGCGTGCGTCACCGGATGCTCGAGGGTGAGGCCAAGTGGCTGGGGGCGGAGACGGGCCGGCTGCGCGACGTCGATGTCGCGCTGGCCGATCTCGTCGCGCCGGCAGCGGCACGCGCGCCGGAGGAGCCGGGCTTCGCGCCGCTCGCAGCCGCGCTCGGCGAGCGGGCCGGAGGGGAGCGCGCGCGGCTGAGGGCGACGCTGGCCGGCGCGCGGGCGACGGCGTTCCTGCTCGATCTCGCCGAATATGTCGCGCTCAGGGGATGGCTCGACCCCGCGGACCATGACCAGACGGCGCGCCTTGCCCGGCCCTTCGCCAAGCTGGCCGCGGAGGCGATGCGCAAGGCGGATGCGAAGGTGGCGAAGCGCGCGCGGGTCGGCAAGGGCGGTATCGAGAGCCTCGACATCGAGGCGCGGCACGAGCTTCGCAAGGCGGTGAAGGCGCTGCGCTACATGTTGGAGTTCACGGCGCCGGTCTGGCCCGCCAAGCGGGTGAAGGTGCTCCTCAAGCCGTTGAGGCGGCTTCAGAACCTCTTCGGCGCGCTCAACGATGCGGCGATGGCGGAGGCGCTCTTCCTCGGCCCGGATGCCCCTTGCGCCGACGATCCTGCGGCCTCCCGCGCCGCGGGCCGCCTCATCGGTGCGGCGAATGCGGATGCCTTGCGGGACTGGGAGGCGGCGCGAGCTGCCTGGGACGCCTTTGCCGAGGCACCGCGCCCCTGGCGCTGAGGGCCGAGGCTGAGGCCCCGATCCTGCGCTAGAGCAGCGTGCCGCCCAGGACGAGGCCGCGGGCGGCGATGCGCCTGCTGGCGGTCTCGGTCGCGCCGCGCACGTCCCTGAGCTCGAAGCTGCCGTCCTCGAGCGCGAGGATCGAGGCGTCGCCGGGTGCGCCGACGGCGAGGCGGGCGATTTCCGGGCGGCGAATGGCGGCCGCGGGCGCCGCCGTGCAGGCGCGCAGGATCGCTGGGAGATCCATCCCGAGATGCAGGAACTTGGTCATGGTCGTGACCAGGTCGTGGGCCGGCCCGTCGATGCAGAGAGCATGGACGTCCGAGCTGATGACGTCCGGTGCGAAGCCAGCGGCCAGCATGGCCTTCGCGGTCTCGAAGGCGAAGGAGCCCTGGCCGTGACCGATGTCGAAGACGACACCGCGCGCGCGGGCCTCGAGCACCGCCTCGCGCACCCGCCCGTCTGCCCCGATGGGGGCGTTCGGGAAGGGGCGGAAGGCGTGGGTCAGCACGTCGCCGGGGCGCAGGGCCGCGCAGAGATCCTCGTAGCGTGGCGGAGCCTCGTCGATATGCGCCATGACCGGCAGGCCCGTGCGCTCGGCGACGTCCATGGCATAGGCGAGGGGCGCGATGCCATGGTCGCCCGAGGTGCGGCGGCCGAGGCGGACCTTGATGCCGATGACGGTGTCCGGATGTTCGCGCGCGACGCGCACCGCCTCGCGCGGGGAGAGGAGCGCGAGGTCGCGGCTTTCGCCGACCATGACCTCGCGGCTGAAGGCGAAGACCCCGGCGATGGAGATGTGGAGATAGGCAAGGATGCGCACGGGGCTGGGCGCGATGACATGAGTGGCGAAGCCCGCGTAGTTCCCCGGGCCCGCGCTGCCCGTGTCGACCAGCGTGGCGGCTGCGGTCTTCTTCGCATAGGCCAGCGGGTCGACGCCGAGCGCGCTGCCGCCCCAGTAGACATGGGTGTGCAGGTCGATCAGCCCGGGCGCGACGATCAGGCCCGTGCAATCCTCGATGCGTTCGCCCGCCAGCCCGTTGCCGATCTCGGCGACCATGCCGCGCGCGAAGGCGATGTCGGCGATACGGTCCAGCCCTTCGGCCCTGAAGCTATCCGGGCAAGTCAAGATGCTGCGTCGCAGCGTTGGCCATGCCGGGGACTGCCCGAAGCTGGCCCAGATGGTAATCTGTCGGATTGCGCGCCGCCCGGCGCCGTAAACCGGAATCATAGCGATGCAAGACAG